>DAIUDO010000009.1:0-29830 GCA_036845585.1 Meiothermus sp. | reverse complement strand
CGACGGGAGCTGGCTTCTGGAAGCGTGCCCGCTTTGCGCGGCTCCTATCACCTCATTGTATGCCCGTTTGTGGTGGGTGCGGGTCGGCGTATGGTCTAAAAAAACTCAGGAACGCCATAGAAGGCGGTGGCAAACACAACGCTGTAAAGGCAAGCAACAAGCCTGATGCCGACTGCCCTTGCAGAGTATGGACACACGCATTAAACCCCGGTTGTCAAACGCCTTGTCTCTTCTCAAAACTGACCCGTCGGTCAATAATCGTATTTTGTGACGGTTCTGCCTCCCACCGAACCCCGCCGCTCGCAAACCCTGGCCATCTGGGAAGGCATGCTGGCCATCCTGTTCATCAACTGGAGCACCGGCGTGGTCACCACCGGCTACGCGCTGTGGCTGGGCGCACCTCCGGTAGCGCTGGCCATTCTGGGCGCCCTGCCGATGGTGGGTCAGTTGGCCGCTCCGCTGGCGCTCTTCGTGCGCGGTAGCCGCAAGCGCTTGAGTGTCGCGCTGTCGGCTCTGGGGCGCGGACTGTTCGCGCTGACCCTGCTACTGCCTTTACTCCCCGAACCCTGGCGCGTACCAGGGTTGCTGCTGGTGGCCGCTCTGTCCCAGCTTATTGTTGCCCCGGTCAATGTGCTCTGGACGAGCTGGATGGCCGATCTGGTACCCGAGAAAGAGCGGGGCCGCTACTTTGGCCTGCGCAACGGGGTGCTGGGCCTGGTCGGTACCCTGGGCAACCTGGCCGCCGGCAGTCTGATTGACCTGCTGGGCAAGCCCTGGGGGTTCTTGCTGGTGCTGGGCATTGCGGTAGCCGCAGGGGTGGGAGCGACCTTCGTTCTGCGGCGGCAACACGAGCCACCCGCACAGATCAACGCTCCCGGCTTTGGTGAGTTCGTTCAGCCCCTTTCCGACCGTCGCTTCCGGGGATACCTGGGCTTTGTAGTGCTGTTTTTAGGTGCGGTGAGCGTGGGTGGGCCCTTTGTGTTTCCGCTGTTCCTCGAGTACGTTCGCATGACCTTCACCCAGGTGGGTCTTTGGACGGTCATTGCTGCAACTTGTGGGTTGGTGCTAAGCCCATTGTGGGGCCGCTTGGCCGACCGGATAGGGCACTGGCAGGTGCTGCTGTTCAGCAGCAGCGTGGCCGCGTTGGTGCTGCCCCCGTTGTGGCTGGCAGGAGGGCCCGGCAACCTGCAAAGCATCTGGATTGCCGCCGTTTGCGATGCGCTGGCCTGGGGGGGCATTGGCACCGCCCTCACCAACGTGGCCTTGCAGAGCGCTCCCCCGGAAAAGCGCAACCTCTACCTGGCCTGGTACTGGATGGCTTTTGCGGTGGGAGGGGTTTTGGGCTCGCTTTTGGGCGGGGCGCTGGGCAGCCTGCACCAGCAGCTAAAGCTCTTCCCCAGCCCCTACCACCTGCCCATCGTGGTCTCGATGCTGCTGCGCATGGTGGCGGTGTATTACCTGTGGTGGCGGATTCGGCGCGATCGCAGGCGGGCCAGCAGTGGGGGGGTCTGAGCAAACGAAAAGGCCGCAGTGCTGCGGCCATTTTGTCTGGTAGAGGGCTTACTCGAGACCCGACAGCTTGCGGTTTTTGGCGATGTAGTCGTGCCACTGCTCGGGCACATCCTCTTCGGGGTAGATGGCCGAGACCGGGCAAGCTGGAACGCAAGCGCCGCAGTCAATGCACTCGTCGGGGTGGATGTAGAACTGGTCTCCCCCGTCGTAGATGCATTCAACTGGGCAGACTTCGACACAGGACTTGTCCTTGGTGCCGATGCAGGGCTCAACAATTACGTGGGGCATGTTTTTCCTCCGTTCTTTAGGCTCTGGAAACTCAAGCGACCAAACTGCTCTTTATTCTAGGGAATTTTCGGAAAAGTCAAGGGGCTGGGGGTCTCGAGAGGCATCCCGTGCTATCCTTGCCAACATGGCTGTAGCCGTGATGCATGAACGCGGCACAGCGACCGTCGAGGCTAGATGAACATAGACCCTGTGGAGTTTCTCAGAGGTGCCCTCGAGATCCCTTCGGTTTCGGGGCAGGAGCGTGCTGTAGCGCAGTATCTGGTCGAGGGTATGAAACGGCTGGGCTATCCCAGGGCCTGGGTCGACGAGGCCGACAACGCCAGAGGCCAGATTGGCACAGGGCCGCTGCAGGTGGTGCTGTTGGGCCACATCGACACCGTACCGGGGGCCGTACCGGTGCGCCTAGAGGGCGACAAGCTGTTCGGCCGGGGCTCAGTGGATGCCAAAGGCCCCTTTGTAACCTTTGTGCTGGCTGCAGCCAGCCTCGAGCCCGAGATACTGCAGAAGCTGACCCTGCATGTGATCGGGGCCACCGAGGAGGAAGTTCCCAGCTCCAAGGGGGCCCGCTATGTGGTGGGCAAGCTCCAGCCCAACTTTGTGGTCATTGGCGAGCCCTCCGGCTGGCAGGGCATCACCCTGGGCTACAAGGGTCGTCTGCTGGTGCGGGTACGGCGCGAGAAAGACAACTTCCACTCGGCCCATCACGAACCCAACGCCGCCGAAGAGCTTATTAGCTACTTTGTCAGCATCAAGGCCTGGGCTGAGGCCATGAACGGAGGCCAGGGGCCCTTCAATCAGGTGCAGTACAACCTGCGCGACTTCCGCATCGAGCACCCCGACAACCGCCAGCTTGCCGAGATGAAGTTCGACCTGCGCCTGCCCCCACGCCTCTCGGTCGAGGAGGCCATCCGCCACCTTACGGCCTATGCCCCTCCCATCCTGGACCTAGACTTCTCTGGGCGCGAGGTGCCCTATGTAGGGCCTAAGGACACCCCCCTCACCCGGGCTATGCGCATCGGCATCCGCCAGGCCGGTGGCGAGCCGGTATTCAAATACAAGACCGGTACCTCCGACATGAACATTGTGGCCCCTCACTGGAAAGTGCCCATGGTCGCCTATGGACCGGGCGACTCCACCCTCGACCACACCCCCAACGAACACCTGGAAATCCCCGAGTTTTTGAAAGCCATCGAATCTCTGCGCACCGCCTTGACCCGGCTGGGGGTCAGTAAGCCATAGCCAGCGCCCAAATTCACTATGGGCGGCCCCAACCGGTCTGCCGAAGGGCTTCATACAACCCAATGCCCACCGCAACAGACAGGTTAAGCGAGCGTCCGCCCTTGCCGGGCATGGGGATGGTCACAGCCGCGAAACGCTCCAACACCTCGGTCGGGAGCCCTCGGCTTTCCGTGCCAAACAGCAGATAGTCGCCTGGCAGGTAGCGCGCCTCGGTGTAGCGCCGGGAAACCTTGCTGCTGAAGGCCCATACCCGGCTACTGCAAGGCAGCGTCTCCAGGAAAGCCTGCCAAGAATCGTGCAGCTCGTAGGTCAAATCGGACCAGTAGTCCAGCCCGGCCCGCTTGAGCTTGGCGCTATTCCACTGGAAACCCAGCGGACGAATTAGGTGCAGTTCGGCTCCAGTAGCCGCGCAGGTGCGGGCAATGTTGCCTGCATTTTGAGGAATTTCCGGCTGAAAAAGCACGACCTTGAACATATACCGAATTTACTGCCAATTGCCGCGAGTCGTTTTTTTGAAACACTCGTGTTATCGCCGCTGCAGGGGTCAAACCGGCCTCAACACATCTTTTCGAGTTTCTCTTGGGTGATCGGACACTGCCTGTCCTGGGCCGCACCCATGGCACGACGCAGGGATCGTTCTGTTGGTGCACCGGTCTAGCCTGTTTCGAAAGCGAAACAAGGCAAAAAGATGGCTTGTATGGGGTTTCTTGGTTTTTTGGATTGTTAGACTATATGAGACTTACTCTATTTGGTGTGACCTGAGGGAGTCCTGCACGGGCTAAAGCCCAAGAACCCTGCTGCCCCACCACCAGAAGTTGTCGGAAACCCTTGCATGGCGGGCTTCGCGCCTCCGAGCAGGGCGGGTACAGATATGCTTGTGCTGTGGCTTGGGCCTTGATTCCCTCGGGGGTTCTGATCTATGTCGCGCTGTATGCGGTGGTGCCCATGCTGCCAGGCCTGGAGCGCCTCTTCGGCACGCCAGCCGGCAGTACCCACCTGGGCATCGGTCTGCCCTTTCTGGTGCTGGTGCTGCTCTCGCCGCTGGTGCCACGCATCCGGCTGCCGGCGGGAACCGTGATTGGCGGGGGGCTTCTGGGAGTGGGCTTATTCGGGATGCTGGCCGGGCTGGCCCCCACGCTGGAAGTCTGGACGCTGTGCCGAACCCTGCAAGGGGCCTTTGCAGCAGCCGTCCCTGGGCTTTCGCTGGCCCTTCTACCCCGGCTCTTCCCAGGCCGGCATGCCCAGATGGCCGGGTACTGGGTGGCGGGTAATGTGCTGGGCGGCGGGCTGGGGCGCGGGCTGGGGGGGCTGTTGGCCGAGGGATTGGGCGAGCGGCTGGCCCTGGTGTTGCTGGCCTTGCCGGTCGCGGTCATGGCCCTTTTCGTTTTGCGGCAGTCCGAGCGCCTGAGCCTGCCCACCCCACGCTACACCCTCTCGGCCTGGCCCCTGTATGTCCTGGGCTTCGCTCTTCTATTCATCAACTTCTTTGTGGCCAACCTGATGCCCTACCGCCTCGAGGCCCTGGGTTTGTCGCAGGGGCAGATCGGCGGGATTTTCTTCGCCTACCTGGCCGGCATCCCTGGCAGCGCCCTGGCCGGCAGCCTGGTCCGCCGATGGGGCGAGGTGCGGGCCTTTCGGCTGGCCTTCGGGGTGGTGGCACTGGGTCTGTTGACGCAGATACCCAACCAACCTCTGGTCATTCTGGCGGGGTTTGTGCTGATGATGGCAGGCATCTTTACCGCTCAGGCCATTGCGGGCGGGGTTTCGGGGCGGGGTGGCAGCGGGGTGAGCGGCACCTACGTAGCGGCTTTCTATCTGGGCGGTACAGTAGCGGGTTTGGTGTATCCACCTTTCATAGGGCAAAGCGTACTGTGGGGCCTCGAGGTCGCCCTTGGGGTCTGTTTGCTTGGCATCTTCCTGGCCCCCAAGGCCCTGCGCTAGTCCACAACCCATCTAGCACTGCCCCTAGGCGGATTTCCCTGCAACGAGACGCGGCTGCTAAAGAACCATGCGCTACCTCGGCTGGCTCGGCTTTTCACCCAGGCGCTTCTTGCGCCGCGATATGCTGCTGCCATGAAGCTGGTCTTTTTGTATGGCCCGCCAGCCGTCGGCAAGCTCACCGTAGCCCAGGCCTTGGCCAGGGCCACCGGTTACAGGGTGCTGCACAACCACCTGCTCAACGACCTTGCCGAAGTGGTGTTCGCCTGGGGCACGCCTCCATTTGGCGAACTGGTGCGCAGGTTGCGCTTTCAGATACTGGAACTGGCCCTGCAAGAAGACGTTTCCCTGATCTCGACCTTTGTGTATGCCGCGCAGCAAGACGATGCCTATGTGCAGGAGATCAAGGCCTTTGTTGAGGCCCGTGGTGGGCAGTGCGTGTTTGTGCAACTGCGCTGCAAACCCGAGACGCTGCTCGAGCGCGTCGAGGAAGAGTCGCGCCGCCAGTTCAAAAAGCTTAAGAATGTGCAGGTCTTAGAGCGCCTGCTGCAAGAATACGAGCTCTTCATGCCGGTACCGTTTGCCGATAGTCTGCAAATAGACACCGACGAGCTGAGCCCTGACCAGGCCGCCCAGGCCATCCTGGCCTACCTGGAGGAAACCCCTTGAAACTGGTTTTTCTGTATGGCCCAGCAGCGGTGGGCAAGCTGACGGTGGCCCGGGAAATCGCCCGGCTCACCGGCTATCCCATCTTCGACAACCACCTCTCCATCGACTACGCCGCCAAGCTCTTCGAATGGGGCAGCCCCAACTATGTAAGGCTTCTGCGGGCGCTGCGGCTTTTTACCTTTCAGCAGCTAGCCGAGATGGGCCTGGAGGGCCTGCTCTTCACCTTCGTCTACACCCCGCCCGGCAGCAACGAGTTTATCCGGCAGATGCTGGAGGTGTGCCAGCGGGCCGGCATCGAGCCGCTGTTCGTGAAGCTCGAGGCCCCGCGCGAGGTACTTTTGGAGCGGGTGGCGCAGCCCGAGCGCAAAGCGCTCAAAAAACTCTCCCGCCCCGAGCGCCTCCTCCATATGCTGGACGAGCAGGGGGCCCTGGAGGCCATCCCCTTCGTGGAAAGCCTGGTGCTGGACACGGCCCAGCTCTCGCCAGAGGCCGCAGCCCAGAAAATCGTGCAGCACTTTGGGCTGCTACACTGAAGCAGTGGAAAAGCTCTCGGACACCGACCCCCAGGTGGCCCGGTTGCAGCTCGAGCTCTTGCGGCAGAAGAGCCCGGCCTATCGCCTGCAACTGATGAGCTCGATGTCTGCTTTGGTGATTGGGCTCTCGCGCAGAAACCTCGAGCACAGGCTGGGCGATGCCCAGGCCGCCAAGATAGAGTGGGTGCGGCTTCACTACGGAGCCGGTATGGCCGAAGGGTTACGTTCATGCACGCGACGCTGGAGGTCTTGAAGCAGGTTACCCAGGCCCTCGAGCAGGCCGGGGTGCCCTACCGGGTGGGGGGTTCGGTGGCCAGCTCGGCCCTGGGCGTACCTCGAGCCACCCTGGACATCGACATCGTAGCCGACCTACAGCCCCACCATGTCGCTCCCTTGGCCCAGCTGCTGGGCCTGGACTTCTACTTCGACCAGGCCCACGCCCTAGAAGCCATCCGGCGCCGGTCGAGCTTCAACCTCCTCCACCTGGAAAAGGCCGTCAAGGTGGACATCTTCCTGCTCAAACCCTCTGCTTTCGAGCAAAACGCTTTCGCTCGTGAGTACCGCATTACCCTGGAAGAGCCTACCCCGCCCTACAGTGTGGCCTTTTGCACCGCCGAAGACATCCTGCTGCACAAGCTGCGCTGGTACGAAATGGGCGGGCGCGTATCCGAGCGGCAGTGGGGCGACATCCTGGGCATCCTGCGGGTACAGACCGCGCTCGACCTGGCCTACCTGCACCACTGGGCGGGGGAACTGGGGCTAGCCGAGCTGCTCGAGCAGGCCCTGGCCCAGGCCCTGCTGGACTGAGAAGCCGGGCCTTAGGGCCTCAGGGCGCCGGTCAGCTGGGTATAGAGCAAGGCCCCTGCACCATACAACCCCAGCCACAACAGGTCGGCCACCCGAACCCGCCGGCGCAGCAGTTGGGCGATACCCAGCCAGAACAGCACCAACGAAACCACCAGGCAAAACAGACCCAGGTAGGCGATAAAAAGCGGGGCGGCCACACCCCGCACCAGCAGCCAGGAACCCCCGGCCATCACCAGGGGCAGCCAGAGGAGCCCGGTGGCGTAGATGAGCCAGCGCCGGCCTTGCATTGACTACAAGTCTACACAGAAAACTTCGTGCAAAACGACCTTGGGATAATCAGGGCCCGTTTGAAAGTACCCCAACCACAGCCCCATAGAATGCCATAACCAAAAAGAACCCCAGCACCCAGCCCGCCATGCTGGGCAGTTGTCCGCTGAGTCCACCCCACACCAGCGCCAGCAAACCCACCAGGCTACCCAGGCCCAGTCCGGCCATGAATAGAACCCCCATCATGATGGCGGCCCCCGTAGCCAGCCCGCCTGCGGCTTGAGGGTTGCTGGTAGCCGTCAACGTGCTCACCCCCAGGAAAGCTACCGCCCCTAACACCAGCGGCAGCAGCAGCAGCCCAATCGCAACTTGCAACAAGCGGAGCGGTCCCATGATGGGCCATTGTAAGGGCTGGATGGACAATAGAGGGCCATGGTTTTTAGCATAGACGCCATGACCTTGCGCAAAGCCCGCACCACCTGCCCGCTGGACTGCCCCGATGCCTGCTCGCTCATCGGCAGCATCGACGAGGCCAGCAACACCCTGCTCAAAATCGAGGGCGACCCCCACCACCCCATCACCCAGGGCTTCGCCTGCGTAAAGACCTACCGCTACCCCGAGCGCCACCACCACCCCCTGCGCCCGCTCTACCCCATGCGGCGGGTGGGGAAAAAAGGCGAGGGGCGCTTTGAACGGGTGCGCTGGGAGGAGGCGCTGGACGAGATCGCCGGACGGCTGAAGGAGACCCTGGCTGCCCACGGGCCTGAGGCGGTGCTGCCCTACCACTACGCCGGCACCATGGGCCTGATGCAGTACGAGCACCCCCTGGCCTTCTTCCGCGCCATCGGGGCCTCGGAGCTGGACACCACCATCTGCGCCACCGCCGGGGCGGCAGCCTGGGAGGCCACCTACGGCCTGCGCCTGGGGGTGGCCCTAGAGGAGGTACCCCAGGCCCGGTTTATTCTGCTGTGGGGCATCAACAGCCTGCACACCCACACCCACCTCACCCCCTTTCTCAAGAAGGCCCGCCAGAACGGGGCCCGCATCGTGCACATCGACCCCTACGAGAACCTGACCAGCCGCTTTGCCGACGAGCACGTCAGGATACACCCCGGCACCGATGCCGCCTTGGCCTACGGGATGGCCCGGGCCATCGTGAAGGCCGGGCTACACGACGCGGACTACATCGCCCGGATGACCCGGGGCTTTGCGGCTTTTATGGAGGTGGCCGAGGCCTGGACCCCCGAGCGGGTAGAGGCCCTTACCGGGGTACCTGCCGAGACCGTGGAGCGGCTGGCCCGCGAGTTCGCCACGGCCCGGGCCAGCCTGGTGCGCACCGGCTACGGCCTGACCCGCCACCCCGGGGGTGGCTCGGCCCTGCGGGCGGTGATCCTGCTGCCGGCCATCACCGGGGCCTGGCAGTACCCGGGCGGGGGGGCTTTGCTCAGCAGCAGCGGGGCTTTTGTGCTCAACCGCCGCTACCTGGGCGGGCGGCACCTGCAGAAGCCCGCCCGGCACATCAACATGACCCGGCTGGGCAGCGCCCTCACCCAGCTGGAGCCGCCCCTCAAGGCCCTCTTCGTCTTCAACACCAACCCCGCGGTGGTGGCCCCCCGCTCCGACCTGGTGCGGCAGGGCCTGCTGCGCGAGGACCTGTTTACGGTGGTCCTCGAGCAGGCCCTCACCGAGACCGCCCGCTACGCCGACTACCTGCTGCCCGCCACCACCTTCCTGGAGCACCCCGACCTCTACACCTCCTACGGCCACTACTACCTCTCCTGGAGCGAGGCGGTCATGCCGCCCCAGGGGGAGGCCCGGCCCAACACCTGGGTCTTCGCCGAGCTGGCCCGGCGGCTGGGCCTGGACGACCCCAGCCTCTACTGGGATGCCGAGACCCTGGCCCGCGCGCTCCTGGACACCGACCACCCCTGGCTAGCGGGCATCACCCTGGAAAGGCTCAAGGCCGAGGGGTATGTGCGCCTGAACATCCCCCCCGGCTTCCGGCCCAACGCCGAGGTGGTCTACACCCCTTCCGGCAAGGTGCAGTTCGACCCCCCGCCCCAGGTCCTCCCCACCCAGCCCACCCCGGACCTCCCCCTGATCCTGCTCACCCCCCCGGCCAAGCACTTCCTCAACACCACCTACGGCCACCTCGAGCGCCTGGTGCGGGCCGAGGGGGGCGAGCCGGTGCTGCTGGTCCACCCCGAGGACGCCCGGCGCTTTGGGGTGGCCGACGGGGCCCTGGTCCGGGTCCGCTCGGCCCACGGGGCGGTGGTGCGGCGGGTGCGGGTGACCCCGGCCCCCATCCCGGGCACGGTGGTGCAGGAGGGCACCTGGTGGGAGACCCCAGCCCCCGACGGTAAGGGCATCAACTGGCTCACCGGGGAGCACCTCACCGACCTGGGCGAGGGGTCTACCTTCCACAGCAACCCGGTGCGGCTCGAGGCCTTAGACTAGAAGGCTAGAAGGCGGCAGCGGCCTCCAAACCAGCCCAGACCTCCCGCTCCCGCATCGCCCAGGCGGGGTACTCCTCCTGAGCCAGGAAGTGCCGGGCGTACAGCGCGGCCAGCTTGGCGTGGCGCTCGCTCTTTAGGTCGTAGAGCAGGGCCACCGTGGCGGCATCGGCCAGGGTGCGCAAGGCCGCCTTGGCCTGCCACTGGGCCTCCTCGGGCGAGAGGCTCTTCAGGCCGTCCAGGGTGCCTTGCAGGACAGCCAGGGCCAGCCGGGCCTCCTCGCTCCTCACCGCCTCTAGCTTGGCGGTAAACTCGGCTAAAAAAGGCTCCGCGGCCCCCTTGCGGAAGAGCACCTCCAGGGTGTCCAGGGCCTGCACGTTGGCCGGGCCTTCCCAGATGGGGGTGATCAGGGCCTCGCGGGCCAGGCGGGCGATGGCGAAGTCCTCCACAAAGCCCACCCCGCCGAAAAGCTCCATGGCCAGCTGGGTGCAGTAGGTGCCGTGCTCGGCGGTGCGGGCCTTGGCCAGGTGGGCCAGCAGGCGGGCGTAGTGGTAGCGGGGGCTGTAGGGCGGGGTCTCCTGCCAGGCCTCCTCCCAGGCGGCCACTGCGCGGAAGGTGAGGGCCAGGCCGCCGGCGATGCGCACCGCCAGGTCGGTGAGGTCGCGGCGGACCAGGGGGTGCTGGTCTAGGGGTTTGCCAAAAGCTACCCGGTACTGGGTGCGGAAGAGGGCCTCGAGCTGGGCCTTGCGGGCCAGGCCCATGGCCCCCGCGGCGTTGGCCAGCCGGGAGAGGGTCAGGGTCTCCAGGATGTAGTAGATCCCCTCCTCGACCCGGCCTACCAGGTGGGCTTCGCTGTGGTCGAAGTCCACCTCGCCCGAGGGCACCGCCCGGGTGGCCAGCTTATCCTTGAGGCGGCGCACCCGGAAGTTGAGCCGGCCCTGGCTGTCTAGGCGGGGCACCAGGAAGAGCGCGATGCCCTTCGGCCCGGCCGGGGCCCCTTCGGGCCGGGCCGAGACGATGGCGTAGTCGGTCAGGCCGGCCCCGCTGGAGAAGTACTTGTCGCCGAAAAGCCGCCACACCCCTCCTTCAGCCACCGCCTTGACCCGGTTGGCCCCCAGGTCGGAGCCCCCCTGCACCTCGGTCATCCAGGTGGCCCCGAAGGCCTGGCCCTCCAGGAGCTGGGCCTTCCACTGGGCAAACTGGGGGGCGTACTTGTGGATGGCGTAGATGGTGGCGTTGGTGATGGTCTGGATGCAGTAAAGGCCCGGGTCGGCCAGGAGGTAGCCCAGGGCGAAATGGTGGTGCCAGCTGCCGCCCTGGTAGGGTGGGCGGTTGATGGCGGCCAGCTCGCGGTTGAGGGCCTCCTGGGCCGGGGAGAGCCGCACCCGGTCGACGCGCTGGCCCCCCAGGTCATGCATCACCAAGACCGGCTGGGCCTCCTTGTCCACGTGGTCGGCGATGCGGTAGGCCTCGCCCCCGGCCAAAGCCCCGAAGCCTTCCAGCTCGGCTTGGTGGGCCTCCCAGCCCTTCCAGTAGCGCCTCAAGAGGGCGGGCAGGTCGGGGTCTAATGCCCAGTGGTTCTTGCCGTAAGCGTACGACTGGTGCTGCATGGCGGCTCCTTTGGAACAGCCCCAGCCTACAACTTTCTTTGTACCCGGTCAAACTTCCGGCTCGATCTCCAGGGCCACCAGGAACCTCGAGACCATGTTGTAGGCCGCTATCACCCCCACCAACTCCACCACCTGGCGGGCATCCGGCAGGGCCTTCTGCACCCGGGCAAAGGTCTCGTCGCTCACGCGGACGTGGTGGGTCATCTCAAAAATAAGCCGGAGTACAGCCCTTTCCTGGGGGTCAAAAAGGGCGTTGTTTTCGATCTGCTGGAAATTGTTCAAGGCCTCGAGCTGGGCCGGGGTACCGCCCGCCTGCAAAAACAA
The DNA here is from genome assembly GCA_036845585.1 of Meiothermus sp. Classification (GTDB taxonomy): domain Bacteria; phylum Deinococcota; class Deinococci; order Deinococcales; family Thermaceae; genus Meiothermus. Next base: position 18,190 of record DAIUDO010000009.1, on the reverse strand, counting down.
AGGCGCATGATGGCGGAACTCGTACTCCGCCCCATTCAGCACCGCCACCGCGCACATGGCCAGCTCGCGCAGCTTATCCGGCAGGCTCAGCCCGCCGCGCACCGCGCCCATGAACTGGTTCCAGCCCTGGGCCAGGGGCGGGCTGTGCAACAGCATCCGGTCGAGGTTGAGAAGCTGGCCCCCGCGCCGCTGGCGGATGGCGGCCACCACGGCCTGGGGTTCCTCTAGGTCCTGGGGGAGGTAGGGAATCCGGGGCATCGGGAGTAGCATAAGGCCTGTGCGCCTGATCGACCTACGCTCCGATACCGTGACCCAGCCCACCCCCGCCATGCGCAAGGCCATGGCCGAGGCCGAGGTGGGCGACGACGTCTACGGCGAAGACCCCACGGTGAACCGGCTCGAGGCCCTGGCTGCGGAGATGCTGGGCTTTGAGGCCAGCCTCTTCATGCCCTCCGGCACCATGACCAACCAGGTGGCCCTGATGCTGCACCTGAAGCGCGGCCAGGAGGTGATCGCCCCCAAGGGGGCCCACATCTACGAGTACGAGCCGGGTTCGCTGGCGGTGCTCTCGGGCGGGACGATCCGGATTGTGGAGGCCCCTTACGGCATACCCGATCCCGAGGCGGTGCGGGCGGCCATCCACACCTCGGTGCACCAGGCCCCCACCGGGCTCATTGCCCTGGAGAACACCCACAACACCGCAGGCGGCACCGTGGTGCCCCTCGAGGCCCAACAGGCCATCCAGCAGGTGGCCCGGGAGGCCGGCCTGCCCACCCATCTGGACGGCGCCCGCCTGTTCAACGCCGCCGTGGCCCTGGGCTGCCCCCCCGCAGCGGTGGCGGCGGGCTTCACCACCGTCTCGATCTGCCTTTCCAAAGGCCTGGGGGCCCCGGCGGGCTCCATTCTGCTCATGCCCCGGGCCTACCGGGCCGAGGCCTGGCGCTACCGCAAGCTGCTCGGCGGAGGGATGCGGCAGGCCGGGGTGCTGGCCGCCGCCGGCCTCATCGCCCTGCAGGAAGGCCCCAAACACCTGAAGCGGGATCACCAGATGGCCCGGGCCCTGGCCGCAGGGCTTCTGCGGCTGCACCTGGGGGTAGACCTGCAAGCGGTGCAGACCAACATGGTCTATGCCCAGGTTCCCCAGGCCCCCGCCTTCACCCAGCGCCTGCGCCGGCTGGGGGTGCTGGCCAACCCCATGGGCCACAACCGGGTGCGCTTCGTGACCCACCGCGACCTATGCGACGAGGACATCCCCCTGGCCCTGGAGCGGATCGAACAGGCTTTGCAGATCGCCTAGCAGCCTCAGTCTTGCCAGACCTCCACCGCCTTGTACTGCACCAAAGCAGCGTAGGCGGTCTGGTTTCCCGCCTGGGCGGTGGAAAACTTGATATCCACAATCAGGGTCTCCTCTGATAGGCCCTCGATAAAGCGGTTGAGCCGGTCCTGGAAGACATCGGGGTCGGTTGCGGTAATCAGCTTTACGCGCATGCCCTGCATAGCTTCAGCCTAGCGCAAAGCCCAGCCAGAACCCAAATCAACGTCCGGCCAAAAGCTGCTCGGGCCAGTCGCCGATCACCCCGTCCACCCCCCAGGCCAGCAGGGCGCGCACCTGGGCCGCCTGGTTGACCGTCCAGGTGACCACAAACCATCCCTGGGCCTTTAGCTGGGCCACTTTGGCCTCGTCGAGCAGGGTGTGGTGGGGGTGTACCCCCTGCACCGGCAGGCAGGGCAGAAGGGCCTCCATCTCGGCCTGGGCGTACAGCAGGGCCAGGGGCCGGCCCACCCCCAGCCGGGCCAGCCGGAGCAGGGCCAGGGGGTCAAAGCTGCTGATCCAGAGCTGGCCCGTCTCCGGCCACCCCCGCAGCACCTGGGCCAGCAAGGCCTCCCGCCCATCCGAGGGACCGGGCTGGCTTTTGAGCTCGAGGTTCAACCAGGCCTGGGGGTACTGCTGGGCCAGCTCGAGCACCTCCTCCAGCCGGGGCATCCAGGGGGCTGTTTGCTTCAGCTCCGGCCAATCTGCCTCCACCAGGGGCTGCCCCGCCAGGTCAAAGTCGTGGTGCACCACCAGCACCCCGTCCCGGGTGCGCTGCAGGTCGAGCTCGAGGCCATCCAGGCCGGCCTCGAGGGCCTGGCGAAACGACTCGAGGGTGTTTTCTCTAGCCTGGTGGGGAGCCCCCCGGTGGCCTAGCAGGAACGGTTTTGTGAATGTCATTTGGTTTCTCCCTGCCGTGCGAATTTTTTTTGGTCAGCTGGGCCTCTTTTATGTCTGGGAGCCATGTTTGTTTCTCCATCTGCTTAATTTTACGTGACGGATGCAAGCGAACTGTTCCGGGTATATAGTAAACTCATAAACATGGGCAAATATGACGAACGCATCTGGAGCTTAACCCAAGCCGACATCATTGCTCGGCTGGAAGGTCCTGGCGGCCTTCTCGCCCTGACCAGCCGGGAACTCTTCTTTCTCGACGATCAGACCCAGCAAAGCGCTCGTCTTTCCCAGATCAAGCGCATCGGTGTCAACAAGCAGACCGGCAATGTGGATGTGGTCGGTGAGCAGGGCACCCTGATGACCATCGCTCCTATCGCCTTTCAGAAAGACGAGTTGAAGCTCTTCTTAGAATCTCTCAAAGGCCATGTACTCAAGGCCAAATCCGAGCCCACCCAGGTTATTGAGCGCCCCAGGACAGCAGAACCGCCCCCAGAAACACCTGCCTCTCCCCCGTCCTCCAAACTCGAGGAGCCGGCAGCAGCCCCCAGCACAGAGGCTGCTGCCCTGTCCTCCTCAGGGCAGATCAACATCGCCGAGCCCCCCAAAACCCTGCCCGACGAACCCAACGACTCTATCTGGGCTTACGATGGCTCGCCCAAACCAAGCGCCGCACATGCTGAAGCAGAACCCATGCCCACACCCGTCCCATCGGTCCCTGCCTCGCAGGGTGACGCAACCCTTCCGCCCGCAGCGCCGGTAGCCCCCGCCCCCAGAACCCTCAGCTCAACTCAGCGCGTCATTTCAGTCTTACTCAAGGTCTCAGCACTCATTTCCGCTGTGGTCACAGTTGGTTATCTGGTGGTCAACATGGGCACCACGGATGACATATGGGTTCCCCTGGGTGTCATCGCGATTGGCCTTTCGCTCTCGTTAATCCAGTGGCGGCTGTCCGAACCCTACTAAAAATCATGTTTACCGCAACTTTTTGCAAAGCAGTACGATCCATTTTCGTTTGCAAGTCAGATCTGGGGCTGGTCGTCAAATGACCCTGTATTGGCTTTTTCTGCACTTATACTGATGAGGTTTCATGGAACGCTGGTTGAGCATTGCTTACATGGCAGTGGTTTTGGGGCTTGGATTGCTGAGCATATGGCCCCGGTTGACAGTTCAGTTTGCACCAACCCAGGTCAAAGCGTCTACGGTGCAGGGTTTGATGTCGTCGTCGGAGACGGCCTCAACTGCCCTGCGAGCTGGCCCGGTTACGCCCAAGGTTGACCTTGTCAACCTCAACACCGCCAGCCAAGCCGAGATTGAAAGCCTACCCGGTATCGGCCCCGCACTGGCCCAACGCATTATTGAAGGCCGTCCCTATCGTTCGCTCGAGGATCTCGACCGGGTCAAGGGGATTGGCCCGAAACTGTTGGAGCGTTTGCGGCCGCTGGTTAGCCCATGATTCCTTACGCCCTGGGGATGGGTGCCTTGCTGGGAGCCCTAACCCAGCTCACCCCCTTTGCTTTTCTGGGCTTGCTGGCAGGCCTCTGGCTTCCCCAGGGTGCTCGCTGGCTGGGATTGGCAGCCTATGTCTTGGTGGTGCTTCATCTGGGACTAGCGAAAGACCCCTGGGCTTCGCAGATCGGTCAGTGGGTGCGGCTCGAGGGTACCTTGCGGGAGGGCTTCTTGCAGACCCCCCAGGGCCGGGTTTATGTACGCTATTTTCCGCGTCTGCAAGATGGAAAATACGTCCTGGAAGGGCACCTTCTGCGCCCGGCGGGCCCGCGCAACCCCGGGGGTTTTGACCCACAAGGCTGGCTGCGCGGTCTGGGTGTGACCGCGGTTTTACAGGCTCGAGCGGTGGTGCGGTTCGAGCCCCTGCCGTCGGATACACGAGGCTGGTTTCAAAAGCAGTTGGTGGCCGGCCTTTCACCGCCAGCAGCAGCGCTGATCACGGCCATAACCCTGGGGGAGCGGCGCGATCTGGGCGAGACCTATGGCGAGTTCCAGCGGGCCGGGTTGGCCCATGCGCTGGCCCTTTCGGGCCTCAACGTGGCAATTCTGGCGGGATTTTTTGTGGTGGTGTTGTACCGGCTGGGATACTGGCGCTACCTGGTTACCCTGGGAATCCTGGTGCTGTACCTGGTGCTGGTCGGGCCACAGCCCTCCTTGGTACGGGCTGTCATCATGGGCGGTCTGCTGCTGCTGGGGTTGTTTTTGGGCAAGGGTAAAGTGGCGGTGCTGCCGGCTCTTTCTCTGGCACTATTTATTCACCTGCTGTTTGAACCCTATGCCATCTTCAGCCTTTCGGCCCAGCTTTCCTACCTGGCCGTGCTCGGAATGGCCCTGGTGCTGCCCCGGCTTCCCAAACTCGAGGGTTGGAGAAACTGGCTCTGGGCCTCGGTAACCGTTACTCTTGCGGCCCAACTTTTCATCCTTCCCCTGTTGCTCCACCACTTCCACCAGCTGCCCCTGTTCTCCCCAGTCTCCAACCTGCTGGTGTTGCCGATACTCAACTTGTTGGTGCCGCTGGGCTTTGTGAAGCTGTTGCTGGGCGGTGTGCTGGCCTGGCCGGTAGAATGGCTGAGCCAGCTCACGCTGGGTTTGGTGGAACGGCTCTCTAGCGGACCCCAGCTTCGCTGGGGCCAGATCGAGGCAGTGGGTTTTGTGCTGTATTTTCTGGGTATTCTGCCCCTGCTGGCCGCACTCTACCAGCGAACCACCTGGTTCAGGGCGGTTGCCCTGACCACGACAACAGTTTTGGCATCGTTGCTGCCCCAGAGCATACAACCTGCCGAAATTTGGCAGCTCGATGTGGGGCAGGGCGATGCCAGCCTGGTGCGTCTGCCCGGACGGGTGGAGATTCTGGTGGACGGGGGCCGGGACTGGGCTTATCCTAGACTGGAAGGCGCCCTGCGCGCCCTGGGGGTAGACGATATCGACCTGCTGATCGCCACCCATCCTGACGGCGATCATGTTCAAGCGCTGCCGTTGGTCATGCAAAATTTCCCGGTGGGAACGCTGGCAACTGGCCCAAGGGTGCGTGGAGACGAACTGGATGATGCCCTGCACAACGCAGCCCGTCGGCACAGAGTTCAGGTGATATCGGCTCGAGCTGGCATTGAGCTGGAAATCGGCGGAGCCAGGCTACGATTCCTAGGGCCCCAGGGCAACGAAGCTGAGGATAACGACCGTAGTCTGGTGTTTGTGCTGGAGTACGCAGGGCACAAAGCCCTATTCACCGGCGACGCGTCTACTTCAGCCGAAGTTCGTTGGAGAGCCGAAAAGGTAGACATCCTCAAGGTGGGCCATCACGGCTCGGAAACCAGCACCGGCGAGCTTCTGCTACAAAACTTTCAGCCCAGAGTGGCCTTAATTGGAGTTGGAAACAATCCCTACGGGCACCCCAGCCGTCCCGTGCTGGAGCGGTTAAGCCGAGCCGGAGTAGAAATTCGCCGCACCGATCTGGAGGGTGCTATTCGTGTGGTGCTTCGCTAGGGCAGCGCCGCCTCTGATACCAGACCCGGATAGTTCGCCACCATCCGGTGACGAACTAAAACAACCGAGGTTATCTGCGCAGCGGAGGGCGATACCGATTTACATAGGAACGCGATACCTGCTTATTACACTATCCAAACGCGATACCGCCCCTTGGAAGGGAGTCGTTTTCTTCGTCAACCGTCAGGTTGACGCTGGATTCGCCGTGCGAAGCGAGGGGTGATGCTGGTTCCGCCGATACGCTTTCCACGCAGAGATGTTTGTTTCGACGACCGTAGGAAGAGGTGGGGTGTGCTCTAGGATTCCAGTTGCCCGCGTGGCGCAACCAAGCCTCTGGAGTTTTAGTTGGTGTGACTGTCTTTTTGAATCCGGTATGAGCACAAAAAAGCGGTTCCGATCTACCATCGGGCCGCGAAAGCCGTGGCTTCTCAGCCTTCATATCCGATCGCTTTCAAAATAGCCGAGAGCTCCTCTTCGGAATGGTAGCTGATTTCCATCTTGCCTCTTTTTGGATGCGTGAAGCGCACTTTGGCACCAAGCATTCTCGATAGGTTTCGAGCGATATCGGCGTAGGCCTCTTGTTCTTTGGAGTGAGCCTTGGAGGCAGCTGGCCGGTCCTTGAGCTTCTCGGTCTCGCGAACGGTCAGTTGTTTGGTGAGTACCTCGGAAAGACCCCAGTTTCGCCGGGACTCGGGCAACATCAGGAGGGCTCTAGCGTGACCCGCACTGATCTTATTCTCCTCGAGCGCCCGCATGATCTCTGGAGTTAGCTGGAGCAGCCTCAGCGCATTGGTCACGGTCACACGTGCCTTTCCTACGGCTTGCGCAACTTCCTCCTGGGTCATGCCCATGTCTACCAGACGCTTGTAACCCTCGGCTTCTTCGACAGGGTTGAGGTCTTCGCGCTGGAGGTTTTCGATCAGTGCAATCTCGAGGGCCTCACGCTCGCCGATGTCTTTGATGACCACCGGAACTTCGCGCAGTCCCGCCATCTGCGAGGCCTTGAAGCGTCGTTCACCCGCCACCAACTCATACATATCCCCTTTAGGCCGAACCAGGAGCGGCTGTAACAATCCTTTTTCCTTGATAGAAGCAGCCAGCTCGTCGAGTGCTACCGGGTCGAAAATTCGGCGGGGCTGTCCTGGATTGGGCTTGATGAGGGCCAACGGGAGCCTGGTTGGCGACGCCGGGGTTTTGGGCAGCAAAGCTTCCAGCCCTTTGCCTAGACCACTAGGCTTCTTTGACACGACGCATCACCTCCTCAGCCAGACGACGATAGGCATGAGCCCCACTGCTGGTTGGAGCATACTGACCAATGTCCTGGCCATAGCTGGGGGCCTCAGCTAGGCGAACGTTTCGCGGGATTACTGTCCAAAAAACCTTTTCCCCCAGGTTGCTTCGGATGTTAGCCTCCACCTGCTGCGATAGCAAGGTTCTCGGATCGTACATGGTAATTAGCACTCCCAAGAGGCGTAAGGCTGGGTTCAGGCTGGTGCGTACCTGGTCGATGGTTTGCATCAGCCCGGCGATGCCCTCCAGCGCATAATACTCGGCCTGTACCGGCACAATCAGACCCTCCGAGGCCGAGAGCACATTAAGGGTGATGGGGCCTAGGCTGGGTGGGGCATCCAACAGAATCACATCGTAGCTGGGCTCGAGCGGACGCAGAATTTCCACCAGTCGGGTGGGATTCTCAATCAGTTCAGCCGAGGCCCCTACTAAGTCTAAACTCGCGGGCAGCAGGTCCAGCCCTGACGCAATGCGTACAACCGCTTGCTTCGCCTCGCATGCGCCCATCAGTGCTGTGTAAATGTTCTCTTCGGGTACGGCCTGCCCCAAACCTGAGGTCGCATTGACCTGGGGGTCGAGGTCAACCAGCAGAACCCTTTGCCCCAATTTTGCTAGGTACGCGGACAGGTTGACGGCTGTGGTGGTCTTCCCAACCCCTCCCTTCTGGTTCACAATCCCAATACGCTTCACCTTGCCATCAGGATAACGGATTTTTGGCCGGAACCCCTACTCTGCGGGGGAATCCAGGAGGTGTGGTCTGAATTTTTTCGATAATAACCAGTGAGCGAGGCTCTCCGAGTACCGGCAGGTCAAAAGTGATCACGTCGGCTAGAGCCCCTCCTAGCGTTCGGATCGCACCTCGAGCCCGGTTCAGTTCATTCCTCACCCCTGGTCCTTTTTGCACAATCATGATCCCACCCACCTTGACCAGCGGCAGACACAGCTCGCTGAGCGTATCCAACGAGGCCACCGCTCGGCTCAGTACCCTGTCGTAGGCTTCACGATGGCCGGTTTTCCAGCCCAACTCCTCAGCCCGTCCCCAGATACAGTGGGTATTGCTCAAACCCAGTTCCCGGCATACTCCCTCGATGAACTCGATTTTCTTCTTGGTTGCATCCAGAAAAGACATTTCCAGTTCTCTCTTCACGATTTTGAGCGGCAAACCTGGAAATCCCGCACCGGTTCCCACATCCACAACCTTCAGCTCACCACTCAGCTTTTCGCTTTTGAGACAACTGAGCGAATCCACGAAATGTTTGAGGATGACTCCTGCCTCATCCCGTATGGCAGTCAGGTTGGTGATTTGGTTGGCCTCCATCAAACGTTGGTAGAGCAACAGGAATTGGTCAAGGTAAGGCTCGAGTTCAATACCCAGCTCTCGAGCAGCACCGAGAAGTAGACCGACCCCTTTCTCACTCATCCGCATACTCGATTCCCAGCCGATACCTTTCTTTCATCTTCATGTAACGCTCGTAACTGTGCTCGTCTATTTGCCACCAGGGATATGAGTCCAGAATCGGGATCAGATTCTCTCGGAGGGCTGACCCGCGCATCATCCATTGATAGTAGTTTCTTCGGTCGTGTGTGTAGGGTCCGTAAAGCCTGGATCCCGGCAAACGCTCCAACAACCACTCAAATATTCGTTTGTGGCGTACATGCATCTTGATGGTTACCTGAGGCTGTTTCCCATCACCACCGAAATGCCCCTCGCCTATAAGCAACCCCATCAACACACCTTTTTCAAAATCGCTCAGCATACTTCACCCTTTAGGTTTCACGACAAACTTCACGGTGAAACAACATCATAGTATCGCCTCCTCTTGTTTCACTCCAGCGTTTTTCGTGAAACCTTAGACCGAGACCCTGGTTAGGTGAACCAAAAGGGCGGTCAGATCGGAGTCTCGAACCCCAGGCACCCTCGAGGCTTCCGCTACGGAGCGAGGCCGATGCCGTCCCAACTTCTCCTGGGCTTCTTTAGATAGGCTATGAACTTTGCTGTAATCCAGATGCAAGGGCAGGGTGTAAGATTCGAGTTCCTTCAACTTCTGTCTGAGCTTGGCCTGGCGCTCGATATACCCGGCATACTTAGCCCGGATCTCAACCTGGTAAGCCTCAGACTCGCTCATACGCTGCTCCGGTGCGCCAATTCTCTGTAATAGCTCGTAATAGGTTGCGTTGGGCCGGCGCAGGAATTGCAGAGCGGACACACCATCCAGGCGAGTTTGCTCAAGCCTCTGGAGCTCCTGATTGACTCGAAGATATTTTGCCTCTACAGCCCTCAAGTCTTCCATCGGACGCAAATTCCACTGCACCGCTAGGGGTACCAGTCGCTCATCGGCGTTGTCCGATCGACACAAAAGGCGTAGTTCTACCCTCGAGGTCATCATCCGGTAGGGCTCGTCCACACCACGGTACACCAGATCATCGACCATCACGCCGATATAACCCGATTCACGCGGTAAATGCACCTCCAGCAGGCCCATAGCATAACGAGCCGCATTTAGCCCCGCCAGCAGGCCCTGTGCAGCAGCCTCCTCGTATCCAGAGGTTCCGTTGAGTTGCCCTGCCGAAAATAAGCCGGGCAGCTTTCGGGATTGCAAGCCAGGTGTGAGTTCCAGGGGGTTGATCGCATCGTACTCAACGGCGTAGGCGTAGCGCTGAATTACTGCTCGTTCAAAACCAGGTAGGCTATGCACCATGAGCACCTGCAGCTCGGGAGGCAACGACGAACTGAAGCCTTGCAGGTAAAGTTCGGTGGTGTGCAGGCCATCCGGTTCGACAAATAACAGGTGGGTGTCCTTGTCGGCAAAGCGCACCACTTTATCCTCAATGGAGGGGCAGTAGCGGGGACCTACACCTTCAATATCGCCGCCGTAGAGCGGGGATAGGTGGAGGTTTTCTTGTATTAGCCGGTGGGTGGCGCGGGTCGTGCGGGTTTGCCAGGTTGGACGCAGGGTTGCATAGGGCCCCGGTATTCCCGTGAAGCTCTCGGGCGGATTATCAGCCGGAACCACATCGAGTTGAGCATAGTCAACCGAGTCGGCCTGGATACGCGGCGGTGTGCCGGTCTTGAAACGCAGCAGCTTGTGACCCACCGCGCGCAGACTTTCAGATAAGAAGCGAGCAGGTGGTTCGCCTTGGCGCCCCGAAGCCCTCGACTGGCGCCCGTACCAGACCACGCCTTGCAAAAAGGTGCCGCTGGCTACGACCACCGCCTGCGCCGCAATCGTCCGGCCGTCGACGGTCTTCACACCGCGGAGCTCGTTGTCGACGAGCCACAGGGCAGCCACCTCGGCGCGCACGCTTTCGATGTTGGGATGGGCCAGCAGGACACGCTGAGCCTCGAGGGCATAAGCATCACGGTCCACCTGAACCCTTAGGCTCTGCACAGCGGGGCCCTTGGAGCGGTTTAGAACACGGGTGTGGATAGCGGTGGCGTCGGCGAGCTGGCCCATCAAACCACCCAGGGCAACTATCTCTGCAACCAACTGGCTTTTTCCAGGTCCGCCCACCGCCGGGTTACAAGGCATCAGACCAATCCGCTCGGGGTTGGATGTAACCAGCCCCACCTTGGCACCCAGCCGAGCCGCAGCCCAAGCTGCCTCGATGCCTGCATGTCCACCCCCCACCACCACCACGTCATACGCTTTCATCTGCCCAACTCCCGACCTCGCATTCTAGCAGAGGGGTTGACGGTTAAATGAGCGCCTGGGCCCGGAATCACGCCAGATTCGGCTGGTTGTTACCGGAGGGTGGCCTCGCCTGCGCGCTGCGTTATGACACGGCGCAGAGGCCAACAACCGGTGTCTGTCCGCGCCGGGTGCGGCGCAACCCAGCCTCCGATCACAGACGAAATTAACTTTCCTGGAGGTTGACTTCTGAATCGCACTAGCTTCTTAACTCGCCAGAACTGTATTGTCCACAGGGCATTTCCAGCCTGTGGATAACTCAGTAAAATGTACAAACTTGATTATTCAGGAGGATTGGCCTTGACCCAAAATACTGTCTGGCAAAACGTGCTCGAGTACGTACGCCAAAGCATCACCGAGGTGGAGTACCACACCTGGTTCGAAAAGATCCAGCCGCTGGGCGTGGTTAATGGCTTGCTCGAGCTTGGCGTCCCAACTACCTTCTTCAAAGGTTGGATCGAGGATCATTATGCTGAACTACTCTCAGAGGCGCTGGCCCGCTTAGGTGCCCAAACACCCCGTTTCGAGCTCAAGGTGGTGCCGGGCAAACCTGTGCAGGAAGATATTTTCGCCGCCTCGACCCAGAGCAAGCCGCAGGAGCCGCGCTCCCGTCTGAACCCCAAGTACATCTTCGAAAACTTCGTGGTGGGGCAGAACAACAACCTAGCCCATGCGGCAGCAGTGGCTGTAGCAGAATCACCAGGCAACGCCTACAATCCCTTTTTTATCTATGGAGGCGTAGGACTGGGTAAGACCCACCTAATGCACGCAGTAGGGCACTCGGTCGCCCAGCGCTTCCCCGATAAAAAAATCGAATACGTCTCCACTGAGACCTTCACCAACGAACTTATCAATGCCATTCGCGAAGATCGCATGACCGAGTTTCGCGACCGCTACCGCTCAGTGGACTTGCTGCTGGTGGACGATATTCAGTTTATTGCCGGCAAGGAGCGCACCCAGGAGGAGTTCTTCCACACCTTCAACGCCCTATACGAGGCCCGCAAGCAGATTATCTTGTCTTCCGACCGTCCCCCTAAAGACATACTCACCCTCGAGGCCCGTTTGCGCAGCCGCTTCGAGTGGGGTCTGATTACCGACATCCAGCCCCCCGACCTCGAGACCCGCGTGGCGATTCTCAAGATGAACTCGGAGTACCGCAACATGCGCATTCCCGAGGAGGTGCTGGAGTACATTGCCAAACAAATTACCTCCAACATCCGCGAGCTCGAGGGAGCCTTGATGCGGGTGATTGCTTATGCCTCTTTGAATGGTGTTCAACTCAGCAAGTCAGTGGCGGCTAAAGCCCTTTCAGACGTATTTGCCGCCAGCGAAACTAACCTTACTCCAGAGGAGATTCTCAAAGCCGTGGCCGATCATTATGGCCTGAGGCAGGAGGAAATTCGCGGCGCAGGACGCCGCAAGGAAGTGGTAATTCCGCGTCAGATGGCCATGTATCTGATTCGCGAAATGACCCATGCCTCGTTACCCGAAATTGGTCAGTTCTTTGACGGTCGCGACCATACTACGGTGCTGTATGCAATACAGAAAATTCAGGAAAGCATCGATAACGACAACAGCCTGCAACAGGCCCTGAGGGGAATCAAAGAGCGGCTGCGCTAGCCCTGTCGGGAGCGTTTACAGCCATTGCGGAAAACCCTTTGTTTCGGTAACGGTCGCTTGTAGGGAAACCCTCGCTGAGCCCTGTGAGCAACCCGAGGAATCTATCGTGCGGCCTCCTTGAGCTCCTCGGCAAAGGCGTGGAAAACAAACCTCAGTCAGTATTTGCACAACATAATTCTTGCCCTTGAAACTGTGGACAAATTAATTCTGCCTGTGGATAACTCTGTGGATAAGTTGTGGATAACCCTGTGGATAACCCTGTGGATAAATACGTTCAAGACGAGCCTGTGGATAAGTCCTTATTTCATCCACAGCTTATCCACAGCTTATTCACAATTTTCCACATCCCTTATCCACAGGCTGAATTCGATACCGATGAGGGTTTAGGAGTCCTTATCCACATATCCACAGCCCCTACTACTACTACTACTAAGTTTTTAAAAAATTTAAAGAGCAGTAAAAGAAGTAAAAGTTAACCGGGCAGTGTCATTAGAACAACTTTTGGGAACAAGAGCCAAAACTCCCAGACTGGCAACCATTGGGTAGCTAAACTGGTGTGAACCCGCTCGAGCAAAAGCCACCTCACGGTAGAGATCCAAAAAGGGTTCTAACCTTGGTGGGGCACCTATGCCGGTTGGGACGTTTAAAAAACAGATGCACATTATTGCGGTAAATCGCAGAGCGGATTTCGGTAAACCAGCTTGGCTGTTAGAATGTGTAGGCTAGCCGGGGCCGCCTTTGTGCCGAGAGCCCCAACAGAGTTGCCCAACACGGAGGCCAGTGTGGAAGTTCGCATCCCCAAACGTACCCTTGCCGAGGGACTCTCGATCCTCGAGCGGATTATTCCCAGCCGTAGCTCCAACCCCATCCTGACCTACTTACCAATCGAACTATCCGAGCAGGGCCTGATCCTCAAGGGTACCAACGGCGAGGTGGATATTGAAGTCAGGCTGCCTGCCGAAATCCAGGGTCAGGGTCAGGTGCTGGTGCCAGCCCAGACCTTCGTGCAGATTGTGCGCAGTGCGCCCGGTGAGCTAGTGGAGCTTATTTTTGGCGGAAGCGAACGAACCAAAGAACGGTTAGAGCTCCACTCTGGTGCTTTCAACACCCAACTTTCCACCACCAGCCCGGATGGCTATCCCGACCTTTCCTTCTTGCATCCTGGAGCCGAAAAGATTGCGGCCTCCCGCCTTGCACAGGCCATTACCCGTGTCCGGTATGCGGCCAGCACTGAGGAGTACCGGGCCATTTTCCGGGGGGTGCAGCTCGAGATGTCCCCCGGTGGGCTGCGCTCTGTGGCCTCCGATGGCTTCCGCCTGGCCCGCTACGACCTGCCCATGCAGCTCGAGACCCGCAAGCTGGTCATTCCAGCCCGCAGCGCCGACGAAATCGTGCGGGTCTTCAAAGATGCCCAGGGGGAGGTGGCCTTTGCGGTAGGGGAGGGCACCCTGACCCTGGTGGGCGAGGCCGTGCGGATGTCGGTTCGGCTCATGGAAGGGGAGTTTCCCGACTATGCCCGGGTGATCCCCCAGAACTTCGTCCTGGAAGCCACCCTGGCCGCCGAGGCCCTGCGCGAGAGTCTCAAACGTGTGGCGGTGCTCTCGGACCGAAACAACCACCGGGTGAATCTCCTGTTCAACGATGGCAAGCTCGACATCGATGCCGAGGGCGATTACGGGCGGGGTCGAGAAGAGCTGAGCATCGATGCCACCGGGGAGTCCCAGCTGATGGTAGCCTACAACGCTCAGTACCTGATCGATGCGCTGGCCCCCATCGAAGGGGCAGTGCGCATAAAGCTCTCCGGGCCCACCAGCCCCAGCGTGCTGCAAGCGGTGGAGGACACCGGTTACCTGGCGGTGGTGGTTCCGCTGCGGGTCTGAAGGGTCCTCCTGGCTGAATCCTGACCTGGCGGTGTAAACTATTCAGTGGCTTGTCTGGTGAATAGAAGCGTTTCCAGCAAGGAGGCCTTTTCCATGACCACAATTGTTGAAGTTAGAGGACGGGAAGTACTCGATTCGCGTGGCAACCCCACCGTGGAAGCCGAGGTGGTGCTCGAGTCGGGTGCCCGTGGACGGGCTATGGTGCCCTCGGGAGCCTCTACCGGGGCGCACGAGGCGGTCGAGCTGCGCGATGGCGGTCCCCGATACGGCGGTAAAGGGGTGCTGCGGGCGGTGGCAGCGGTCAATGAGCGAATTGCCGACGAGGTCATCGGGCTGGATGCGCTTAACCAGGAAGCCCTGGACAAGACCCTGCTGGGGCTGGACGGCACGGCCAACAAAGGTCACCTTGGAGCCAACGCCATCCTGGCGGTCTCGCTGGCGGCAGCCCATGCGGCGGCGGCGGCCCTGGGACTGCCCCTGTACCGCTACCTGGGGGGTGTGCAGGGGGTGACCCTGCCGGTACCCCTGATGAACGTAATCAACGGGGGCAAGCACGCCGACAACAACGTGGACTTCCAGGAGTTCATGCTGGTGCCGGGTGGGCTGCCCACCTTTTCCGAGGCCCTGCGGGCCGGCGTCGAGACCTTTCACGCCCTCAAATCGGTGTTGAAGGCCAAGGGCTACAACACCAATGTAGGCGACGAGGGTGGGTTTGCCCCCGACCTGAAGTCGAACGTGGAGGCGGTCGAGGTGCTGCTCACGGCCATCGAGAAGGCCGGCTACAGACCCGGTCAGGATATTGCCTTGGCCCTTGATCCGGCCAGCTCGGAGTTCTACCAGGACGGCAAGTATGTGCTCGAGGCCGACGGTAAGACCCTCTCGGGCCCCGAGATGGTGGCCTACTGGGAAAACTGGGTTAATCAGTACCCTATTGTCTCGATCGAGGATGGCTTGGCGGAAGACGACTGGGAGACCTGGAAGCTCCTCACCGAGCAGCTGGGCCAGCGGATTCAGCTCGTCGGAGATGACCTCTTTGTCACCAATCCGGCCATCCTGAAGCGCGGCATCGAGATGGGGGTGGGCAACTCAATACTGGTCAAGGTCAATCAGATCGGCACCCTCAGCGAGACCCTGGAGGCCATTCGCCTGGCCCACCGTAGCGGCTACACTACCATCCTTTCCCACCGCTCGGGCGAGACCGAGGACAGCACCATCGCCGACCTGGCGGTAGCCGTGAATGCAGGCCAGATCAAGACCGGCTCAGCCAGCCGTTCCGACCGCCTGGCCAAGTACAACCAGCTTTTGCGCATCGAAGAAGAGCTGGGCGCCGGGGCGAGGTTCTTGGGCTTCGGAGCCTTCCGGAGATAGCCTTAGACTATGGGACTCCTAAAACGGACCAAAATCGTGGCCACCCTGGGGCCAGCCTCCCGTTCGCCGGAGATGGTTCGGGCTCTGATCGAAGCGGGCGTGGATGTCTTCCGTCTCAATTTTTCGCACGGAGTACCCGACGATCACCGAACGTCGGTGCACATGATCCGCGAAGCCTCGGCTGGGCTGGGCCGCACCGTGGCCATTCTGCAAGACCTGCAGGGCCCCAAGATCCGTTGCGGACGCTTTCGTGAAGGGGCCGTGCAGCTTCAGCCGGGCCAGAGGTTTACCATCACCTCCGAGCCTGTCGAAGGGGACGAGACCCGGGTCTCGACTACTTATCGAGGCTTGCCCAACGATGTCGAGCCGGGGCAGATCCTGCTTTTGGACGACGGCAACATCCGGCTGAGGGTGGATGAGGTGGGGCTCAACGATATTCACACCACGGTCCTGATCGGGGGGCGGCTGTCCAACAACAAGGGTATCAACATCCCTGGAGCCGACCTCTCGATCCCGGCCCTGACCGACAAAGACATTGATGACCTGGCCCTGGGGGCTGAGCTCGAGGTGGACTGGGTGGCCATCAGCTTTGTGCGCAGCCGCGACGACCTGCTCCTAGCCCGGCACTACCTCTCCCGCCACAACTCGCGCGCCCGGCTGATGGCCAAAATCGAGAAACCCAGCGCGGTGGCCCGCTTCGATGAGATTTTGGAGGAGGCCGACGGCATCATGGTGGCCCGCGGCGATTTGGGGGTGGAAATGCCCTTGGAGGAAGTTCCGGCGGTGCAGAAGCGCCTGATCCTCAAGTCGGTGCAGGCTGGTAAGGCGGTCATTACCGCTACGCAGATGCTGGAGTCCATGATCAAAAACCCCAGCCCCACCCGCGCCGAGGCCTCCGACGTGGCCAACGCCATCTTCGACGGTACCGATGCCATCATGCTCTCTGCCGAGACCGCAGCCGGCCAGTACCCGGTGGAAGCGGTCTCGTTTATGACCCGGGTAGCTAAAACCATCGAGGCCACCCAGGAGTACAAAGACCGCCTCAACGCGCTGCGCCCCCCCGCCAACCGCACGGTGCAGGATGCCATTGCCCGGGCTGTGGACGATGTGGTGGAGTCTACCGGGGCCAAGGCGGTGGTGGTATTTACCGCTACCGGAGGCGCGGCCCGCCGGGTAGCCCGCACCCGCCCGCCGGTGCCCATCCTGGCCCTCACGCCCAACCATTTTATCTGTAACCAGCTGGCGCTGGTTTCGGATGTCCTGCCCTTGTTGGCGCCCGACCCCAAGGACACCGATGACATGGTGCAGATCGCAGTGGCCAAAGCCAAGGAAACCGGGCTGGTCGAAGCGGGCGAGTACGTGGTGATCGCAGCGGGGGTGCCCTTTGGCGTGCGCGGCACTACCAATATGATCCGAGTAGAGCGGGTGAGCTAAAGAGGATTTTTGCAGCCTCCTGTGAAGCAGGATTGTGACGGCCCTTTGGAGCAAAGGAGCTTTGTTGACGTGGTAAGGCCAAGCAAAGCTTACCCGGAGCACCGCGGAAATGGTTCATGGCTGCACTTATTGAGAAATACCTTATGTCCCACAAACGGTTGTCAAGTCTGCGAGAGGCCCTCGTGGTACTGCTGCTTTGCAGCGGCATCGTCTGGGCTCAGGGAGCCGGTGTGAAACGCCCTGATGCACCGCCGCTGGCAACCCCGGGCAAATTTGTGGTGGGGGTCAGAACCCTACAGCTGACCGATGCCAGCCGCCAGAACCGAGTCATCACTGCCGAGGTCTGGTATCCCAGCTTCGGAGTCCAGCAGGGCCTCACCTACCCAAGTGTGATCGGGCAGACCCCGGTGCGCATAGCCGGACGCGCCAACCGCGGTGCGGTGCCTGCCAACGGGCGTTTTCCGCTTATCGTGGCTTCGCACGGCCAGCCCGGTACCCGTTTCCAGTTTGCCTATCTCAATGAGCACCTGGCCAGCCGGGGTTTTGTGGTAGCATCGCTCGAGCACCCCGGCTCGACTTACCAGACCCTGACCCAGCAGAACTACATCAGCAGCATTGTGGACAGGCCGCAGGACATTCTGTTTGCCATCGGCGAGATGGCCCGGCTGATACCTAGTGCGGATGCCAGCAAGGTGGGGCTGCTGGGCTACAGCTACGGCGGTTACAGTGTGATTAATGCCGCTGGCGCGGGGCTAGACGGCGAGGCCCTGAGCGAGTACTGCCGAACCAGCAACAACGAAGGGCCTTGTTTTGCCGCACCGTTTTTTGCCCAGCTCGAGGCCCTGCGCGGCCTCAACGTCGCTAGGCCCGACCCCCGCATCAAGGCGGTATTTGCCATGGCCCCCTACGGACAGCCCTGGATCGGGGCCCGTTCGCTGGCGAACCTCAAACTTCCCTTGTTTGTCGCGGCAGGAGAGGCCGACGACGTGGCCACCTACCGACGCGACGCTTTGGAGTACTTCCGCAAGGCGGGCGCAGCAGACAAGTACCTGCTGACCCTGGCGGCCGCCCAGCACAACCCCTTTGTGGAGTGCCCCGCCGAGGTGCGGGGCAGGGAAGAGGACTACTGGCGCTGCTGGGAGCCCGTATGGGATCTGGAGCGCTCCCACGACCTAGCCAGGCACTTTGCCAGCGCATTCTTCTTGCGTTTT
>DAIUDO010000008.1:18992-31503 GCA_036845585.1 Meiothermus sp. | reverse complement strand
GGGTCAATGGCGATGATCTCTAAGTAGGTGCCATGGCCCAGGTTCAGCAGACGGTTGTGGGTGCCCATCAGCGGGTGCTGGCCGCCCGCGGGCGGGAGCGTTACCCCCAAGGTGTGCTCGACGTACTCGAGGCCCTGCTCGAGGGTCTCGGATGCCAGTACGAGGTGATCGAGACGGGTCACACAGCTTGGTTCGGAAGCTTGTTGCCCTTCTCGTCGTAGCGGTAGAAACCCCGCCCGCTTTTGCGCCCGTAGAGCCCGGCCTGCACCATCTTGCGCAGCAGCGGCGAGGGGCGGTATTTGTCGTCGCCCAGGCCCCGGTGCAAAACCTCCATGATCGAAAGACAGGTGTCCAGGCCAATAAAGTCGGCCAGGGTCAGCGGTCCCATGGGGTGGTTCATGCCCATCTTCATCACCTGGTCGATGGCTTCCGGTGTGGCCACCCCCTCCATCACGCACTGGATGGCCTCGTTCAGCATGGGCAGCAAGATGCGGTTGGAGACAAAGCCGGGGTAGTCGTTGACCTCTACGGGGGTCTTGCCCATCTTTCGGGCTACCTGCAGCACGGCCTGGGTGGTGGCCTCGTCGGTCAGGTGGCCACGAATCACTTCCACCAGCTCCATCAGGGGCACCGGGTTCATAAAGTGCATCCCGATAAAGCGTTCTGGCCGGCGGGTGGCCGAGGCCAGCCGGGTGATGGGAATGGAGGAGGTGTTGGAAGCCAGAATTGCTGCAGGCTGTACGATCCGATCGAGATCGCGAAAAAGCTCCAGCTTGGTGGTTTCGTCTTCGACGATGGCCTCCACCACCAGGTCGCAGTCGCCTAGGTCGGCCAGGTTGAGTGTGGTCTGGATTCGGGCCAGGGCGGTGTCGTGGGCGCTCTGGTCAAGTTTGCTTTTTTCCAGCAGCTTGCCCAGAGAGCGGCGGATGCTGTGCATTCCGCGCTCGAGGAAGGACTCCTCGAGGTCCCGCAGCACCACCTGGTAGCCCGCCTGGGCTGCCACCTGGGCGATGCCCGCGCCCATCTGTCCTGCGCCAATCACACCAATCTTGTGAACTTCCATGGCCTCATCCTACCGCAGGCTACCGGGTGCGGGTAACCTTGGAAAGGTTGCGCGGCGCATCGGGGTTGAACCCCCTGGCCACAGCGAGTTCTGCAGCGAAAGGGTAAAAGGCCTGGGCCAGCAGAATCGAGTCGAGCACAGGGTGGAGCTTGATGGGCAGCAGCAACGGCGTATGAGCCAGTTCCAGGGCCTCGGCTTCGGAGGAAACTACCAGCAAATGGCCCCCTTTGGCCCGCAGGTTCTCCAACAAAGCCACCATGCTGGGCAGGGGTTTGTCCCTGGGTACCAGCACCAGCAGGGGAAAGTCGGGCTCGACCAGCGCGAGAGGGCCGTGCAGCAGTTCGGCACCCGACAGGGCCTCGGCGTGAAAGGCGCTGGTCTCCTTTAGTTTTAGGGCCAGCTCGTGAGCCACCGCAAAGGCATAGCCCCGCCCTACCACCAGGCCGTTGTCGGCCCCGACCAGGGCCTCGATCCCGGCCTGCCAGCTGACGTAGGCAGCTTTGTACATCGCCTCTGGCAGCATAGCCAGGGCTTCTTTGAGGACCTTGTCCTCGGCCCAAGCAGCCACCAGCTGGGCCAGCGAGGCCAGGGTTGCCAGATAGCTTTTGGTCGCTGCAACAGCCTCCTCGGCTCCCGCCCACAAGGGCAGTACCACCTCGGCGGCCTGGGCCAGTGGGGCCTTGTTCTGGTTGACCAGGGCCAGGGTCAGGGCCCCACCGCGGCGGGCCTGACGGGTGACCTCGATAAGGTCGGGGCTCTCGCCGGATTGCGAAATCGCGATCACCAGGGCTTTGTTGAGCGAGAGCTGTTGTCCGTAGACGGTGTAGACCGAAGGGATGGCCGAGGAACAGACCAGTCCTAGCCGGGTCTCAATCAGATACTTGCCAAACAGCGCCGCGTGGTCGGAACTGCCTCTGGCTATGGTCAGGACAAATGGCGGGGTATGGCGGCGCAGAAAGGTACCGAGCAGCTCCATCTCGCTGCGGTTTTCCTTGAGGGCCTGCTCCACCGCTGCGGGTGCTTGGAGGGTCTCCTTGTACATCATGCTTTCGGCTGCTTTCATGGTGGTTCAATCCTCCGGCCTGCGAGGTAGACCTCGGTCAGGATAAAGTTTTCGTCCAGCACTACCAGGTCGGCGGGCCGCCCAACCTCCAGGCCACTGGCGATGCCAAGGTACTGGGCAGGCCAGCTCGAGGTCATGCGAAGCACGTCTTGCAGGGTATAACCCCACCGAATCAGGTTCTGGGCTGCCCGATCCATGGTCAGGACGCTACCGGCCAGGGTGCCGTCGGCCAAATAGACCTCCGAACCTGTTTTGTAGACACGGTGCAACCCGAGCTGGTACTGCCCATCGGGCATCCCTGCTGCCGCTACCGCATCGGTCACGGCGTAGGTGTGGAAAATGCTCCTACAAACGCTGCGGATGGCCGCTGGATGCACGTGAAGGCCGTCGGGGATGACCTCGGCCCACTCAGCCCGCTCCAGCCCGAGCCCCACCACCCCCGGCTCACGGTGGTTCAGGGGGGTCATGGCGTTGAAGAAGTGGGTGAACCCCTGGGCGCCGGCCTCAAAACCGGCCCTGGACTGGGGGTAGGTCGCCAGGGTGTGCCCCTGCTGCACCCGCACCCCCTCGGCCCTAAGGAAGCGGATGAGCTCCAGCGCACCGGGCAGCTCGGGGGCCAGTGTTACAACCTTGATGGGGGCCTGCCGCAGCAGGTTGCGCATGACCTCGAGGCTGGGCTCGAGCGCGTAGGGCGGCTGGGCCCCCAACTTCTGAGGGCTTATGAAGGGACCTTCCAGGTGAACCCCCAAGACCCGTGCCTCGCCCGGCCCCGGTTCATTCACTACGGCTGCAATACCCCGCAGAGCGGCCTCGAGGTCGGCTAGCGGGGCTGTAACGGTGGTGGCCAGCAGCGCAGCGGTTCCGTGCTGGGCGTGGAAACGGGCCATCTGCCGGACGGCTGCCTCGCCGGCCATGCAATCGGCCCCGCCCCCGCCGTGCACGTGCAGGTCCACGAAACCTGGCAGGACGTAGCGCTGAGGCTGGGAGGCATTAGGAGCAAGCGGGCACAGCGCCTCGATGTGCTCAGTAAATTCAACCTGCCCCCAGTAGGTTCGATCGGGAGTCAGCAAGGTTCCTACCACTCGTGTCATCTCAGGGCTCCAGTTTCAGACTGATAACCTCGTAAGGCACGTAGTTCAGGGTCAGGTAGCCGTTCTTGGTCGAAAGGGTCTCCTGCAGTCTCGATTTCCAGACGACACGAGCCGCCCCACAGCCAGTAGGTCCGCTCGATGAGGGCATGGCCTGAGAGCAGCAGTTGGCCCGAGGCCGGGTAGCGTCGGCGAATGCGCTCCAGGGCTTGCTGGAAGAAACTGCGGGCTGCTTCCAGGCTGCGGCGGTGTTCTGCCTTCAGGGTGATACCGGGCCCATCGAACCGCCACTCCTCCCAAAGTTGAGCGGTCATCCGGGCCCAGTCGGAACGCTCTAGCTGGTTCAGGTACGCCCGTGCGGGTCTGCGGGGCAGCTCGAGGCGGGCCAAGGTCTCACCCAGCGCATCGTTTTGAACCCCTCGACCGGCGCCATAACGGGCCTCCCCCCAGGCATCGGCATCGTTGAGCACAAAAACCGGCAAGCCCGCATGCCGCGACAGCAGTCCCTGCAAGTCCACATCAACCCAGGGCAGGGTCTGCTGGTTGGGAGCCGTCACCCTGCCCTCGTACACCGTACCGGTAGCCGCTACCGCAAGAGCCTTGGCCTGGGGTAGCAGAGGCTCGAGCAAATCAAGCACAGCCTCCAGCATGGCTTCCGGCCGGCGGTCCGGCAGCGTAGCAGCCTGGCAACGATGGGCCAGCTGCCCGCCTTGCGCAAGGGCCGCGGCCAGTCTGGTTCCGCCCATATCCAGTGCAGCCATCATTCTTCCTCCCGTACCAGGCGAAACGGAAATACCCCGGTGAACAACCGCGGCCAGGCCAGCCTCGGACGGCCCCACTCGAGCTTCACCCCCGGCAGACTGGGGGCAAAGAACTGCTGCCAAAGACCGTGAGCCAGAGGCGTCAGGCGCTGGTCGATGGCGAGTTCAGCCCCCCACTTGAGGTCGCCCAGATCGAAGGGGCTGGGCGGCTTGCCAAGCTCTTCGGTCAGCAGGGCCTGTACTTCTGCGCGCACCCGTCCCTGGTAAAGCCAGTCATCCACCAGACGCGAGAAGTTGGCTTCGGCCAGCGATACCGGGTCATCGCCGTAAAGGGCACACACCCCTGTTGCCAGAGCGCTGCCTATACTATTGCCGGCAGTGTTCCAGGCGGCAAAGCCAGCCAGTCCGGGCAGGTTGACCGACTGCAGCAAAAGCTGCACAAAGCGGTTCTCTGCTCCGTTGGCATAGGCCACATCGGCCACCGCCACCATGCGCCCCGCGGCCTGGTCACCAACCAGCCGGTCAATCAGTTCGGGAAGGTGCCGAAGGGCTGTGTCCACCGTGTCGAAGTTGGGCTGATGGTGGGCTTGTCGGGTTGCCGGGGCATTTACTGCCAGAATCAGGTCGGCCTCCTCGGGGTTTTGCACCGCTAGAGCACCCACGGCCCGCAGATGTGCTTTGACCAGCTCCCCGAGCGGGCGGTCTTCATAGAGCATCTCAGCCTGCTCGGCCAACCCCGAGGGATAGCGCACCAGAACCTTGGTCTTGCGTCCGGAGTAGTTGACCAAAGCCCTCGCCAGCAGCACCATCGCCACCTCATCGGCCCCAGGGAAGATATCGGCCTCGCCCCACAGGCCCAGTTCGTCTAGGCGGGCCTCGAGCCTCCGGCGGTCCCGGGCAGCCAGACCGTAGGGGCTGGTATCGTCCAGGGTTAGACAGAGGTACTCCAGGACTCCCTCGTTGAGCAGGTCAATCGCCGCCAGGTGCAGGGCGTGGTTGCGCTCGCGGGTTTCCAACCAGTCCTGCAAAACCTCCTTGGGCAGATGCAGCCGGGCCCGGTCGAGCTCCATCTGGGCATCGCCCGCTTCTTGTCCTGCCGCCAGACGACGCTCGAGGCGGTCGGTCCATTCCGAGACCTTGCGCAATTGCGAACCCCACTCCCCGTAGTAGGGCTTCTCTTCCAGGGGGTCGTTGTCGTAGGCCACGCGTACAATCACGCCATAAGCCAGGATGCGCAGTCCGGGGTTTTTATGCTTTACTTCGCGCAGCACCTCGAGCCGCTGCAAGACCTCCTCGAGGCGGTCCGAAACCCGCCGGGCCGGAATCATCCCGCCCAGGCAGAGGGATTCCAGGTTGACCAAGGCCACATCGGCTTGGGGAGCCTCTCGCCGCAACCACTCGGCTATGGCCGTGGTATTCCCCGGCTCGTTGTGCTGGTTCAGAATTTCCAGTGAGGGCGAGCGCATTTCCAGCCCCGCTACCCTGGCCAGCAGGTGGGGAAACTCGAGGGTGATCGGCCTAGTATCGCAGGGTAACAGCAAAACACGCTTCATAAGTCGAGGGGCAGCCCACAATCCAATCTACCCGAAGAGCAATCCCCACAAGCCATCCTCTGTGCCCACCCGCCAGTCGCAGACTCCTCACACCTGGCATGAGCCCTTGGACTTGCGGCATGGGCGGCATCCTCCGCAAGCTGTATCCTTCGGGGCGGGGCCTGGGCCGGAATCGTCCAGGCTAACCGACCGCCCGGATTACTAAGCTTACCGGACCTATAGTTTACTTATGCAAAGCCTTTTGCTGGCCACCAGACAGATGATGGTAGACATTCCCGGCCCCACCCTGGATGCAGCTACCCGCGCCCACCTCGAGCGCTACCGCTTTGGGGGGGTGTGCTTGTTTCGCAAAAACATCCAGAGCCCTGCCCAGGTGCGCAAGCTGGTAACCGAAATTCGAGCGGTTCTGGGGCCCCACGCCTGGATTGCAATTGACCAGGAGGGCGGGGCCGTGCAGCGGGTATTGGAGTTCGCCCTGGCCCCCTCTCCCATGGCCCTGGGTGCGATAGGGGATGCCAAAACTGCCGAAGCGGTAGGGGCCGTCGTGGGTCGCATGCTGATATCGCTGGGTATCAACTGGAACTTCGCGCCCTCGGTGGATGTGAACACCAATCCCAAAAACCCGGTGATTGGTGACCGCAGTTTTGGTTCCGACCCCAAAAAAGTAGCCAAACTGGCCCTGGCCTGGGCCAGGGGGCTCGAGAGTGCCGGGGTCATGGCGGCTGTCAAACACTTCCCCGGCCACGGCGACACCGCGCTCGACTCCCATCTGGATTTGCCGGTGGTGTACAAAACCCTAGAGGAGCTCGAGCGCACCGAACTGCATCCCTTCCGCAAGGCCGTCGAAGCCGGCATCAGCGCGGTCATGAGCGCCCACATCCGCTTTCCAGCCTTAGACAAGCAGTACCCTGCCACGCTCTCGGAAAAAATCCTGACCCATTTCCTGCGCAAAAAGCTGGGCTTCCAGGGCATTATCGTCACCGATGCGCTGGACATGAAAGCCATCACCAAAAACTATTCCATCGGCGAGGCCGCGGTAAAAAGCCTCCAGGCCGGAGCCGATATGATCTTGTCGCTGGGCAAGCCCGAGGTACAGATTGCCCAGGCCACTGCCATCCAGCAAGCCCTGGAAAATGGTTCGCTCTCCGAAGAGCAAGCCAACCTGAGCCAACTGCGTTTGCTGGATGCAGCCGGGCGCTTTCCCGGCCTGGTGCAGCCGTACGCTTTGGCCCAGCAAAAACGCGATCAAACCCTCATGGAACAAGTAGCCCTGCGAAGCATCACTGCTTATCGTCAGCCGCTGCGTCCCAGGCGTTCAGATCGAATTTTAGTAGTCTCGGCAGGTAGCACCTTCGAAGCAGGCCCCTACGGTGAGACCATCGCGGTGGGGGACTTCGTCCGCCTGCTTAAAACCCGCTTCGCCAGGGTCAGCCAATTTGTTTACGACCCCAAAAAAGCAGATGATTTTAGAAGCGAGTTGGAAAAAGCCGCCGCCAAAGCCGACTATCTATTGATCGTCTCGGTAGGTCGGGGCAGCCTGAGCCCCCAAGAAACCCAGCTACTCAAATATGCCTTCACACTGGACAAACGGGCTACCCACATCGCTTTATGGAACCCCTACCACATCCTGAGCCTGCGCAAACCGGCTTTCGCGACTTACGGCTTTCGTACCCCTACCCTGAAGGCCCTGGTCAAGGTGCTGGGTGGGGTACAGGCCAGAGGTCGGCTGCCGTTCAAACTGCGCTGAAGGTGGCCTGGGCTCGACCGCTGGGCCCCATCGCCGTGCAGCAGGATGGTCGAGTCGACAGGTCTGGGGTCTCGCGAGTAGTACTGAGTGCGCCCGCGATAGAATGGTGCGTATTTGGTTGAGTGGAATCTGCATTTGAGACTTGCAGTAGCGCATCTTATGACCCAGCTCTGGATCGCAACGTAGATTTCTGAGGTGGAGATGCTTGGACGATAGAGCATTGATTATGACCGTCGGCGTTTGGTTTTCGGCCTTCCGCTTTCGGCTATCGGCTGTCCGCTATAAGCTATTTCCATGAAAGCCATTCGTGTTCACCAAACCGGCGGCCCCGAGGCCATGCTTTTGGAAGACATTCCGGTTCCAACCCCCGGCGAGGGGCAAGCCCTGGTTCGGCTCGAGGCCAGCGGGGTCAACTTCATCGACACCTACAAGCGCTCGGGCCTGTACAGCGTACCCACCCCGTTCACCGTGGGCGAGGAGGGGGCAGGCCGCGTAGAGGTGGTGGGACCCGGGGTACACGAGGTTCAACCGGGAGACGCCGTGGTGTACTCCAACGTACAGGGAGGCTATGCCGAGTATGCATTGGTACCCGCCGACAAGCTGGTGAAGATTCCCCCGGGGCTCGAGCCCAAGGTTGCCGTGGCCGGAATGCTACAGGGCATGACGGCGCACTACCTGGTGTACAGCACCTATCCGCTCAAGGCCGGTGAAACCTGCATAATCCACGCTGGGGCCGGTGGAGTGGGCTTGCTCTTGATCCAGATGGCCAAAATGATCGGGGCTACCGTCATCACCACGGCCTCTTCAGAAGAGAAGCGTGCCCTGGCTAAGGAAGCCGGTGCCGACTACGCCCTGCCCTACGAAGGTTTCGATCAGAAAGCCCGCGAAATTACCGGCGGCAAGGGGGTGGACGTGGTCTACGATGGGGTGGGGCAGTCCACCTGGGAAGGCAGCCTAAACAGCTTACGAATTCGGGGTATGCTGGCCCTCTACGGGCAGAGCAGCGGGCCGGTGCCGCCCTTTAACCCCCAGGTGCTCAACCAGAAAGGCGGTCTATTCCTGACCCGCCCCTCCCTATGGCACTACACCCAGACCCGCGAGGAGCTTCTGTGGCGGGCCGGTGATGTGATGAACTGGGCCTTGGAGGGCAGGCTCAAGGTTCGCATTGGGGCCGAGTTCCCCCTCGAGCAGGCCGCCGAAGCCCACCGCGTCTTGCAGGGCCGAGAGACCACCGGCAAGGTGCTGCTGATCCCCTAACAGACGGCCTCCAGGCCTCTTCGGGATGACTTTGCTTAGGGCCACCCAAAGAGTATCTCCACCTCAGAAATCTACGTTGCGATCCAGGGCTGGGTCATAAGATGCGCCACTGCAAGTCTCAAATGCAGATTCTGCTCAACCAAATACGCACCATTCTATCGCGGGCGCACTAGAAGCCATCCGTTTATCTAGCCTCCAGGCACCCCCCGCATCGAGGGTAGCCAGCTGCTGAGCCCTGGAAATGCGATTACCATCGCCAGAACAATAAGCTGCACCACAACAAAGGGTATCACCCCCCGGTAGATATCGGTCGTTTTGACCTCGGGTGGCGCCACCCCCCGTAAGTAGAACAGGGCAAACCCAAAAGGTGGTGTCAGGAAGCTGGTCTGCAGGTTCATAGCCAGCAAGATGCCAAACCACAAGAGCTTGTCTTGCACAAAGGTTTCAGTGGAAAGGTCGTAGTTACCAGCCATCTGCAGGGCCTCAGCCTGGGCGGTCCAGATAGCAGTAGCGGCGGGCAAAATCAGGGGCACGATGATGAAGCAAATCTCGAAGAAGTCGATGAAGAAGCCCAGGATAAAGACCAGCACCATCACAAAGATGATGAAGCCGAGCTCGCCGCCAGGCAGGGCCACCAGCACATCCTTGACCAGCTTGTCCCCCTCCAAACCCCGGAAAATCAGGCTGAAGGCGGTAGCTCCAATCAGAATGAAGATCACCATGCTGGTGAAGCGGGCGGTCTCCACCACCGCGTCGCGAAAGACCTTCCAGGTAAGCCGGCGGTAGAAAGCCGCCATCAGCAGGGCCGCTAACGAGCCCACAGCCCCGGCCTCGGTGGGCGTTGCAATCCCGAAAAAAATACTGCCCAGCACGAAAAAAATCAGCATTACTGGGGGTACCAAGGCCACCAGGGCGCGCTTCCCGAGTTCCCATCCCCGGTAAGGCCTAGCCTCGGGCGGCAGGGCCGGGGCCATTTTGGGCCGTACCAGGGCCACCAGGGCCACCAGCAGCATCAACCCGCCTGATAGGAGCAAGCCTGGAATGAGGGCCCCAAGAAACAGATCCCCGACACTAATCCCTAGCTGGTCGCCCAGCACCACCAGCACGATGCTGGGGGGGATGATCTGGCCCAGCGTCCCAGAGGCCGCTATCACACCGGTCGCAAGCGGTTTGCTGTAGCCATAGCGCAGCATCACCGGCAGCGATATCAGGCCCATTGCGACCACCGTCGCTGCAACCACACCGGTCGTAGCAGCCAGCAGCGTGCCCACCAGCACCACCGCAATCGCGACCCCACCCCTCACCGGGCCAAAAAGCTGACCCACCGTATCCAGGAGCTGTTCGGCCAGCTTGGATTTTTCCAGGATAAGCCCCAGGAAAATAAAGTAAGGGATAGCCAGCAGCGTATAGTTGGACATGATGCCAAAAATGCGCTGAGGCAGGCTGCCCACAAAGCGCAGGTCAAACTCACCAATTGCGATCCCCACCGCGCCAAAAATCAGAGCCACCCCTCCCAGGGCAAAGGCCACTGGATAGCCTGTAAAGATGAGTACCAGCGCCCCAAGGAACATGGCCCCACCCAAGAGTTCTACACCTCCACCCTGCAAGACCATTCAGGCCACCTCCCCTTTGGGCTCATGAGGCGCAGAGGCCAGATCCCCCCGCAGAAAGGCCAAATTCTTGATGAACTCAGAAAAGCCCTGCAAGGCCAGCAGGATGAAGGCAGGAAGCAACATAATTTTGAGCGGCCAACGGGGCAAACCTCCGGCGTCTAAAGAGACTTCGCGCACCTGCACCGAGAAGGCTACCAGCGGCAGCGAAACATAAAAAAGAATCAAAACCGACGGCACCAGAAACAGAATGGAACCCAGCATGTTGACCCAGGCTCGCCCACGTGGGGTCAGACGGGCATATATCACATCCACTCGAATGTGCCCATCGTGCTTGAGCACATATCCCACCATCAACAGGAAAATGAGCGAGAAGATGTACCACTGAAGCTCAAAGTAGGTATTGGAGGCCAGCCTCGTGCCGATGGTCTTGTCGAGACTACGCCCAATGGCATTGTAGGCCCCGACTGCCACCATTGGCACTACCAGCCACAGCACTATGCGCCCAACCCACTCATTGATAGTGTCAATCAGCTTGGATATCGCCAGCAGTACCCTCACTCAGCACCCCCTCGAGGTAAACCTACCCGATCGCAGAACATGGTTTTCACTCCAGAAATTGACTCGGATTATCCTAACCACCCCACCCCTGTGCGTCAATGACTCGTGCCCCATATGCAACTAAGAGCCCCCACCATCTGGCGGGGGCCGAAATTCAGGCCAGAACGACGGTTGAAGCTGGCACAAACTAGCGCAGGGTGCGCACAAAATCGTCGAAGCGGAACTCGTTCGTTGCAAACCAGCGGCGAACCTCGTCGCGGAACTTTTTCCAGCTCTCGTAGATACCCCGATACGTGGCATCGCGGGCAGCAAGCTCATCGAACAGCGCGTTGGACTCTTTGTTGGCCGCTTGCAGCACACTCGTGGGGTATGGGCGCAGTTGGATTCCTGCCCTTTGCAGCCGGGCCAGGGCTGGGGCGTTCTTGGCATCGTACTCGGCCATGGTGGAGTCGTTGGCCTCGCGGCAGGCGGTTTTGAAGATTTCCTGGTATTCCTTGGGCAGGCTGCGCCAGCGATCGAGGTTCACGATAGCCGAAACGGTTGAGCCGGGCTCCCACCAGCCGGGGTAGTAGTAGAAGCGAGCTGCCTTGTGCAAGCCCAGCTTCTCGTCGTCGTAGGGGCCCACAAACTCTGCCCCGTCGATCGCTCCGCGGTCGAGAGCCAGGAAAATCTCACCCGCAGCCAGGGTCTGTACGGTCACGCCCAGGCGGGTCATCACCTGGCCACCCAGCCCCGGAATGCGGAAGCGAAGACCTTTCAGGTCTTCGGGACCGCGAATCTCCTTACGGAAGAAGCCCCCCATCTGCACACCGGTGTTGCCCGCCGGGAAGGTGATGGCGTTGAAATCGGCGATGACCCGCTGCATGGTCTGCAATCCCCCTCCGTAGTACAGCCAGGCATTCTGCTGGCGAGGGTTAAGGCCAAAGGGCACCCCAGTATCGAAGGCGAGCGAGGGGCTCTTGCCGATGTAGTAGTAGTTGGCGGTGTGCCCGCAGTCCACGTTACCCGCCTGAACCACATCCAGCACCTGCAAGCCTGGGGCAAGTTCACCCGCGGGGAAGGGGGTAATCTCGAAGCGCCCATCGGTCATCTCCGAGACCCGCTTGGCCACAATCTCGGCAGCCCCAAAGAGGGTATCGAGCGAGCGCGGCCAGCTGGTTGCCATGCGCCAGCGAATCCGGGGCTGGGTCTGGGCATAAACGGGGCCAAATGCCGTGCTGGCCGCAACTGCACCAATGCCAGCTTTCTTCAGAAAGTCACGTCGCTTCATTTGTTTCCTCCTAACAAATAGGCGATTCTTTTGCGCACTGAGGGGTGCAAGCAGATTATATGCCAGTTACCTATGATCATCAATAACCCCAACTGCCCAGCCCACCCACTGTGCAACGGTTGTGCTTGTTGAGCTACAACACCCCGTAATGATTTGCGTTGCCAAAAGCATAGATTCGGCTGTTTTTTGATTGCGGTGACTTGCAAAAGGGGCTTTCCGTACCGCGAGCCGAGACCCGGTTCAGGCAAGCTTTGGTTCGAATGCCGGTATGTGCCTATAATGCAAAGGTCATGTACGCAAAAGCAGACTGTGGCATAGAATAATGTGCAATGTGCGAGTTAGGCAGGCGGCTCAGAGAGGCTCGTGAGGCCAAAGGGCTGGAGATTGCCCAGGCTGCGGAGGTTCTCAAGGTGCGGCGTGCCATTCTGGAGGCTCTGGAGGAGTGTCGCTTTGACGAGCTACCCGAACCCGCCCTGGCTCGAGGCTACCTAAAGCGTTACGCTCAACTGCTGGGGCTCGACCCAGCACCCCTGCTGGC
>DAIUDO010000008.1:0-18892 GCA_036845585.1 Meiothermus sp. | reverse complement strand
GCTACCTAAAGCGTTACGCTCAACTGCTGGGGCTCGACCCAGCACCCCTGCTGGCCCTCTACCCCATCGGTGCCGCTGAAGCCCAGATTCAGGCAGGCCGAGCTTCCTCGAGCTCGCCTCCAGCAACGTTCACCCGTATTGGGTGGCTGTGGCTGTTTCCGCTGGCCTTACTGGTGGCAGCCCTGGGATGGTTTGGGTACCGGGCTCTTAACCCGCCGGCTGCTCCCACCCCGACCCAGGCCACCCCCGCGCCCGTCGCACCCCCCCCACCCAAACAAGTCAGCCTACGCATTGCCACACAGCCCACGGGAGCCCGTGTCTACCTCGATGGCTTCTTGCTGGGGCAAGCTCCGCTTGAGGCCCGGGTCGAGGCGGGTGAGCGGACCCTCCGAATCGAGGCGCCCGGCTACCAGAAGTACGAACAGGTGCTTACCCTGCAAAACGACCGCAACCTGAGCTTCGCCCTGACCCCTGTCCCTAGCATCCCCACCCCCACGGTCCCTGGCTCCACACCGCCCGGCCGTCCTACACCACCCCCTCCTGCCAACGGCCTTGTACTGAGGCTCGAGGGAACCAGTTGGATCCGGGTAACCGATGGCCGCACAGGGCGCCAGCTCTACGAGGGCACCGTGTCCGCTGGAGCCCAGCTCAGCTATCCGCTGCCGGTTGTGGTGCGAGTGGGCAATGCTGGGGCCGTGCGGGTGTTTGTAAACGGTCAAGACCGGGGTCCTATGGGCGGTGTGGGACAGGTGGCCGATGCACGCTTTGGGCAGTAATTCACCGTCGTCCCTGGGGAAGCCTTCCGAGCACACACTCCATCAACAAGCCACGGCTAACCTTCGGCCATCCATCGGCTCAACCCGCAGTTGCTCCAGAATTGCCCCATACCGGTGAAATACACATCCTGATACACTCGTACCGGATTCAAAAAGACAAAAAATTAGAGGCTTGGTTGTGCCGTACGCGGGGCAAATTCTAGATCACACCCATCCCTCCCTACGGTCGGAGAAGAAAACAGCTCCCTTCCAAGAGGCGGTATCGCGCTGCGCTGGCGCAGTTTAGGGGGCGTCGCCCTCCGTTTCGCGGATAACTCCGGCCAGGTAAGTTCGACACCATTCGGTGACAAGCCAGGCGAATCTGGTACCACTCCACTATAGCTCGACTTGGCACACCCTGGTGTGGTGCTGAGCACCTGGCCGGGTTACTCTCGGAAACCATCTTGCCGCTTGTGTTCTATTCATATCTGTACTTGGGCAAACACAAGCGCGCTGGCCTTTTCAACAGATCAAAACCCGCTACGATAGCTGTGTACTTCACGATGTAGCTCTCAGAAATGATTCAGTACAAATTCCGGTCATTTTACACTGTGTCCATTGCTTTTATTCGGGCTCTAGCTCTACCATTGAGTCATTGCGCAGCCAAGTGGAGGAGCCACGTATGGGACGTCCGTCTAAGGAAGTTGTACAGGAGAACCGCGATTACACCCTTTTTTCGTGGTCGGTACAAAGTACGTCTAATCCCATCCACATGACCAAGTCCAAGGGTGTGTGGTTTTGGGATGGCGATGGCAACAAATGGCTGGACTTCAGCAGCCAACTCATCAACATCAACGTGGGACATCAACATCCTAAGGTCCTCGAGGCCATCAAAAAACAAGTTGATGAACTCTGCTTTGCCGGGCCTAGCTTCGCTACCGAACCCAGGGGTCAGTTGGGAAAAAAGCTTGCTGAAGTAACCGGGCTGGCCAAATCATTTTTCTGCCTTGGAGGCGCCGAGGCCAACGAAAATGCCATGAAAATAGCCCGGCTTTACACCGGCCGAGACAAGATAATTACCCGCTACCGCAGCTATCACGGCGCAACCATGGGCTCTATGTCGGCTTCCGGCGACCCACGCCGCTGGCCCGTGGAACCGGGAATTCCGGGTATTGTGCGAGCTTTTGACCCCTACTGCTACCGCTGTCCCTTTGGTAAAGCACCCGATTCTTGCAAGCGGGAATGCGTGAGTCACATCGAAGAAATCATTCAGATGGAAGGCCCCCATACCATCGCAGCCATCATGGTTGAGGGCATCACCGGCTCCAACGGGCTTTTGGTTCCACCCGACGACTACTACCCCAAGCTGCGGGCCTTGTGCGATAAGCACGGCATCCTGCTCATTACCGATGAGGTCATGAGCGGCTTCGGCCGCACCGGCAAGTGGCTCTCCACACAACACTATGGCATCAAGCCCGACATCGTGACCAGCGCCAAAGGCCTAACCAGCGGATACATGCCCCTAGGCGCGGTCATCGTCTCGCAAGCGATTGCCGATTTCTTCGAAGACCACATGTTGTGGGGCGGTTTGACCTACTCCGGCCACCCGGTATCCTGTGCAGCCGCTGTGGCCAACCTGGCCGTCTACGAGGAGGAGCATCTCTTTGAGAACACCGTCAAGCAGGGTCAGTATTTGGGTGAGCGGCTCGAGGCCATGCGCAAAAAGTATGCCTGTGTGGGAGATGTGCGCTACATAGGGCTTTTCAGCGTGATTGAGCTGGTCAAGGACAAGGCCACCAAGGAACCCCTGGCCCCCTTCAACGGTACTTCTGCGGAGATGCAAAAGCTGGCCAGCCACCTCAAGGCCAAGCACATCTACGCCTTTAGCCGCTTCAATATGGTCTGGATCTGCCCCCCCCTGGTCATCAATCGAGACGAGCTCAAATATGGTCTGGATGTGATCGAAGAAGCCCTCGCGCTGGTCGACGAGGCCCTGGGCGTGGTGGGAGCGGCCGCAGACTGATGCTGCTGCCTCGGTAGGGTCTCACGAAATACAACAAAATGAGTCGTTCCTTAGCAAAAAAGCCATGTTTCTCATGAGAAGTCCGGCTACCCTGCTAGCATGGAAGGCATGGATCAACCCCTGATCCTGATCGTTGAAGACGAAAAGGACATTGCCCGCTTTATCGAGCTCGAGCTACAGGCCGAGGGCTACCGCACCGAGGTAGCCTATGACGGCATCACCGGGCTTTCCCGTTTCCGCGAGACCAACCCCAACCTGGTGGTGATGGACCTAATGCTGCCTGTGATGGACGGTCTGGAAGTAGCCCGCCGCATCCGCAAGACCTCCAATGTGCCCATCGTCATCCTGACCGCCAAAGACCGGGTCGAGGACAAGGTCGAAGGTCTGGATGCCGGGGCCGACGACTATCTGGTCAAACCCTTCAGCATCGAGGAGCTACTGGCCCGCATCCGCGCCCACCTGCGCCGCGTAACCCCCGCCATAACCGGTGAGATACGGGTTTCCGATTTGATTATCAACCTCGAGGGCCGCGAGGTTTACCGTGGGGGCCGGCGCATCGAGTTTTCCAACAAAGAGTTCGAATTGCTCGAGCTGCTGGCCAAAAGCCCTGGCAAGGTCTTTAGTCGTTTCGAGATCGAAGAAAAAGTCTGGCCTGGCTACCAGGGTGGCTCCAACGTGGTGGATGTGTACATTGGCTATCTGCGCAAAAAGCTGGAGGGCACCGGCGAACGCCGCCTTATCCACACCGTGCGCGGCGTGGGATATGTGCTTAGAGAGGACTAATCGGCATTACCAGGCTGTCAACACCCCACGCTCGAGGGTTAGCAGGTATCCCCCCGTAGCCAGCCGAAGAGCCTCCGAGAGCCAAGCGGCCACGACCCGTCAACCATGACACTCAGGACGCGCATTACGCTGCTGACCCTGGCTTTGCTGGCCTTTTCGCTGCTGCTGATAGGAGGGTCCGTATACGGCACCTTGCAGTTCATCCTGTACGACAACCTGCGTCGTGAGCTAACCGAGACCTCAGTCAACGCCCAGCGGCTGATTCAAGAGCGGGGCGATCTGAGCGGCCTGCCCCTAACAGTCTATGGTCAGGCCCTGTGGGTGCCTTTCCCCAACCCCACAGCGGGCGACATCCTGCAGGGAGCCGCCATCCCCTTCGCGCAGTCGCTGGCGCTGGGCAACTCGAACCTGTCACTTTCAGAAAAAGGTCTGCAGGAGGTGCTGCGCGCGGGAGGGTTTTACACCCAGACTACCCTCACCCGCCCCGATGGCACCCAGATTCCCCTGCGGGTGCGGGCCGAACGCCTCGAGACCGACATTGCCGGCATCCCCCAGGGTAAGCAACTGGTCATTCTGCTGGTGGGCAAATCCACTGAGAGCATCGAGAGTACCCTGGCCGATTTTGCCCGCACATACACCGCAACTGCCCTTCTAGTCTTGATTTTTGGTGGCCTGTTGGCCTTCCGGTTGGTTCGGCAGACCCTGGAGCCGCTGGAATGGGTGGCCAAAAAGGCTGAGCAGGTCAGCAGCAAGCCTGACAAACTTCCAGAACTCGAGGGCCACAACGAAGTGGCTTCACTGGTGAAGTCGCTCAATAGGATGCTCTCGCGGTTGGAAAGCGCTTGGGAGACCCAGGGGCGCTTCCTGGCCGATGCCTCTCACGAACTGCGCACCCCGATCACCGCCATCCTGGGGCACATTAACTACCTGATCCGCCGCACCCAGGTTTCCGAACAACAGCGCGAGAGCCTGGAAATCATCCAACGCGAATCCGAGCGGATGCAAAAGCTGGTGGGGGATCTGCTCGAGCTATCCAAAACCGGTGGCAGCTGGAAGGTGGAGTTGGGGGCCGTACATCTTTCAACTGTTTTGAATGAAATTCAAGAGGAGTACAGCAAAAGCTTTGAAGGCACCATCGAGGTGCAGGCTCCAGAAAGCCTTTGGGTGCTGGGCGACCCCGAACGCCTACACCAGGTGGTTGCCAACCTAGTTTCCAACGCCATCAAGGCCAACTCCACCCGCATCCGGCTGGTGGTGCTGGACTTAGCCGAGCGGGTGGTCATCCGGGTAGAGGACAACGGCGAAGGCATCAGCAAAGAGCATCTCCCCCATCTGTTCGAACGCTTCTACCGGGTCGACAAAGCCCGTGACCGCGAACGCGGCGGCAGTGGCTTGGGACTGGCCATTGTACGCTCGATTGTCGAAGCCCACGGCGGCAGCGTGTGGGCCGAGAGCGAACCCGGCAGAGGCTCGGTGTTCAGTATCTCCCTCAAGCGGGCCACCGCCCCTCATCCGCAGCTAGCCTAGCGGTCGATGGGCACCGGCGCTTTCCACCCATACAGCGCCCATCCCACGCCATGAGGGCGTTGGCGCGGTGACGCAGGCGGTATCGACGATACACGCAGATTGCTTTAGGCCAGCCGAACCGGCCCTGGCGTACCAGGCGCGATTCCCACTTATCAGGGGTTACCTCTCGCATTTGAACTGTGAAGACGCGCCTGGGACCATCTTTATCGGTGGCTTCGCTGGACTTTGTTTTTACCCTCTTTCGCTGGTGCCTTGAACTTCCGCTTTAGCTCTGCAGCAAAAGCATGGTTGGTGTAGTCCAGCGAGATGGGGGTCACCGAGATGAAGCCGTGCTGGACAGCCCAGAAATCGGTACCCTCCTCCAGCTCGGCGGTGGGCTTACCGGCCACCCAGTAGTAGGGCCGTCCGTCGGGGTCTTCCCGCTCCACGATGGAGTCTTCGTATCGATGGGTTGAGAGCCGGGTAATTTGGACGCCCTGGGGGGGACGGTTGGGAAAATTAACATTAAGTAGGGTTTTGCTCGGCAGGCCATGCTCGAGTACCCATTTCGCGATTGGCACCGCATGGCGGGCTGCCTCTTCAAACTGGAGTTCCTCACCAGAGGCATCGAGGCTGAAAGCAATCGAGGGAATCCCCAACGAGGCCCCTTCCAGGGCCGCCGCCACTGTGCCCGAGTGGGTCAGATCCAGACCCATATTGACACCTATGTTGATACCTGAAACCACTAGGTCGGGCTGGCCCAGCAGTCTGCTGCCCAGCACCACGCAATCGGCAGGCGTACCGTCTACCCGGTAAGCTGGAATCTCACCGAACCCCGCTGAGGCAGTGTGCTTGAACCGCAGCGGCCGGCGGAAGGTGATGCTGTGCCCTACACCCGATTGCTCCACATCAGGAGCCACCACCTGAACCTCAGCGATCTGGCGCAGAGCAAAGGCCAGCGCCTTGATTCCCGGAGAGAAGATGCCATCATCGTTTGCAACAAGGATGCGCATATGCAACCAGCCTAATGCCAAAGCGCCCCAGCGCAAAGATTAGCCCAGCGCTGTTTTTCCTGCCTACCCTCGGTGCTTTCTATGGCCCAAGCGAGGCCGGGAGGCTTTTGGATTCCTGATTTTGCTGTCGTCGAGACCGAAACCTAGCGTACCAAACACATGACCCGTGGTAGGCTCGATCAGATTGCGATGATCGCGGTAAAGACGGGGCGTTTTCCAAAGGTAATACAACGCCTTCCAGTGAGGCAACTCGTTGTAGCGCTCGGGCCATAGTTCCTTGAGCTTTTGTGCCACCACATGGGCATACTTGGGCGAGAGAGCCGGGAAAACATGGTGTTCAATATGGTAGCCAAAGCCCAGCGTGAGCCACTCGAGCCACCGCGGATTCCGCACGGTGAGGCTGTTCAAAAGAGGATCGTTGGTCTCGGTGATGGGGTTGAGCAGGTGATTGGTTGCTATAAAGCTCATGGCAATGAAGTTAGCCATCAGCCAGGGAAGCAGGTACACAAACAGGAAGTTTAGAGGCCCCACCCACACCAGAACCAAAAGCCAGACCAGCACCGGCAACACCGCCTGTACAATCACGACACGCCGTTCTTCGGGCTTGAAATCAGGCAGGAAGCGCCGAAGCATCATGTGGGCATGAAAGGAAAACCAGAAGGTAAACGAGAAGAACAAAAAGAAGCTGCGCAATGCCGGAACCTGGCGGAACATCCATTTTACAAAAGGTTTCCGGATTGCCGACTCCAAGGCCCCCATGGCATCGGGATCGTCGTGGGGGTGCTGGGTATGCCCATGGTGTTCAACGTTGTGCCACTTGCGCCACAGTCGGGCCCCCACCAAGAGCGGCATGAATGCGATGGTTCCGGCCAGCGAACGCACAACCGGGTTTTTGGTCACCGCCCCGTGCAAAATCTCGTGGGCCAGGAAGCCCATGCCGATGAAAGCGTATCCGATGCCCAGCGATAGCAGCAGCTTCAGCCCCACATAAGGGGTTGTCACAATACCCCAAGCACACAGTGCAAACAGGGCCAGAAATACAGGCAGATAGATTAGACGAGCCGGAACCGGATCAAAAAAGTGGCGTGGCAAGCGGGCTTTTAAAGCTTTCGTATACTCGCGTAGATGCTGTTCTTCGGTCATGGGCACTCCCTGCAGATGAGGGTTTGATGGAGGCAGTATACGATAAAGCCTACACCGGCAACCCCTCTTCTGGACGCAATACAAAAAGCCCCCCGTGTTTTTGGGGAGCTTTGGGTGGCCAAGACGTCAGGCAAGTTTCACATTTTTGGCCTGAGGGCCCTTGCCGTTCTTGCCGGGTTCGATCTCAAACTCTACGCGATCCCCCTCGTTGAGGCTTTTGAAGCCCTGGCCCTGGATGGCAGTGAAGTGCACAAACACGTCGGGCCCACCTTCTTGGGCAATAAAACCGTAACCTTTTTCCGCGTTGAACCACTTGACGGTACCTTTGTTCATCTACTACTCCTGAAGTCCATCTGAAACCTACTGGTTTTAGGGGGACACCAGAGGTTAGCACAGTTCACGGGCAAAAGTCAATCCAACTCGGTTGCGCAAAATTCGTTTGGCCCAGAAAGCATCAAGTGCTCACGTGGTAGGAGCTTCACACGAGGTGCCGAAGCGCCACACCGTACATGCTTCAACCGAGCTCCTCTACCAGCCGTACCGTCTGGTTATCTTCGCTGTACGTGAAATGCATCCTCGGCCTGATGCCCATCAATACCTGGGGCAACCAGTAGGCTGCGTCGGCCCACATCTGTTTTAAGGGTAACTCGTCAAGGGCAAACCATTCGGGCCGGACTTCGTTGGATTCCTCGGGCTCACCCTCCCAGAACTCGAGCCTGAACACATGTACCACACGGCTCCACTCCGGACGAGCTGGGAAGCAAAACTCCAGTTGGGCTGCATACCAGAGGTTTTGCGGTCTGGCCTGCAGGCCGGATTCTTCGCGGAGTTCCCGCACGGCGGCCATTGCCAGGGTCTCGCCGGGCTCTGGTTTCCCGCCAAATCCAACGTACTTCCCGGCCCCAAAACCAGTCTTCTTCCATCCCAGCAAAATGCGCTGCTGGGGCCGATCCAGCGGCAACACCAGCACATTGCTGAGCATCACTCCCCCATCGCCTGGCGCTTGCGCAACAGGGCATGGAAGGTTTTCATGGCCCCAAGGGCATTGGGAAAGCCTACAAACAGCGCCGACTGGATGATGGTCTCGCGCACTTCCTGCTCGGTGGCCCCATTGCGCAAAGCCCCTTCCAGGTGGGTGGCAATCTCCTTGGGAGCCCCCAGGCTAATCAGGCTGGTGATGGCCAGTAGCTCGCGGGTTTTCAGATCCAGGCCGGGCCGGGCCAGCACCTCCTCGTAGGCAAAATCGCGGATGTAGGCGTACAGGTCGGGGTCTACCTCGGTTAGATTTTGCTCGATGGCCTCGAGGTTCTCACCCCATATGGCTTTGCGAATGCTCATAAAGCCAGTCTGTAGGGCTTAAAGCTGCGCGTCAAGGGTTTAGAGCTACAGCCACTCCACTCTACCTGTAGCGTATTCAACCACCCAGGCCAGTTCGCCGATGGCATTGGGGTTTTGCCTGTAGGGATCAAATAAAATGGGTCGAATTCCGGCGGCCTTTGCCCCGTTTATATCGTCCTCGGAGTCGCCTATGTGAATGGCCTGGTGGGGCTCAACCTCCAGCGCCTCCAGCACAATTCGGAAGATGCGCGGATCGGGTTTGGCCACCCCCTCCAGCGCCGAGACCCCAATGTAGTCAAAGAACTCCGCCAGACCCGTAGCCTGCAAAACCCCCGGCAGCGTCCAGTCCCAGTTGGACACCACACCCAGCTTGAAACCCTGGCTCCGCAGCGCCGACAGCACCTCCTTGGCCCCCGGCGTGAGGGGCCAGACGTGCGGACTTTGCCAGTTCTCCTGGAGGTACTCGGCTATCTCATCGGCATAAGCGCCCAGTCCGATACCGCTCATGACCTCCCAGTGAAACCTGCGCCAGAAAGAAAGGGCCGTGGCCTCGTCGGTAGCGCTCATGTGGTGGTCGGAATAGTGTTCGTAGGCATCTCGAATCGCCTGGGGCAGCCGGGCTAGGTCGGCCTCATGGGCAATGCCTTTGGCCTCCAGGATGGGCCACAGCCAAAACTTGGGATGCCCTAGAATCAGGGTATCGCCCACATCAAACAAAACTGCGCGTATCATGCCCCCGATACTAACCTGCCATCATGAAAACAAAGCCAAG
This sequence comes from Meiothermus sp., assembly GCA_036845585.1. Lineage (GTDB taxonomy): Bacteria > Deinococcota > Deinococci > Deinococcales > Thermaceae > Meiothermus. The sequence goes on along the minus strand of DAIUDO010000008.1, from coordinate 9,559 downwards.
ACCAGCCTCTTTTCTGCTAGCCGACTTCCCCTCGAGGTTGCCCCCACCCCTGGGGCGTGATAGTCTCTTGACGTTGTTCACCAGACTGTCCCGTGAGGCAGTGACGAACGACAAGTGATCCCAAGTGACCCAAAACTCCCCTTCTCCTCCAGAAGGCACCGCACCCGATGACCACCGGGCTGGTGGCCTTTCGCTTCAAGCTCGGCCATGATTGAGCGCTATCAAACCCCCGAAACCAAAGCGCTGTGGAGCGAGGCCCGCAGGTACCAGGTGTGGGCCGAGGTCGAGATTCTGGCCATAGAGGCCTGGGAAAGCCTGGGGCAGATACCCGTCGGTACCGCCCAGCGGCTACGCGAGGCCCTGAAGAACAAGCCCATCGAGGCCGCCTTCGCACGACGTGTGGATGAGATAGAGGCCGAAACCCGGCACGACATCGTAGCCTTTACCCGCGCCCTGGTGGAGTGGACCGGCGACGGGGAAGCGGCCCGCTGGTTGCACCTGGGGCTGACCAGCACCGATGTGGTGGACACCGCCCAGAATGTTCTGCTGGACCAGGCCCTAGCGCTTATTGAACGAGAGCTCGAGGCCACCCTGGAGGCCCTTAAGCACCTGGCCGTCCGGTACAAACACCTGCCCGCGGTGGGGCGCACCCACGGGGTTCACGCCGAGCCGACCAGCTTTGGTCTGCGCTTTTTGTCGTTCTATGCGGCCTTGTTGCGCGACCAAGAACGGCTGAGGAAAGCCCGCGAGGGTATTCGGATTGCCATGGTCTCGGGTTCGGTGGGCAACTACGCCCACCTCGAGCCAGCCGTAGAGCAGTGGGTTGCCCAGAAGCTGGGCTTCCAGATCGAGCCGGTCTCGACCCAGGTGGTGCCACGCGACCGCCACGCCGAGCTGATGAGCGCACTGGCCATCCTGGGGGCCAATGTCGAGCGCATCGCGGTGGAGTTGCGCCACCTGCAGCGCACCGAGGTGCTGGAAGCCCAGGAGCCTTTTTCCTACAAACAAACGGGCTCCTCCTCGATGCCCCACAAGAAGAACCCGGTGGCCCTGGAAAACCTCTCGGGGCTGGCCCGGCTGCTGCGCAGCAACCTGCAGGCCGAGCTGGAAAATGTGGCCCTCTGGCACGAGCGCGATATCTCCCATAGTTCGGTGGAGCGGGTCATCCTGCCCGACTCCACCACCCTAGCCCACTACATGCTACGACGGCTTGGGCGGGTGCTTCAGGGGCTGGTGGTTTACGAGGAAAACATCGCCCGGAACCTTCACCTGACCAGGGGCCTGGTGTACTCGCAGCGGGTGCTGGGGTTCCTGATTGAGTCCGGCATGGACCGCACCCGCGCCTACGAAATTGTGCAGGCCAATGCCCTCAAAAGCTGGGAACAGGGGCGGGATTTCCGGGAGCTGCTCGAGGCCGACCCGTCCTGCCCGCTGAGGGGCGATAAGCTCGCCCAGGCCTTCGACCCCAGCTACTTTTTACGTTACGTGGACGCCATCTATGCCCGTTTTGGGCTGTAGAGGGGTACTATAGGAAGAAGATACCGGTCGGGGGTTTGGTTTGCCCTCAAACCATGTAAAACCCGTTCTCCGGGAAGAGGTTGGGATGGAAAAACTGTACGAGGGGAAAGCCAAAATTGTCTATTCCGGTCCCGAGCCGGGTATGGTGCGGGTCTACTTCAAAGACGACGCCACCGCTTTCAACGGGCAAAAACGCGCCCAGATTGCCGGGAAGGGGGTGATTAACAACCAGATTTCTGCGGCTTTGTTCGAGTACCTGGGGCAACACGGCATACCCACCCACTTCATCGGGGTCCTCTCGGAGCGGGAGATGCTGGTACGAAAGGTATACATCGTGCCGCTCGAGGTGATCGTGCGCAACCGCGCCGCCGGAAGTTTTTCCAGGCGCTACGGCGTGGAAGAGGGGCAGATTCTTCCTCGGCCGCTGGTCGAACTTTCCTTCAAAAACGATACCCTGGGCGACCCCTTGATCTACGACGAGGCCGCCCTGGCGCTGGGCCTGGTGAGCAGCAGTGAGCTTTCACGCATCAAGGAGCTAGCCCTGGAGGTGAATGCCCTGCTGAAGGACTATTTTGCCGCGCGCAACCTCGAGCTCATCGACTTCAAGCTCGAGTTCGGCAAGCTGCTGCAAGCGCCTAACCAAGGGGATATTGTCCTGGCCGATGAAATTTCTCCGGACACCATGCGTTTGTGGGAGGTAGCGACCGGCGAAAAAATGGACAAAGACCGCTTCCGCCGCGACCTAGGCGGGGTGGAAGAAGCCTACCAGGAGGTGCTGCGGCGGGTGCGCGCACCTGAGCAGTCTTCGGCCTAGAGCCCGACGAGCAGTTATGAAATACCACGTGACCCTTTTGATCGAGCTAAAAGATGGCCTCCTGGACCCTCAGGGCCGGGCCGTAGAGGGCGTTTTGAAGAGCCTGCAGTACCCTGCCGAGAATGTGCGGGTAGGCCGCGTGCTGGAGATGGAACTCGAGGCCACGAGCGAGTCGGAGGCCCGGGCAACCGCCCACCACATCGGCAAGGCGCTGGCCAACCCCGTCATGGAGGTGTTTGTGGTCGAGGCCGTCAAGGAACGGGTATGAAGGTAGCGGTGATCCAGTTTCCCGGCTCCAACTGCGACCAGGACGCCGTATGGGCGCTTCGGCTGGTGGGGCTCGCGGCCGATCTGGTCTGGCATACCACCACCAGCCTGGAGGGGTTCCAGGCCGTCATTCTGCCCGGTGGTTTTTCCTACGGCGACTATCTGCGGGCCGGGGCCCTGGCCAAGTTCTCGCCGGTAATGCAAGAAGTGCGACGCCTGGCCGCGCGTGGCAACCCGGTGGTGGGCATCTGCAACGGTTTCCAGGTGCTCACCGAGGCCGGGTTGCTGCCCGGCGCACTGCTGGCCAACAACAACCTGCACTTCACCTGCAAAGAGGTGTATTTGCGGGTCGAGCGCACCAACCTCCCCTTCACGGCGGCCTACAAACCAGGGCAGGTTGTGAAGATTCCCATCGCCCACGGCGAGGGCCGCTACTACGCCGATGCCCAGACGCTCGAGCGCCTCGAGCAGAACGGTCAGGTGGTCTTCCGCTATGTACCAAACCCCGGCCTTCCTGCAGCGGAGGGTCAGGGGTATAACCCCAACGGTTCCCTGGGCGACATTGCCGGCATCGTCAACAGGGAAGGCAATGTAATGGGCATGATGCCCCACCCCGAGCGCGCGGTCGAGGGCATCCTGGGCTCTGCCGATGGTCTGCCTTTCTTCATCAGCCTTAAACAGGCCCTCGAGGTACTGGCTTAATCAAAGGAGGAAATGGTATGACCGTTCGCGCAATCACCTTCGACTTCTGGGGTACCCTCTTCACCGAAGGCCCGGAGTATGCGGGCCAGATTAAGAACCTTCGCAACGAAATCCTGCTGGATGCCGCCTCCGAAGCAGGCGTGCCCGCCGAACCGGCTGCCGTTATGGAGGCCTGGCGGCAAGCTGCGCTTGACTTTGACGCCGCCTGGATGGCCGAGCTGGCCATGACCCCTTTTGACCGGGTAACCCGCATCTTCAGTTATCTGGGTCTGCCCTACGACGAAGGCCACATCGCCCTAACCGCCCAGCGCATCGTGGAGGCGGGCCTGCAGGGCAGCCTGATTCCGCTGCCAGGGGTGCTCGAGGCCCTGCCCAGACTGGCCCGGCACTACACGCTGGGCATCGTCTCCGATACCGGTGTTTCGACCGGGCGCATCCTGCTCGAGCAGCTTGCACGCCACAAGCTGCGCGACCTCTTCAGCGGTTTTTCCTTCTCCGACGAGACCGGGGTGGTCAAGCCTAAACCCGAGGCTTTCCTGACGGCCCTGGACGAGATGGGGGCCAGACCACAAGAGGCTCTGCACGTCGGCGATATCCCCCGCACCGACATCGCCGGCGCTTTTGCGACCGGCTACCCCTATGCGGTGCTGTACACCGGACACGCCCACCGCAATGGGACTCCTGAGCCCACTGCCCGGGTGGGCAACCACCTGGAGCTGATTGCGCTGCTGGAGAACGTCATCGGACACACGCCAAGGGCCATGTGATGGAAGAAACCCTCCACCCTCTAAAAGAAACGGGCATCCCACTGGGCGAGTATCAGGAGATCGTCCGCCTGCTGGGGCGCGAGCCCAACCGCCTCGAGCTCTACTTGTTCAAGGTGATGTGGAGCGAGCACTGCTCCTACAAGAACTCCCGCCCTCTGCTGCGGCTCTTGCCCAAAGAAGGGCCGGCGGTCCTGCAGGGTCCCGGCGAAAACGCCGGCGTGGTAGATATTGGGGAAGGCTGGGCGGTGGCCTTCAAAATCGAGAGCCACAACCACCCCTCGGCAGTGGAGCCCGTTCAGGGCGCGGCCACCGGCGTGGGGGGCATCATCCGCGACATCATGGCCATGGGGGCTCGGCCCATCGCCTTGCTAAACTCGCTGCGTTTTGGCAGCCTGGAAGGCCCCGAAGGCCAGCGCACCCGCTACCTGGTGCGGGGGGTTGTGGAGGGCATTGCCCACTACGGCAACGCCATTGGCGTACCCACGGTGGGCGGCGAGGTCTACTTCCACCCCGACTACCAGGACAACCCGCTGGTCAACGCCATGTGTGTGGGTTTGCTGCGGTCCAGCGAGCTCAAGAAGAGCCGGGCCTCGCTGGGGCGTCCGGTCTACTACGTGGGCTCCAAGACCGGGCGCGACGGGATTGGCGGGGCCGCTTTTGCCTCGGAGGAGCTGAGCGAGGAAAGCGAGTCCAAGCGGCCCAGCGTGCAGGTCGGCGACCCCTTCATGGGTAAGCTCACCCTGGAAGTGACCCTCGAGGCCATCCGGCAAGACCTGGTGGAGGGCGTGCAGGACATGGGGGCGGCCGGGCTTACCTCCTCGCTCTCGGAGATGGCCCACAAGTCGGGGCTGGGCCTCGAGCTAAACCTCGACCGGGTGCCCAAACGCGAAACCGGCATGAACCCGCTGGAGCTGATGCTTTCCGAGTCGCAGGAGCGCATGGTGCTGGTACCCCGCCCCGGCAAGGAGAAAGACCTCGAGGCGCTGGCAGCCCGCTGGGGCCTGGATGCTGTTCCAGTGGCCACCACCATTGCCGAGCCGGTCTTCCGGATCCTCTTCGAAGGCCGGGTGGTGGCCAGCGTGCCCACCCATGCCCTGGCCGACTCGCCGACCTACGTGCGCGAAGGCCAGGAAAACCCCGCAACGGCCGCACTAAGGGCCATGGATCTGAGCCAGTTGCCCGTGCCACAGAATCTGCAGGAAGTGCTGCTGCAGCTTCTGGCCTCACCCAACCTGTGCAGCCGGGCCCCGGTTTACGAGCGCTACGACCACCAGGTGGGCACCAACACCGCCCTGGTTCCCGGCAGGGGCGATGCAGCCATTCTACGAATCAAGGGAACCCAGCGCGCCATTGCGGTTAAGGTGGATGCCAACCCCCGCTACAGCAAGCTGGCCCCCCGTCTGGGGGCCATGCACGCCCTGGCCGAGGCGGCCCGCAACGTGAGCGTGGTGGGGGGCCGTCCGCTGGCCTACACCGACGGCCTCAACTGCGGCAACCCCGAGACACCGCACGGCTACTTTGAGCTTTCCGAGACCCTCCACGGCCTGGCCGAGGCCTCGAGGGCCCTGGGCTTGCCGGTGGTCTCGGGCAATGTCTCGCTTTACAACGAAGGCCCCAGCTACCGCATTCCCCCGACGCCCATGGTGGGGGTGGTGGGGCTTCTGGAAAACGTTCAACTGCACGCCGAGATGGGCTTTCGCAAGGCCGGTGAGTTTATCGTGCTGATTGGTCGGGCGGAGGGAAGCCTGGGCGCATCCGAGTACCTCTGGGTGGTGCACGGCCTCGAGGCCGGTACCCCCCCTGCCCTCGAGCTGGCTCGGGAAGCCAAAGCCCAGGCCGCCATCCGTGAGCTCATCGAGCGGGGCTGGGTCAAGACCGCCCACGACGTGGCCGAAGGCGGGCTGGCGGTAGCCCTGGCCGAGATGTGCCTTCCCTACGGCCTGGGGGCCACCATCGAGGTACGCAGCACCGCCCGGCCCGATGCCCTGCTGTTTGGCGAGGCTCCTGGCCGCATTCTTTTTAGCGTAGACCAGACCCGGCTACAGGCCGCAGTCCAGACACTGGAGCGCTACGGCCTGCTATACCAGGTTCTGGGCCAGGTAGGCGGTGACCGGCTCACCATCCTGATGCCTAAGGAGCGCTTGGAGTGGGGCCTGGGGTCGCTGCAAGCGGCCTGGGAAAGCCCCCTGCGGGAGGTGCTGCCGTGAGGTGCAAAGCGCCAAACACCCAAAGCCACGAACCACGGGCCATCCAGACAGCGGAACTCGAGGTGCTCCAGCCTGAGCCCCCGGCATGGAGCGATAACGACAAGCCGCAGGAGGAGTGCGGCGTGCTAGGGCTGTGGTCGCCCGAACCCCTACCGGTCGCCGACCTGCTCCAGCTTGGGTTATTTGCCCTGCAGCACCGGGGCCAGGAGGCCGCTGGCATCTGTGTTTCCAACGGGAAAGACCTGGTTATCGAAAAAGACCTGGGGCTGGTCACCCAGGTCTTCGACGAAGGCCGTATGCAGCGCCTGCGCATTCCAGGGGCCAACCTGGGCATCGGGCATACCCGCTACTCCACCACCGGCTCCAACCTGCGTTTCAATGCCCAGCCGCTTAACGTGCGTAGCTCCAAGGGAATCCTGGCCATTGCCCACAACGGCAACTTCGTCAATGCCCTGCAAATACGCCAGGAGTTGCTGGAACACGGGGCGGTTTTTCAGACCACCAACGATACCGAGGTGATGATTAACCTGATCGCCCGCTACGCCCGGCTAAACCTGGTCGAGGCCACCGCCCGGGCCATGCGCGAGCTGACCGGCGGTTTTAGCGTGGTGCTGATGGATCGGCACACCGTGCTGGCCCTGCGCGACGGCAATGGGGTGCGCCCGCTGGTCATCGGCAGGCTGCCGGGCGGCGGCTGGGTTTTTGCCTCGGAACCCCCCGCCCTTACCCTGATGGGCGCAGAGTTCGTGCGGGATGTGCGGCCTGGCGAGCTGGTATGGATTGAGACCGACCGGCAGCCCCTTTCTTCGTCGGAGGAGCCAGGCCGAAAAACTGCACATGGGGAGTTGCGCTCTTTGCAGGTGCTCGAGCCCCGCCCCACCCCCTGTGCCTTTGAATGGATTTACTTCGCCCGGGCCGATGCGCAGCTCGAGGGCATCGGCACCCACGAGTCGCGCATCCGCATGGGCGAAAGGCTGGCCCAGGAGGCCCCCGCACAGGCCGATGTGGTGGTGCCGGTGCCGGACTCGGGCATTGGTGCTGCCATCGGCTACAGCCGCGCTTCGGGCATTCCCTTCGACTTTGGACTGCACAAAAACCCCTACGCCGGTCGCACCTTCATCCAGCCGACCCAGGAAATGCGCGACCTCAAGGTCAAGCTGAAGCTGGCCGCCACCCCTGCGGTACGGGGCAAGCGGATAGTGTTGGTAGACGATTCCATCGTGCGCGGCACCACCTCCGGGCGCATCGTGCAACTGCTGCGCGACGCCGGCGCCACCGAAGTGCACGTGCGCATCTCCTCGCCCCCTATCAAGTTCCCTTGCTATTACGGCATCGATACGGCGGCCCGCAAAGAGCTGGTGGCCGCTACGCACTTGGTCGAGCAGATCTGCGCACTCATCGGGGCCGATTCGCTGGCTTTTCTGAGCGAGCCTGGCGTGATGGAGGCCATCGGCAGGCCCGTCTGTCTGGCTTGCTTCAATGGACGGTACCCGGCGGGCCAGCCGGCGGAAGAGGTGCGCAAAGAAGCCCTGGAGCAAGCTTAATATCGGGTCCAGAGGGTGTTTTTACCGCATAGAGGATGGTTGGGGTGCTGTCATGCGCGTGCATCTGGTGGCCGTACAAACCGAGCTGCACATCGCGCCCTACACCAACTCCGAAGCCTTTATGGGCTATGTGCTCGAGCTCAGCCAGGCGGCGGTTCAGGGGCTGCCCTCGGAAGAACCCCGAATAGTTGCCTTCCCGGAAGCATTTGCCCTACCTTTGCTCTTCTGGCTTGACACCTCTCGGGCTATCCGCGAGGCCAGAACCAGCACGCTGGCGGCACTTCAGCTGATGCGGGAACACTGGCGATCTGCCCTGCGGCTCAGGGTCATCAGCCCGGCAGCGCTGTATCACCTGCGGGCCGAGAAGATCTGGGCTCTGTACGAACGGGCCTTTCAAAATGCGGCGCAGGCTACCCGTGCCTATCTGTTTGCGGGTAGCATTTTTAGCCCGCTGATGGGCTGGGAGCCCGTACGGGGCCTACATGCCCTGGGCAAGGCAGCGTACAACCTGTCGCTGGTGGTTTCTCCTCAAGGGGCGGTACTGGGCCGGATCCCCAAGGTCAACCTGACCACACACGAACGAATGGCCTTCCTGTCCAGTGGGCCACTCAAGCCACTATGCATCCAGACCCGCCTGGGGAAGATTGCCAACCTGATCTGCCTGGATGCACTACACGACGAGCTCATCGAGCTGGCCGATGCTGCCGGAGCCTGGCTGGTGGTCCAACCCTCGGCCAACGCGGCCAGGTGGGAAGGCCCCTGGACGGGTGATGCACGACAGCGAGAGGGCGACGTTTGGCTTCGCGAGGGGCTGGCTAAAAAGCTTTACAACCGCGAAAATCTGCGCTTTGGTTTGAACCCCATGCTGAACGGGCAGTTCTACGAGCTACATTTTGAGGGAAGAAGCGGTATCTACCAGGCAGGTCAACCGCTGGCTCTGGCCGACCGCCCTGTGGGCGATGCTGTGGTGCGGGTTGCTGTAGACATACCGGTCTCAGTGTGAGCGGAAGGCCCTGGCACAGCTCGGAGCCTTGTGCAAACCGCTCTGGCCTCGGAGTCAAGCACCCAGCGCCACCTTTAGCTTCAAAAGCGCTGCCCTCAGGTCGCGCACCTCGGCCTCGAGGGCCTCCACCCGACTTTCCAGCTCGCTCTTTTCCTCAACCCGCGCAGTGGGGGCGGGGGTTCCGGCCAGCAGGTGGGCATAGCGCACCTCCCGCTCGCCAGGCTGGCGTTCCAGGGGGGTCACCAGGGGTTGGGGGGCCAGGTTGACCAGGGCTTGCACCACCGCCTCGACTTCCTGGAGGGAAGCGAACCTGTGGTTCATGCTCTCGGCCCGGGCCCGCAGCTCGCCCAGGGTTTGCGGGCCGCGCAGCATCAGCAGGGCCATCAGAACGGTAGCGGGGGGATCGATCTTATACTCACGGTCCAAAAACTGCCGGTACTTGGGTACACGCGCCCCATGCTCGCGAAACATACCGCACAGCCGCTTGCGCTGAAGGGAGTCCAGTGCCTCACGTACCTCCGCTTCGCTCAGCTGGGTGACCGGGTTTCGGTTGTTTTTCTGGTTGGCCCCTAGCCGGATGGCGTTTTCGGTCATGGGGTATTGGTTCGGGGTGGCGTGTTGTTTTTCAATCAGGGTGCCCAGCACCCGTACTTCAGCATCGGTCAGCATCACGAGAAAGATTTTATGCAAACCACCCCCTAAGCCGGGAGTAGAGCTCACGGTAACGCCGGTATGCA
>DAIUDO010000007.1:27096-32124 GCA_036845585.1 Meiothermus sp. | reverse complement strand
CCTTTACGCCCAGCAGATAGGTGCCCTTGGCGGCCCAGTCGCGGCTGCTGCCGTTACCGTACTCGATGCCGCCAATCACCACCAGCGGAGTGCCGTCGGCCTGGTGCTTCATAGCGGCATCGTAGACCGACATCTCTTCGCCGTTGTACAGCGCCAGCGGGCCTTCCTTGCCACCTAGCATTAGGTTGCGGATGCGGATGTTGGCAAAGGTACCGCGCATCATTACCTCGTGGTTGCCACGGCGAGCGCCGTAGCTGTTGAAGTCGGCAGGCTGCACGCCATTGTCCATCAGATACCTGGCGGCAGGGCTGTTTTTAGCGATGTTGCCAGCAGGGGAGATATGGTCGGTGGTGATGGAGTCGCCGAGCAGCAGCAGCACCTTGGCCCCCAGGATGTCGGCAATTTCTCGGGTTTTACCCAGCTCGGAGAAGAACGGAGGATTCTGGATGTAGGTGCTCTTGGGATCGAACCGGTACAGCTTGCCGGTAGGTGCGGGCAGGGCTTTCCAGCGCTCGTCCCCCTCAAAGACGGTGGCGTACTGACGGCGGAACATCTCGGCATCGAGGGTTTTGTGAACGGTCTGGCGGATTTCTTCCTGGCTGGGCCAGATGTCCCGTAGGTAGATGGCCTTGCCGTTGGGGTCGTAGCCGATGGGCTCGCTGCTGAAGTCGATGTCCACACGGCCGGCAATGGCATAGGCCACGACCAGCATGGGCGAGGCCAGGTAGTTGGCCTTCACGTCGGGGTTGATGCGGCCTTCGAAGTTGCGGTTGCCCGACAGTACCGCCGCTACTACCAGGTCACCCTCCTTGATGCCCCTGGAAATTTCCTCGGGCAGGGGGCCGGAGTTGCCAATGCAGGTGGTGCAGCCGTAGCCCACAGTGTGAAAACGCAGGGCCTCGAGGAAAGGGGTCAGCCCGGCAGCATCGAGGTACTCGGTGACCACCTTGGAGCCAGGGGCCAGGCTGGACTTGACCCAGGGCTGGGTGTCCAGGCCCGCCTCGACCGCCTTTTTAGCCAACAGTCCAGCGCCCAGCATGACGGAGGGGTTGGAGGTATTCGTGCAGGAGGTGATGGCCGCAATCACCACCGAGCCTTGCTGAAGCTCAAACTCGTCACGCCCCCGCCGCACCGTGACCTTTTTGTCGAGCTGCTCGGGCTTGAGGCCAAAGCCGCGCTCTTTGGGGTCTTTGGTCAGATGTTCCTGGAAGCTCTCTTTGACCTGGGCCAGCGGCACCCGGTCTTGCGGGCGCTTGGGGCCAGCCAGGCTGGGCTCCACGGTGGAGAGGTCGAGCTCGAGGTACTCCGAGTACAGCGGGGCGGCCTCGTCGGTGCGCCACAAACCGGTGGCCTTGGCGTAGCGCTCCACCAGGTCTACCTGCTCTTCAGGCCGCCCGGTGAGACGCAGATAGGCCAGGGTCTCCTCGTCGATGGGGAAGAAGCCCATGGTGGCGCCATACTCGGGGCTCATGTTGGCGATGGTGGCTCGGTCGGCCAGGGAGAGCTTGCTCACCCCGGGACCATAGAACTCCACAAACTTGCCGACCGCACCGTGCTTGCGGATCATCTCGGTGATGCGCAGCACCAGGTCGGTGGCGGTGGCCCCTTCGGGCAACTCGCCGTATAGCCTGAAGCCCACCACCTTGGGAGCCAGCATGTAGTAGGGCTGGCCCAGCATGACCGCCTCGGCCTCGATGCCGCCCACCCCCCAGCCCAGCACACCCAATCCGTTGATCATGGTGGTGTGGCTGTCGGTGCCCACCAAGGAGTCAGGGAAGGCGTAAAGCCGGCCATCCTCGCCCTTTTGGGTCATGACTACGCTGGCCAGGTACTCCAGGTTGACCTGGTGCACAATCCCGGTGCCCGGCGGTACCGCCCTGAAGCCCTTGAGGGCTTGCTGGCCCCACTTCAGGAGCAGATAGCGTTCGGCGTTGCGCTGGTACTCGAGTTCTACATTCTGGGTAAAGGCATAGGTGGTGCCGAAAAAATCGACCTGCACTGAGTGATCGATGACCAGGTCGACCGGCACGGTGGGATTGATCATCTCGGGGTCGCCCCCCAGTTTGGCCACGGCATCGCGCATGGCGGCCAAGTCGACCACCGCAGGCACCCCGGTGAAGTCTTGCAGGATGACCCGGGCCAGCATCAAGGGCACGTTGACCTCGCCTGGGTCGGGCTGCCAGTTGGCCAGGGCCACCACGTCGTCGCGGGTTACTTTGTACTCGTCGTGGTTGCGCAGCAGGCTCTCCAGCATGACCCGGATCGAAAAGGGCAGCCGGGATACCGGTCCGATACCTTGCCTTTCCAGTTCCATGATGTCGTAGTAGGCCACCTCACCCATGCGGGTGGAGAGGCTCTTGCGGGTATTGAACTCATCTGTGTGGGCCATATCTTCTCCTTTGGCTGTTTTCAGGCATGAAACCTTTACAGAGCAGCCGTTTGCGGCAGTAGATTCCGCCAATGCCGCATCGGCTAAGGCAACTGGCTATGGGCAATTGGCAGCGGTCTACCTACAGTCTACTCCAGTGGATTCTGGTGTAAAAAGACCTGCATAAACGGACTTGCCGCTCGGATTGTGGGGCTGGTTTCGATGCCTGGGCGGGTGCGCCCTGCCTCAGACAGGTTTAGTGTACATCAATGGGGGCTGCAAATGTAGCCAGCCGCTGGCCCGAACTACCCAAAGCGCAGGCCTCGAACGTTCGAGTCGAGCGAGTGCGGGCTGCATCGCTGCGTGTATTTGTGAGCGTGACCGATTCACAAGCGCAACGGTGGAAAGATTTGGGTCAGGGGCTTTATCAGCACCTGGATGTGATGCTGGAGTGGCGCATTACCCATCGGCAGGCTCGAGGCAAACCGGGCTTCGAGGATCGGCACCCCTCCGCCGATACCCTGGTCTGGGAGCGGGTGCAGTGCCTGGGTGGTTTGAGCTGTACGCTGTATGCCCGGTTCTTACCCAGCGACGATGCACCCCAGGAGCGCACTTTGCGCCTCCTCGAGTTCAGGGTACATAGCACCCAGCCTACCGAGCACCTTTTTGCAGGGATCAAGACCCATCTGGAGCGCTTGCTGGGGGCGCCCAGCCTTGAGTACGACGGCACCGAAGGACAGCTGCGTTCTTTCGCCGAGTGGGAATCGGAGCGGATACTCTTGCTCTGGAAGGTAGTGGGCGGTACCCGGCAGGGTTGTGTGGGTGAGATGTGGAGTAAACCGCTGCCGAAAGAGTACCTCAAGCTGACTCTGGCCTGAACCCACCCTACAGCATGCCCGCCAGGAAACCCTGCTCCCGCACGACCCGGATCAAATCCATCACGGTGAGCCGGTGGGGATCGTATTCGACCTCGAGCTGCCCTATCTCGGTGGGTTGCACGCCCTGGACACCCTCGAGTTTTCTGATCGCACTGGAGACCTTTTCAATCTGCTCGGGGCGCTCCATACCCCGAACACCCAGCAAGACCCGGTTCATACTCGCCTGATTTTAGTAGATTTCGGGTTCTGTTGAGTACCTTGCTACAAAGTGCGGGCTACTGGCTAGCCGGTTGGCAAAACCTCGAGGCGGGTTCGTAGAGGGCGATACTGAAACAGATAGAACTCCAGCAGCAGCAACAAGGCGGCCAGTAAGGCCAGCCAGGGGGTCAGAAACAGGGTAAGGGTTGGCGGCAGGGGTTGGTTGGGGGTGGGGCGCGGCAAGAGGGTTTCGGCGGGGGTCAGCAGGCCGCTGCGGAGCTCGCCCCTCGGCGCTACCAGGTTGTAGAGCAGCACCGGAAAGGCCGGTAAGTTTTGCAGGCTTTCGGCCGGGGGAAGGTAGACCCCGTTGGGGTGATACCAGGCCAGGGCCTGGCCTGTTTCGCTGACCGCCAGGGGCTGCCAGTTGGGGGCGGAGGGGCGGGGTGGAACTTGTAGGCTGTAGCCCACCAGCTCGGCTCCGCGCACATAGGGGAGGGTGCGCTCTACATCAAAAACGGTGGCCTGGTCGCTGGCCTGCTCGGCAAAAAAAACCGTGAAACGGCTGGGCTCGCGGCGTGGGGTACCGATCTCGAAAACCACCTCGCTGGGGCTGCCCCGGCGGGTCCCCAGCAGGGCCAGCAAACGCTCGAGGACCGGTGAACTTCCCGATACCTCTACCCGTACCAAGCGCCGGGAGAAACGGGCCTCGTTGTCCAACGCCAGGGCATCGCTGCCCACGATACGGGCGGTGGGTGTGCTCGAGGGCACTTCCAGGCTGCTAAAGCCCCTGGCGGGAACCTCGAGCGGATAGCGTCTGCCATCCACCGCAAGTTCGCCCCGCCACAGTCCCGGCCCCGCATTGGCCACCGCCACAAAACCAGGCCCAATGGCGGTAATTCCGACGTTGGCCCCATTGCCCGCCACATTGATGTAGCCGTCGCTCCCAGGCGGGGCCGCCTGGTCGGCAATGGTCAGAATGCGGGCACCTGGCAGTAAGGCTTTGCCCCTGGCGATGGCGGTTTGCAGCTCGGCACTGGAGCCGGAAGAAGCCGGCCGGACGCTTTCGAGGTTCCCGGCCAGACTGCGTCCTGCTGTAGGCCCGAAGGTTTGAAGCTGCGCCCCCGCCACCACCAGCGCCGCTCTGGGCGCAGCGTTTAGGTGTTCACGGGCGATTTCCTTGGCGCGCTCGAGGCGACTGGGGCTCACATCGGTAGCGGCCATCGAGGCCGAGGCGTCCAGTACCACCACCAGCTCGCCGGGGCGATCCAGCAAGACCCTGGGCGCTGACAGTGCCAGCAACCCCAGCAAGGCCGAAAGCAGCAACAAAAACAGCCTCAGGTCGAAGCGCCGCCGGGCCCGCCCCTTGCGAATGGCTTTTTGCCACAGCCACAGCCCAGCCACCTTGCGCTCAGGGGGCCGCCTGCGCCGATACCACCACCACACCAGCCCCAGTACGGGTGGAATTAGCGGCAACAACCAGGGCAGTCCAAGCGCCAACTGCACCCCTCCAGCTTAGGGGTTTTGTCCAGACGTGAATGCGCGCCAGCAGACCAAAAGATTCTCAGAGCTTAGTGAACAGGCCGT
>DAIUDO010000007.1:0-26996 GCA_036845585.1 Meiothermus sp. | reverse complement strand
ACGTGAATGCGCGCCAGCAGACCAAAAGATTCTCAGAGCTTAGTGAACAGGCCGTGTGCTGCCTGCATTCAACCCACCCTATCCAAAACACCCCTACCAACGTACCTCGTAAAAACCTCGGCTAATCAGGCTGTTGCCCTCCACCACGGCATACGAAAGCCCCGAGCCGAAGCGCTTGGCCAGGCGTTCCATAAAGTCGGTGAGGGCTCTAGCCAGCTCACGGGAGGTTTGCTGATCAAGCTCGCTGCCTATGGTTTGCGGGAGGGTGGCGCCTATCTGCCCAAGCTGCTCCTGTAGGGCCGAGCCCTGGTTGCCAAAGCTATACCCGATGGCATTGGCAGGGATGCGAGCGCGAAAGCGACGGAAGTCGGGGTTTTGGCTCCAAGGCGGATTATTAACTGCCAAAAGGGCGCTTTTACTGGTGGCAATTACCAGTCGGCTGGGCTCGAGCTTGTAGTAGAGGGTTCCACCTAGCCCCACTTCCACCGCTTTAAAGTCGCCCTCGTTGCCAAGAACCTTGAAGCCACCCTGCCCAGCGGGTGTGGAGAAGGCAGCCAGGCTTTGCAACAGCGCCAGCAGGTTGGCCTCGGCGGTAGCAGGGTCGCGGACTTCCCAGTAGATCAGGCTGTGACCCAGAATGGCTTCGCTGCGCCCATCGGGGGCGGGAGGGGGCCCCTTAACCGTGACGGTGGCGAAACGCGAACCGAAAGCCCGCAAGTCCAGGTTATGCCGCACATCGAACTCGCGCAGCAGAGCAGTCAAATAGGCTCCCAGTCGGCTTAGATCCAGCACTCCCGTGGAAACCGAGTAACCCTGAGGAAGGTCTGCGGCGTTGTAGGGGCGTTCTTTTGGCAGCAGCAGGCTGGCCAGGGCTGGATCGGGTGCTGGGTTCACGTCCAGACGGGTCTCTTCGGTATAGCCCCCGGCGGTTAGCTGAATAGCATAGCTGAAGCGACGGATGGTGCGGGCAGCACCGTGGGCCCGGGGCGGCAGGTTCAGGCTTTGCAACAGTTCCTGTGGCGGCGAGCCCCACAGCACGATGTCGCCCCGGACTGGGGCTTGCAAGCCCCGGCGGTTTTGAAAAAACAAGCGGGCATGCTTGGGGGTGGCCATAAACACCAGCTCGCGGCTAAAACCGGTTATGGTGTCTTTATCGCTTCCTACCAGCCAGCCACCTTGTGGGCGCAGTCCCTTGACATCGCGGCGCAGAGCTTGCATGGCCGCCGCACTGGGCCGGGTCAAGACAAAAAACCCATCGCTGTAGAGGGCCACGGCCACGCCACCTGCGGCGATACCCAGCAGGTCGGCATCGTTGCCGGCTTGTTTGCGAAGTTCGCGGCCCAGGAAGGTTTCCATGCCGCTTTGCTTCCAATCGGTCGCCAGCCCGTTCAGGTAGCGGCTGCCCCGCAGGTCGTTCATGTGAAAACCAGCCACTGCCCCCGGGGGAGCCAGCGATAGTAGGTTTTGTGCCAGGGCTGTGCTAAGGAAAAGGATTGCAAAAACAATAGGGCGAGCCATGGGTTACATGGTACTCGCCCAAGGAGCCAAGCTGTGATTCATTTGAACGGGCCAGATGGCGGGTTTACAGTGTTTCGCCGTTGTAGACCGCAGTTACGTTGTTACATGCGTTGTAGGTAATTTGCAGCAGATTGTTGCGGCTGTCGCGTATCACGACTGTGCCGCCCACAAAGCTTTGCGAGCAGTTACGGCTGTACTTCAGGCCGGTGCCTTCAGCGGTCAGCTGAAACCATTTTCTATTGTAGCGGAAATCAAAGGTTCCGTTGAAGTTGAATGTACCCGCGTTGAAGGGGTTCTCGGGGTCGTCGGGGGTATAGGTGGTGTTGTAGTTATAGGCCAGGCTGGAGCGTTTGGATGGCTCGTACAGGGTCAGATTGAAGTTATGACGCAGGCTGTAGTTGGGATTTTGCAGATTGAGGTCGATATCGAGATCGAGAATCAAGCCTGACTCATTCGAACGACCAGAGTTTAGAATAAGCTGGAAGGTATCGGTGTTGAGGGTATAGCCGCTTCTGCGGTTGTTGTCGTCCTTATCGGCCAGGCTCATGCGGGCCCTGAATAAATTGTTGTTTTGAGAGCAATCGGCGGAGTAGCTGACTCGTACAGGGATTTTATCGTTGTCCTGATCCTGCGTGTTGCCGGTAGTGTTAACCGTGCAGTTGAGAGCGGCGGTCTGTAACTCAGTACCCAGCGGATTGCCTAAGGCGTTGATGAGACCGGATAGTTGTTGGACACCTGTTGAACTAAGGAAGCCAGCAGGGTTACTCAAACTGGTTATCATGAGCTGACCGCTCTGTGCAAAAGCAGACTTGACGCTGCTGGCTTCAGATTTGCTCATTGGATCGGAGGTTGGCTGCTCGCTGCAAGCTGCAAAAAGCGCAGCCAGGCTAACCAGAGCCAGTGTGAAAAGGGAGGTATTTTTGTTCATAGTTCCTCGCAATCAGGTGCACCAGGCACCCCCTTTATGATAGACCTATCAGCACTGGCTGCAACAGCGTATGAGCGTTACATTAAGCGAAAATAATCCAGTCAAGCCCTGAGTCTTGGGGATGTGATTGGCATATGATACCCACGTGACCGCGTTGGCAAGAAAACGACGGGATGGCCGCACCCGCGAGCGGATCATTCAAGCAGCCATAGAGATTATGGGTCAGGAGGGACTCGAAGCCGTTTCTACCACGCGTCTGACTCGGGCTGCTGGGGTTGTACAGTCCGGTTTCTACGCACACTTTGCTAGCGTAGAGGAGTGCTTGGTGGTGGCCGCGGAGACCATAGGAGATCGGATACGTATTTTGCTCAGTAACAGCCTGGCTGAGCTCCGGCAGGTGGGGGCCATCGACCCCGAGAAGATCACTGAGATCTTTCGGCGTGTTTTACTTGAGCTCGAGGTCAACTGGAAGTTTGTGGAGATGTTTATTCGATACTTTCGTGAGCCTACGCCGCTCGGCCAGACCCTCGCGCGTATCCAGCGGAACCTGCGCCAGGACCTGACCGACCACCTGGTGCTGGTGTTGAACCGCTCAAAGGACCGGGTTTCGCACAGCGAGGTAGCCCTGATGGCCGATCTGCTGGTTAGTATGACCCTCGCGGCAGCGCAGACCCTGCGCTGGGAATCCGACCTGAAGTTAGAAAGGGTGGCCTGGCTGCTGGCAAACCAGACGGTTCAACTTGGCATGGGCATCCTAATCAAAGATTAGGCCTCGGCCTTCTGCCGTTCAGCGATTATTTTTTGGGCCAGGTTGGGGGGCACCTCGGCGTAGTGGGAGAATTCCAGGCTGTAGGCGCCGGTTCCCTGGGTCAACCCCGAGAGCGTACGGCTATATTCCAGAATCTCGGCTAGAGGGGCCTCGGTGCTGACCACGGCCAGCGCGCCGTCCTGATCCATGCCTAGGATGCGCCCTCGGCGCGACTGCATATCCGACAGAATATCGCCTACCCGCTCCTGAGGCACGAAAATCTTGAGCGTATAGATAGGCTCGAGCAGGGTAGGGCTGGCCTGTGCCACCACGTTCTTGAAGGCCAGCTGGGCAGCCAGTTGGAAGGCCATGTCGGAGCTGTCCACATCGTGGTAGGAGCCATGATAAACCGCAGCCTTGAAGCCGATGACCGGATAGCCTGCCAGAGGCCCTTGCTTGGCGGCCTCCTTGATGCCCATCTCCACCGACTCGGTGTATTTGGTCGGGATGACCCCCCCGGTAATTTCCCAGACGAATTCGTAGTTCTCGTGGGGCTCCAGACGCAACCATACATCGCCGTACTGGCCATGGCCACCGGTCTGTTTCTTGTGCTTACCCTGGCCTTCGGCTTTACGGCGAATGGTCTCGCGGTAGGGAATTTTGGGGGGACGGCTGGTGATCTTGACCCCGTAGTCGGCCAGCCGCTCCTTGGCGGTCTCGAGGTGCAAATCCCCCATGCCCCAGAGAATCTGTTCGCCGGTCTCTGGGTTGCGCTCAAACTTCAGGCTGGGGTCTTCCTCGAGCAGTTTGCGCAGGGCGTCACCCAGCTTGGCCTCGTCGCTGCGCGACTCCGGCGAAATGGCAATCATCACATTGGGTTCGGGCAGCCGGGCCGAGGGGAACTCGAGCCGCTCTCCCTGCCACAACTCCATACCTTTGTGCAGGTTGTCGGCTTTGGGCAAGGCCAGAATGGTGCCGGCCTCGGCTTCTTCCAGCTCGACCAAATCCTTGCCCTTGGCGGTATAGATGTGGGCGAGCCGCACCGTGCCGTTGTCGGATTGTAGGCTGTCCCCCGCCTTCACCTTGCCGCGATACAGCCGGGCGAAAGCCACCTGCCCCATGAAGGGGTCTACCTGCACCTTGAACACTTTGGCCGCAGGGAGACCCTGCCCCCAACGCTCTTCAGGCGAGGGCAGGGCTTCCAAAAATAGGTCCAGCAGTATATCCAGCCCGATCAAAGCCCCTGAGGAGCCAATGGCCACCGGGAAGACCTGGCCCTTGCGTACGGCCTCATGGAAGGCCCTGGACAGGGCTACTTCTTCAACCTCTCCGCCCTCCAAGTACTTTTCCAGCAGGCCCTCATCGGTTTCGATGATGGCCTCGCGGGCCTCGTTGCGGTACTTCTCTACGGTGGCTTTTTGCTCTTCGGGAACGCTGGTCACGATGGGGCGGCCCCTCTCGTAGCGGAAAGCCCGGTCGTGCAGCACGTCAATCAGGCCAACCCACTGGCCGTTTTCGTAAAGCGGCAGGTGGGCGGGGATGATGTGCCCCAGCGTGGAGCGCAGATCCTCGAGCAGGCCAAAAAAATCGCCGCCTTTTTCAAGCTTGCTGACGACCACCATGCGCGGTAGTTCCAGTCGCTCAGCCACCGTCCAGGCCCGCTCGGTTCCAATCTGCACCCCCATTTCCCCGGATACCACCACCACCGCTGCATCGGCGGCCTCCATGGCCCCGCGAATTTCCCCTACAAAATCGGCATAGCCCGGCGCATCGAGCAGGTAGATGCGGTGCCCTTGATAGGTGAGGGGCAACACCGCGGTACGTACCGAGACCCGATGGGCCTTCTCCTCGGGCGTGTAGTCGGAGGTGGTGTTGCCCTCTTCTATCTTACCCATGCGATCCTTGCCCCCGGTGAAGTAAAGCAGAGCCTCGCCGAGGGTGGTTTTGCCGCTGCCGCTGTGCCCGACCAGGGCGACAGTGCGAATCATGGTCAACCTCCTTGGTGGCCACAGTATAAGGGTTGTGGGGAGACAAAAATACTTCCGGCGGTCTGTGGTTTGCTGCATTGGCCTGGTGTGGCTCAGTGCAAAAACGAGACCTGCACAGCTCTGCGGCTCACCAGGAGTGCGGGATTTGTTCCGAGAATCGCTCCAAAGCACCCGATGGGCCTCCGCTTCCACCGAACACCTGGGCATGGATGGGTACATCCTGACATGCGACCGGGTGCATTCTGCTATTAACAAAACCGGTGTGATACCCTGGTTTTGGGTATGTTGGAACGCCTCGAGGTTCAGAATCTGGCCGTGTTGGAGCGGGCGGTACTCGAGTTTGGCCCCGGCCTGACGGTACTCACCGGCGAGACCGGGGCCGGCAAGAGTGTCCTGGTGGATGCGCTTTCGCTGTTGCTGGGTGAGAAGGCCGAAGGCATGCTGCGCCCAGGGGCCGAAACCCTTTTGGTTACAGCTTTTTTTGACGGTAAGAGCCTCTCGCGCAAGGTTGCTGCAGGGCGGAGCACCTCCCGGATCGAGGGCGAGGTGGTCAGCCTCAAAGAGCTATCCGACGAGGCCTCGAGGCACCTGGCCATCCACGCCCAGCATGCGGCTCTGGCCCTTTTTAGCCGCAAGGCCCAGCGCAGCCTGCTTGATTCGCAGATAGAGCGGGGTTTGGTCGAGCAGTACCGTCAGGCCTATGTGGCCTTCCAGGCTCTCCTCAGCGAGACCGAACGCCTCGAGGCAGCGGCCCGTGAACGCGAGCGCAAGATGGATATCCTGCGCTTCCAGATCCGGGAAATCGAGCAAGCCCGTCTAGCGGTGGGGGAGGGCGAACAGCTCCGTCAGGAAGCCGAACGTTTGCGCCACCTCGAGACCTTGCGCGAACGGGTTTCCTCTGCGATGGCCGCGCTCAGTGGGGAGGGCGATGCCCTGGGCCTGGTGACGCTGGCAGCACGCGAAATTAGAGCCGCTGGACGTTTTGATGCCGGGCTAACCCACCTCGGCCAGGATCTCGAGGCCGCCCTGGATACCCTACGGGCAGTGAACCGCGAGCTCGAGGACTACCTCGAGGCCCTCGAGGCCGACCCCCAGCGCCTGGAAGAAGTAGAGGCTCGGCTGGCCCTCATCGAGAGGCTGGAACGCAAATACGGTGAGGGTATCCCGGCGATCCTCGAGTTTGCCGAAGTCTCGCGGCGCGAACTCAACGAACTGGAGGGGGCCGAAGATCGCTTGAGCGAGCTTCACACCCTTCGAGAAAGTGCCTGGAAGATCTTGCTGGCCGCGGGAGAGCGGCTTTCGGAGGCCCGTGCTCGGGCAGCCGAGGGGCTTTCCCAAAAAGCCAGCGAAGAAATTCGTGCCCTGGGGATGCCCGCTGCCCGTTTCAAGGTAGGGTTGCTGCCCCTGGAAAAACCCGGACCCGAGGGACTTGAAGAGGTTCAGTTGTTGTTTTCGGCTAACCCGGGCTTGCCCGAGGCTCCCTTGGAGAGGGCAGCTTCTGGCGGCGAACTCTCGCGGGTGATGCTGGCACTGGCCTTGCTCACAGGGGCCGAGGCCGATACGGTGGTATTTGACGAGGTGGATGCCGGTGTCGGTGGGGAGGCAGCCTGGCAGGTGGCCGATCGCCTGGCGCGCCTGGCTGGGCAACGCCAGGTGCTGGTGGTCACGCACCTTCCCCAGATAGCAGCCAGGGCAAAAACCCATTATCGGGTGGTCAAAACGGGCCAGACCGTGCTGGTGCAGCGCGTTGAGGATGAGGAGCGCGTGCGCGAGCTGGCCCGAATGCTCTCGGGGAGCTACTCCGAAGCAGCTCTGGGGCATGCCCGCGAGCTGTTATTGGATGCGGCTTCGTAGGTTGGTGCTCTGGCAGGGCGTGCGGTAGGACCTGCCGTTGCACTATATAAAGGACGCTCTTACACTATGGGTATCAACCCGTTGATTATGAGTGTGCCCGCTCCTCCCCTCGAGCCGGAAACTTTGAACTGGCTGGAGCAGCTTCCCGCAGCCGCGGTGTGGTTGGACGAGAGGGGCGTAATACGCTGGTGCAATCCCTCAGCCAGCGCCATCATCCCCAATTCCGATCCCCTGGGCAGGCGGCTGGAAAACTGGTTTCAACCTGTGGTGCGCGAGACCCGCACGCACGAGGCGATTAATGCGAGCTGGTGGCAGGGCCGCGCTCAAAAGGGTCTTTTGGGTCTTGCTGGCAAGCGCTGGCGCTGGTTTCAGGTGGCCCTGGCCCCGTACCATAGCGGACAGCTGTGCATTCTGCACGACGTGACCAATGAATACAATCAGGCCCTGGCCTATGCCTCTTCACTGGAGGTGCTCTCGAGCCTGCTGACCCAAGAGGATAAGCTCGACAAAATTCTCCTGCGGATTCTGCAAACAGCCGTAGAAGTGGTGCCAGGGGCCGATGCGGGTAGCCTGACCTTGCTTGAAAACGGCCAGTTCAAGTTCGTGGCCCAGATAGGCTTCGATGAGTCCCTGGTCGAGCACGCCCTTAGCTACGAGGACGAACAGGCCTGGTACGGGCTGGGCGAGGACGACTGGCTGGTGGGGAAGCCCCGCCTGTTGGTAGCCCCTCACATCCAGCAGCGTACCCAGCAGCGCATCGCACACGAGTTTGAGATGTTCAGCCAAGCAGGCCGGCTCGAAGACCTCAAGGCCACCGTTACCGTGCCCATCGTTCTGCAGGGCCAGGTTATGGGTACCCTTAACCTGGACTCTCTTACCTCCACCGAGGCGTTCCCCACCGAGAGTCTGGCCATCGCCCAGACCTTTGCCCTGCAGGCTGCCACGGTGCTTTATGGTCTGCTCTCGCGCCGTCACCTGTCCGAGATAGCCCTTAATGATGCCCTGACGGGCCTGGGCAACCGCCACGCTTTGGAGGAGGCTTTCACCAAAATCAAAGCACAGGCCAAACGCCTAGATCTCCCACTGACCCTCATCTACTGGGACATGGACGGTCTAAAACGCATAAACGATCAGTACGGCCATGCTGCGGGTGATCAGGCTCTCAAGCTTTTGGCCAAGGCACTGCGGAGCGCATTCCGTCAGGAAGATCTGGCTTTTCGCATAGGAGGAGACGAGTTCGTGAGCCTGCATCTCGGTTTGCAACCGTCCGAGGCTCCCGAGGTGGTGAGACGGGTACGGGGGGCCATCCACGTGGCGGTCAGTGCAGGGGCGGTAGATGTTGCGCCCTCCAAGGAGTTGCAGACCGTTTTGGAGCAAGCCGATGCCGCCATGTACGCCGACAAGCGTCGGCCAAAAGAGTTACGAGAGCCGTAGCAACACCCGAACCCCATCGGCTACATACTGCACCGCCAGAGCCGCCAGCAAGATACCTAGCACGCGGGTGATTACGTTGATCCCGGTTCGGCCCAGCGAGCTCGAAAACTTGAGGGCAGCCCTGAGCGACCAGTAGGTGATAAACAGTACCAGGGCCGCCATTACCAGCACCAACACAAAACCCCATACGCCGCTGGGGGCCGTTCCGGCCAGAATCAGCACCCCGGCTAGAGTGCCGGGTCCAGCAATGAGCGGAATAGCCAGAGGAAAAACCGAAATATCGGCCCTGGCCTGGGATTCGGCGTGTTCCTCGTCGGTCTCGCGAAGGAGCTGGGCGTTGATCATGTCCAGGGCGATTTTGAACAATAGCAGTCCCCCCGCTACCTTGAGGGCCTCGAGGCTGATGCCCAGGTAGCGTAAAACCGACCCGCCCAGTGCGGCAAAAGCCAGTACCAGAAGCCCCGCTACGATGGTTGACTTTAGGGCGATGCGCTTTTGTTCCTGGTAACTTCGGCTGCCTACCAGAGCCAGAAACAGCGGAATTAGGCCGATGGGGTCAATCAGTACAAACAGTGTAAGGAAGGCCTTCAGGGCAAACTCAACCATAGGTGTATTGGGGATGGGGCTTACCTGCTGTCCAGAGGCACTCGTAACCTATGACCTCAGGACAACAGCGAATCGAATTCCTCTTGCAAGGCTTCGGCGTCCTGTACGCTGCGCCCTACTACCAAAATCGAGTCCTCTCCGGCAATCGTACCTACAATGTCGTCTCGACGCAGCCGGTCAATCAGAAGCGCAATACCAGAGGCATGCCCTTCAGACACTTTGAGCATCAAAATGTTTTCACCCCGGTCCACATCGCGCACAAAGGTACGGAAAATGCGCCGCAGCTCGTCCATCACGTCCTCGGCAAGATCGAGCTGAGCTAGAGCATATTTATGTTTACCGCGCCCCAGGGGAACCCGCACCAGGCGAAGCTCGTTGATATCGCGGCTCACAGTGGCCTGGGTCACCTCGTAGTTCATTTTGCGCAGCCGATCGACCAGCTCGGCCTGTGTGGATATGCTTTCCCGGCTGATTATCTCCTGAATGGCTCTATGCCGCTGTTCTTTGCTTGCCATCTCGGTCTCTCCTCGAGTTCCGTTTTGTGATTATACAAGGTGCATATACAATGCTCCAAGCGGCAGAATCGGCACAAAAGGATTTTTTTACCCTTCCGACTCGCTCAAGCCTTGCATGAAGATACGAGGTGACCGACCGAAGGTTTCCGCGCAGCGGAGGGTCATACCGGTTTGGTGCATTGCTGGAGCACGATACCCGTTTACTACATTAGCGGAACGCGATGCCACCTCTTGGAAGGGAGTTGTTTTCCTCGCCGACCGACAGGGTGACGAGGGTTTCGCCGACCTGAGGAAGTGCTCCAGAATTCTGGGTGTGCCGTGCGTGCCACAACCAAGCCTTTGAGCGCTTTTGGATTATCCGGTATGACCGCTTGTCGTCCTGATGGTTTGTGGAAAGCGTCGCCAAAATCGCCGGGCTTCGAGTACAAGCCGCTTACGTTCAGAGCTAGGCCACCGTCGCTGGGGGCTCGAGGTTCTGCTCCAGAACTTGCCTTATTCCGCGGCTTCAATGACTTCGCGCGGGTAGAGCTGGTCGAGGAACTTGGTCAAGCGGTCTTCCGCAATGAGGTGTTCCCCGACCTGCAGGCGACGGGTCTGGAGTTCCTGCATGGCCCAGGTGACCGCGTTGGGGTCTGGCTTCTCTTCGTCAAGGGTGCGCATGCGGGGTATTTCGCTGCTCTCCAGAACGGTGTTTTTGAAGTCATAGCGCAAAAGCTGCTGGGCACGCTTTGCAGTGACCACCGTCAGGCGGTACTTGGAGTCGGTAAGGGCCAAAAGGGTGTCGATGCCAGGTTCTGCCATGGGTTTACCTCTGCAACCAAACGCTTCCCGAATGAATCTCGGGGAGAAGTCGGATAGCCATCGCTCGAGCGTTGCGCCCAGAGCACAGATGCATCAGAAAAGCCATTTGTGCATCATCCATATACGCAACCTAAGCTTCGATTGTACACCACAAATTGAGAAATGTTTACTTGCCGCTCTGCTCTCCGGCCTCGTGACGTTTGCGTTCCAGCGCGTCAAGCTCGCTTTCCAGGGCTGCATCCCTCGAGAGGGCCCGGGCCAGGGCCTCGCCCATGCGGGGTTGCAGCAGCCGCTCGGCCTGAATGATGGCCGCAAAATCGGAGACCGCCTTGTCGAGCTGGTCGTTGACCAGCACGTACTTGAACTGGTCGGCCATGCGGATTTCCTCCTCGGCGCGCTTGAGTCGCTTGTGTACCTTGGCCAGACTATCGGTTCCCCGCACCAGCAAGCGGCGTCGCAGTTCCGAAAGCGTGGGGGGGATGATAAAAACCAGAACCGCCTCTGGCATGGCCTGTTTGACCTGCAAAGCGCCTTGCACCTCTATTTCCAGCAGCACATCGAGTCCTTTGTTCAGGGCTTCCTCAACGGGTTCTCGGGGAGTGCCGTAATAGTCATCTACGTACTGCGCCCATTCCAAGAATCCACTCGAGGCGATCTTGCTCTCAAACTCAGCTTTGCTGACAAAGTAGTAATCTACCCCATGGCGCTCGCCCACTCTAGGGGGACGGGTGGTCATCGAGATGGAGTAGTACATACGGTGGTACTCCAGGAGCCTTCCCCGGATGGTACCCTTGCCCACCCCCGAAGCCCCGGTCATAACAAACAGATTCCCGCGCGGCATAACTGGGGCATCCTATCAGAGCATTGGGCCAGATGCCACTTGCTCTTCAGGTAACGAATTTCGGTTTGATTACGCTTGAGTTTTTTTGCTGAGGGTTTAGACTAACCCCTGGCCTTGGGTAGGCGTTTTCCAGGAGTTTGCATGACACCTGAATGGGTCAAGAATGCTATTTTTTATCAGATATTTCCTGATCGATTTCGCATCGGAAACGGCCCCCTGGCCCACCCAGCACCCGTACAGCTGGGATTCGAGAGCTGGGATGCCCCACCCACCCTGCGCGGCTTCAAGGGCGGCAATCTTTGGGGTGTGATCGAGAAGCTGGACTACATCCAGGAGCAGGGCTTCAATGCGCTCTACTTTTGCCCAATCTTCAGTTCCACGGCCAACCACCGCTACCATACCAGCGACTACTTTCGGGTAGATCCCATGCTGGGGGGCAATGCCGCCCTGCAAAGTTTAGTAGAGCAGGCCCATCAAAGGGGTATGCGGGTGGTGCTGGATGGGGTGTTCAACCACTGCGGACGGGCCCACTTTGCCTTTCAACATGTGATGGAGAACGAGGCTGCCTCGCCTTACCGCGACTGGTTCCACATCTACAAGTTCCCCCTCAACGCCTACTCCAAAAGCGCCAACTATGCGGCCTGGTGGAACAATCCCGAGCTGCCCAAGTTCAACACCTCCAACCCGGAGTGCCGCGAGTATCTGCTTTCGGTCGCGGAGTATTGGTTGCAGTATGGTATAGACGGATGGCGCCTGGATGTGCCCAACGAGATCGACGACGATGCGTTCTGGCGAGAGTTTCGCCGCCGCGTCAAGGCCCAGAACCCAGAGGCATACATCGTGGGTGAAATATGGGATGATGCCAGCCGCTGGCTTCAGGGCGACCAGTTCGATGCGGTGATGAACTACCCGCTAGGGCGGGCTATTCTGGGTTTTGTTGGGGGGGATGCCTTGGACAAGGATCTCGCTGCCCGTAGCGGCCTGGGGCGACTGGAAACCCTGGGGGCCATCGCTTGCAACCACCGGCTCGAGGATCTGTTCCGGCGCTACAGCTGGGGCATTGTGACGGCTCAGATGAACATCATGACCTCGCACGACACGCCTCGTATATTCAGCATCTTGCGGGGCAGACTAGAACGGGTGCAGCTGGCTTTTGCCATGCTCTTCACGTTGCCGGGGGTGCCGACGGTCTACTACGGTGACGAGATCGGTATGTCCGGAGGCCACGACCCCGACAACCGCCGAGGCATGATCTGGGACGAAACGCGCTGGCACAAGCCGCTCATGCGTACCATCCGGCAGATGGCGGCTCTGCGGCACTCTTTACCGGTGCTGCGGCATGGGCGGTACCAGTACCTCTATGGCCAGGATTCCCACCTGGCTTTTGCGCGCATCCACGAACAAAGCAGCGTGGTCGTGACCATCAATGCCTCTCCTGAGGCTTGGCGAATCCACATACCGCTGCATGGGGTCTGGCCCAGGGGTGAGCGGGCTGTAGACTTGTTATCCGGTAAGGAAGGCAAGTGTGTGGGTGGTAACCTCGAGGACGGCATCCTAGAGCCTTTTTCGCTGGCCGTCTGGCAAGCTCGCGAGTAGGCTACAGTTTGGTCAGGTATGTCACGTTGAGCTAAGCGTGCCTGATAGCGGGTTGTTTTCTGTTCACAACAAAAAGCAACCTTTGTGTGACCTACTATTTGTTGGGGCATTGGACAAATGACCCCCTATATGTTTGACCACGAGGCTTGTTTTTTTAAGATTTGGTACCGTATTATGTCCTTACCAAAATTAACCGTGGTTCCGACCTCTTGCCAATCATATACAACAGGTTGTAGTATCTAACGCGGAATCCCCTATATCTTGTGTCACAAGGGTGACTGGGGATCAGTTGCACAAATTTGGAGGATGCTATGAATGGCTTCACCCCCGCACTTTTCGACGATCATGCGCAAGTCATTGCCAAACGCCAGTACATGCAACCGGGTGATGGGGATGTGTACGGCATGTTTCGCCGCGTGGCTTCCTGGGTAGCGTCGGCTGAAAAGTCTGAGCAGGATAAGCAATACTGGGGTGAGCAGTTTTATCGACTGATGGCCTCTAAGCGCTTTTGCCCCGGCGGGCGGGTGCTGGCCGGTGCGGGAACCCAGCACGGCAACGTGCTCAACTGCTTCGTGCAGGGGGCAACCGATCACGACCCCAGCAGCTTTGATGGGGTGCTGGAAGTAGCCACCAAGCTGGCCCTGGTGACCAAGGTGGGTGGGGGCAACGGGGTCAATCTCGACCCCTACCCGCCCCGCCATGGCGGGGCGGGCAAGAACGCTGGGCCAGGCAGAACAGTGCGTGGTTTCGCCTACATTGCGGCCAACCATGCCGATGTGGAGGACTTCATCAAGGGCATGATGCGCCCTCCCATCAACCCCGACGGCGAGAAGGAGAACATCACCGTGCGCAACTGGACGCGGGTGGTGTATGGCCTTCTGAAGCCCGAGCTGGCTGCGCTGGCCCGGCGCAACGGGGTCATGACCGTGCGGGAAAAGCCCAGCGATACCCTGATGGTACCGGACGATATGCGCGGCATCATAGAGGCGGCCAAAGCTGCTTTGAGCCTGGCCGTGAAGGGTTTGGAGCCCCATGTGGACTTCAGCAGCCTGCGTCCCGAGGGGGCCGAAATTAAGGGCAGCGGTGGCACCAGCAGTGGCCCGGTGAGCTTCCTGGTGGAAATTTTCGACAACTTCCTCGAGTGGGCCAACCTGGGAGCCGAAAAAGCCGGGCCGGTCGCGACCTTGCGCTATGTGTACGCGCCGGTGCTGCGGGTGGTTCGCCAGGGTGGCACCCGCCGGGGGGCCGGTATGGCCACCATCGCCATTGACCACCCCGACCTGCTGGACTTCCTGACCGCCAAGGACCTCGACCGTGAGGCCAGCGAGGGCGATATCTCCACCTTCAACATCTCGATTTTGGTGACCGAAGCCTTCTGGAAAGCTTTGCAGGCCGATGGCCTCTGGGCTGTTGAACCTGCCGAGGTGCCGGGCAAATACTACCCCTACCCGGTGCAGAGCCCCTACAACGGAGTGCTGCCCGACCTGCCCGAACGCGCCCAGGACGGGGCCCGTCCCATTCCGGTTTATGGGGGCAAAGTGCCCGCCAAGTGGCTCTGGCACGAAATTGCCTGGCACGCCTGGGCCACCGGCGAGCCGGGCCTGATCTTCGTGGATCGCATCAACCAGCTCTCGGCCCTGAAAGACCTCGGCCCGCGTTATGCGATTCGCTCGACGAACCCCTGCTTTGTGAGCAGCACCCGCGTTCCGACCGAGTTCGGCCTGCTACCCATCGAGCAGCTCACCGAGAAGGGCAGCTTTTACCTGGCTACCGACAACCGGGCTCCCCTGGGGGGCCTGGGCGCGGCTCGCCCTGGGCGTGGGGTAACGGTGCGCAAAGCGGCCAAAGCTTTCTACACCGGGGAGCGGGAGGTGGTGCGCCTCGAGACCCGCGAGGGCATCACCCTCACCCTGACCCCCAACCACCCTCTCCTCACCCCCCAAGGATACGTGGAGGCCGGCCTGTTGAAGCCCGGTGACAAGCTGCTGGTGCAGAGCGGTGAGGGACTGTGGGCCAAGCAGCAGGCCCTACCGCCTGCTGTGCTGCGGGTGGTGCGCGAGCGGGTCGCGGTAGCTGGCGGCAGGGGTACGAGCGGGAGATCCGACGTACGCGAGCAGTACGCCAACATGCCCACCCAGTGGAGCGAGAGCCTGGGCCTGGTACTGGGCTGGCTGGTCGGCGACGGGTACGTGCGCGAGGACGGCGTGGGATTCTTCTTTAGCAACCGTGAATTAGACCAGGCCCAGGTCGTCGTGGACAGCCTACGCGACTGGTTTGGCCAGGGAACCTTGCAAACCACCCCCTCCAACACCCAGCACCTGCACTTCAACAAGCTGCCCGCCGAATACTTCGCCGCCCTGGGCGTGAGGGCGGTGGGGGCCACCGAAAAGCGTGTTCCGGAGAGCCTCTTTACCGCACCCCGCGAGGCGGTGGTGGGCTTTCTACGCGGTTTGTTCAGCACCGACGGCACAGTCGAGCGCAACGATGCCAAGCAAAGCTGCACGGTGCGGCTGGCTTCTTCCAGCCTCGGCCTGCTCAAGGACGTGCAGCTTCTGCTGCTCAACTTTGGCATCTTCGGGCGTATCCACCACCGCCGTGCCGCCGGTTTCAAGGCCCTGCCGGACGGGCGGGGCCGTAGGCGTGAGTATTCCGTTGCCGATCAGTACGAACTCATCATCGGTGCCGAGAGCCGCGACCGCTTCGCCGAGGTCATCGGCTTTGCCCTGCCTGAGAAGCAGGCCCGGCTCGAGCAGTTCATAGCTGAGCGCAGCCGGGGCAGCTACCGCCAGCGCTTCGAGGTTACGGTGGACCGCGTGGAGCGGGCTGGAACCGCACCCGTCTACGACCTGACCGAGCCGGTCACCCACAGCCTGATCGCTGGCGGCGTGGTGGCCCACAACTGCGGCGAGATCCCGCTCACGGTGGGCGAGCCCTGCGACCTGGGAGCCCTCAACTTGGCGGCCTACGTGGAGAACGGTGCGTTCAACTACGACGCTTTTCGGCAAGACGTGCGCACCGCCATCCGCTTCCTCGACAACGTATTGGATGTGAACGTGTTCGCCCTCGAGGACAACCGCCTGGCCTCGCAAACCCTGCGCCGCTTGGGTCTGGGGGTGATGGGTCTGGCCGACATGCTCATCAAGATGGGCTTGCCCTACTCGTCGGAGGCAGGACGCCAGGTAGTGGCTAAGGTCATGAACATCATGCGTGAGGAGGCCATTGCCGAGTCGGAGCGGCTGGGGCAGGAGCGAGGGGTGTTCCCGGTCTACGAGCAGCATCGCGCGGTCTTTGAGAAGTTGGGTATCCGTCCGCGCCGCAACGTGGCGGTGCTGACGGTAGCCCCCACCGGCACCACCAGCATGCTGATGGGCGTTTCCAGTGGCATTGAGCCGATGTTCTCGCCCTTCATGTGGCGGCGCATTGGCGGGCAGTACAAGGCGCTGCTGCACCCGCTGTTCGTGGAGATGATGGAGCAGTATCCGGCTTCGGGACCCTTCGAAAAGGATGGCGCCTGGAACTGGGATGCCATCATCGAGGCCATACAGGCTCACCACGGCAGCGTGAAGGGTCTGGAGGGCATTCCCAGCGCCATTGCCAACGTGTTCGAGGGTGCCCACGACGTGCCCCCGCTCGACCACGTGCGGATGCAGGGCGTGGTGCAGACTGCCTTCGATGCCGAGGGCTACGCGGCCAACTCGCTCTCCAAGACCATCAACCTGCCCAACCAGGCTACTGTGGCCGACGTGGAGGCGGCCTACACCGAGGCCTACCGGACCGGCTGCAAGGGCATCACGGTCTACCGCGATGGCAGCCGTGAGTACCAGGTGCTGTCGGTGAGCAAGGAAGAGAAAAAACCCAAGGACAAGAGCGAGGAGACCGTAGCGGTTCAGCCGGCACTGCTGGAGATTCCCTCGAGCACACCCGCCAACCTCGAGCCCAGCCGGGGTGTGGGCCCCATCTTCGAGCGCACCGGTCGCCTGGTGGGCTACACCGACATGGTCAAGCTGACCAATAGCGACGGTACCCGGCGTGGCTTCCTGGTTACGGTGAACATGCAGGGCGAGCACCCGGTAGAAGTGATTCTGACCTCGGGCAAGGCCGGTGACGAAGCCAACGCCGATAGCGAGGCCCTGGGCCGCATCATCTCTAAAGCTCTGCAATACGGTGTGCCGGTGGCCGAACTGGTCAAGACCCTGCGCGGCATCAACGGCGGCCTGTATGGCAGCTACCAGGGCCGCTTTGTAACCAGTAAAGCTGACCTGATAGCTGTGGCCCTGGAAACCACCAGCAAAATCCAGATAGCCGAGGACGGGCACAAAGCCGCCCAGATACCTCAAAATGATGGTATGGTGCCCCAGGCCATGCAGCGGGCCATGACCGCACCAATCCAGAACATCCAGCCGCACAAGAGCAAGACCGGCCTTGGTAAGTGCCCCGAGTGCGGCGACGAAAACCTAGTGCGCGAGGAAGGCTGCACGAAGTGCTACAGCTGCGGTTACAGCAAGTGTGGTTAGGATGGATGCGGAGAGTGGGTGCGCTACAGCCCGTCTGACCAGCAAAAGCAGAAGCGTTGCGCCGAAGTTAGGGCGAATTCTTGGCCTAAAGGGGCTTGGGCAGCGTGCTGGCGGTTGCAGCCCAGCAGGCCAACATCTCCGCGAAACCAGCATCTCCTTGTCGGGTGGCGAATAAGACGATTACCTGGGGGTTGTGTTGTATGGATGCAATCGACCGGTATTTCGTTCCTCTGATGCAATCAACCGCCATCGCTCTCCACTACGCGGAAAACTTAGGTGGGTCGCCTCTGCGCCGCGCCATCGCGCAGCGTAGGCGAGGCCACCGTCCGGTGATGGACTAACCGAGTCTGGCATACTCAGCACCGCCCTATTGAACGGCTTTCTACTGTCCTCTAACTTGTCTCAAGAAAACCGGTCCGGGCGTCTTTAGTGCCTACCTTTGAGTAACAGGTTATATGCTTGCAGCCCGTCCAGGGCTATGCTATTTTTCCGCCATGAAGAAGCTGCTAGCTGCACTACTGATAGGGCTGGGGCTGGCCTGGGCCCAGCCTCTGGGCAACGTGGCCATGGTCTTCAGCGAAGGGGCCAAGACCGACCCCACCTTCAACGGGGTGGCCTACGGGGGAGCTTTGCGCACGGTGCAACAGTTTGGGGGTCGTCTCTTCGACTTCGAGCCTGCTGACCCCTCCCAGATTCCCCCTGCGGTACGACGCTTTGCCGCGGAGGGCTTCGACCTGATCATTGGGCTGGGCTTTGCCACCGAGCCGGGCATCGCTGCCGCCGCCCGGGAGTTCCGCCAGCAGCG
This sequence comes from Meiothermus sp., assembly GCA_036845585.1. GTDB lineage: Bacteria > Deinococcota > Deinococci > Deinococcales > Thermaceae > Meiothermus. Next base: position 8,848 of record DAIUDO010000007.1, on the reverse strand, counting down.
CTTCGCCCTGATCGATACGGCCACCGAAGCCCCCAACGTGGCCTCTTATGTGTTCCGCGAGAACGAGGGCACCTACCTGGTGGGCTACATTGCCGGGCGGCTGAGCCAGACCGGGGTGGTGGGCTTCGTGGGCGGGATGGACATCCCCCTGATCCACAAGTTCGAGATAGGCTACCGCGAAGGGGTACGCCGGGCCTGCCCGAGCTGCCGGGTGATCGTGAACTACGTGGGCAACACCCCTGCGGCCTTCTCGGACCCCGCGCGGGCCAAGGAGATTGCGGCCTTCCAGCGCTCCCAGGGGGCCGATATCATCTACGCGGCTGCGGGGGCCTCGGGGCTGGGGGTCTTCGACTACGTCAAACAGGTGCGCTGCCTACGGGCCAACGAGCTGCCGCGCGGGGTGCGCTTCCGCAGCAACCCCTTCGCCCAGGTGCCCAAGTACGAGGCCTACACCCGGGAGTGCGCCGGCGAGACCCGCCCTATGTTTTTTATCGGTGGGGACGGCAACCTGAACTTCTTGGGCGACACCGACAACAACCCGGCCACCCTCAACCACGCCCTGACCTGCATGCTCAAGCGGGTGGACGTGGCCGCCCAACGGGCAGTGGAGTCGGCAGCCCGCAACACCTTCCAGGGTGGCCTGATAAGCCTGGGACTTAAGGAAAACGGCCTAGGGTACGCCCTAGACGCCTACAACCAGGCCCTTTTGCCCGAGAGCCTGCGCCGCGAGGTGGCGGCCATCCGCCAGGCCATCATCGCTGGGCGGATTGTGGTGCCGGATCGGCGCTAGGCCCCGTAGGGCACCCAGATGTTCTTAATCTGGCTGGCCTGGCGCAGGATCTCGTCGGCATCGGGCAGGGGCCCTTTGACCGGAAGGGTCCAGGTGCGCTTCATGTTCCCTGCGCTGGCCCGCTCCACCGGAGCCCAGTCCTCCCGAGGCCCGGCGTACCAGACCGCGTCCACGTCGTCGTGCTCGGCCAGGGTCAGGGCCAGCTGGTCGCGCTCCCCGGTCACGATGTTGAAGGTCCCCGCAGGCACATCAGAGGTCTCCAACACCTGATAGAAATCGGTAGCGGTGAGGGGGGCCTGGGGAGAGGGCACCACCACCAAGGTATTGCCCAAAGCCAAGGCCAGGCCCGCCAGCTGGGCTAAGGCCAAAAGGGGCTGGTCGTCGGGGCAGAGCAGGCCCATCACCCCAATAGGCTCAGGCAAGGCCAGGGTGACGCTGCGCAAAGGCGTGGGATGGACCGCCCCCTCGTACTTGTCGGCCCAGGCGGCCGCAGCGAAGAGGGCCTCGAGGGCTGCCTCCACCTCGGCCTGGCCGTCCTGCCCGGTCTGGGCTTCAATGCGCCAGGCAAACTCGGCGGCCCGTTCAGAGAGGTTTTCGGCCAGGTAGTACAGAATCTGGGCCCGCTGGTAGGCGGGGGTCCGGCGCCAACCCTCAAAAGCCCCCCGGGCCGCCTCCACCGCGTTGCGGATGTCCTTGCGGTTCCCTAGGCCTACCTCGCCCAGCCGCTGCCCGTTCGGGGCGTAGACCACCCGGCTGTAGCCGCTGTCGGGCCGCACCTGGCGCCCACCGATAAAGAGCTTGGCGGTGCGGTCGATGGGAGGCAGGGAAGGCGGAAAGTTGCGTAAGGTCGGGCTGGTCTTTGGCCTGGCCTTGGCGGCTGTGGGCTGGCGCAGCCCTTTCTTCTTCGCGTACTCCCACAGCCCCTCCTTGCCCCCCTCGCGGCCAAACCCGCTCTCGCGGTAGCCGCCGAAACCCGCCGCAGCGTCGAAGAGGTTGGTGCTGTTGATCCAGACCGTGCCGGCCTTGATCTGGGTAGCGATGTCGAGGGCGAGGTTGATATCCTCGCTCCAGACCGAGGCCGCCAGGCCGTAGCGGGTATTGTTGGCTAGCCTGACAGCTTCTTCGGGGGTGCGGAAGGTGAGGGCGGCCAGCACCGGCCCGAAGATCTCCTCCTGGGCCACGGTGGAGGCCGGGGCCACCCGGGTGAGCAGGGTGGGGGGGTAAAAGCAGCCTTCCTGCGGCACGGCCCAGCTGGGCTGCCACACCTCGGCCCCTTCGGCCACCCCCTGCTGCACCAGCCGCTCGACCTTCTGGAGCTGCACCGGCCCGATGATGGCCCCCATGTCCACCGCCTTGTCCAGCGGGTTACCCACCCGCAGTTTTTCCATGCGGGCTTTGAGCCTGGCTAGCATCGGCTCGGCGATGCCCTCCTGCAGAAGCAACCTCGAGCCCGCGCAGCAGACCTGGCCCTGGTTGAACCAGATGGCGTCCACCACCCCCTCCACCGCGCTGTCCAGGTCGGCATCCTCGAAGACGATGAAAGGCGACTTGCCCCCTAGCTCCAACGAAAGCCGCTTGCCGCTGCCGGCGGTGGCCCGGCGGATCTGCCGGCCCACCTCGGTGGAGCCGGTGAAGGCGATCTTGTCCACCCCGGGATGGGCCACCAAGGCTGCCCCGGTCTGGCCGTCACCGGTGAGGATGTTCACCACCCCCGGTGGCAGGCCCACCTGCGTACAGATCTCCGCAAAGAGCAGGGCGGTCAGCGGGGTCCACTCGGCGGGCTTGAGCACCACCGTGTTGCCCATGGCCAGGGCTGGGGCTACCTTCCAGGCCAGCATCAGCAGGGGGAAGTTCCAGGGGATGATCTGCCCTACCACCCCCACCGGCGCGTAGCCGGCCAGCTCGCTCTCCATGAGCTGGGCCCAGCCGGCGTGGTAGTAGAAGTGGCGCACCGCCAGGGGCACGTCGATGTCGCGGGTCTCGCGGATGGGCTTGCCGTTGTCGAGGGTCTCGAGGACGGCGAACAGCCGGGCGTGCTTCTGGATCTGCCGGGCCAGGGCATATAGGTAGCGGGCCCGCTGGTGGCCGGAGGTCTGACGCCAGCCCGCCAGGGCCTTGCGGGCCGCCCGCACCGCCTTGTCTACATCGGCAGGGCCGGCCAGGGCCACCTGGGCCAGCACCTCGCCGGTAGCAGGGTTGTGGGTGGGAAACCACTCCAGGCTGGCTGGCGGCCGCCAGCGGCCCCCGATGTAGAGGGCAAAGCGGTTTTTGTGAGCCTTCAGCCAGTCCAGAGCGGGCTGGGCGGCCTCTGGGGCCGGGCCATAGGGTAGGGTCTGCATAAGTTCGGCGATCTGCATGGTGCTCCTCAGCCCAACGGCTGGTACTGCATGGAGGCGTAGCGCCCGTAGGCCAGGTGCTCGAGCTGCCGCTCGATGTCGTTCAGAAGCGCGCTGGCCCCGATGCGAAAGAGGTGGGGCTGCATCCACTCCCCTCCCAGCTCCTCCTTCATCAGAACCAGCCAGTCCAGGGCCTGCTTGGCGCTGCGGATCCCCCCGGCTGGCTTGAAGCCCACCTTGAAGCCGGTCTGCTCGTAGTAGGCCCGGATGGCCCGCACCATCACCAGGCTGCTGGGCAGGGTGGCGTTGACCGCCTCCTTGCCGGTGGAGGTTTTGATGAAGTCGGAGCCAGCCTGCATACAGACCAGGCTGGCCTTGTAGACGTTCTTGAGGGTGCCCAGCTCCCCCACGGCCAGGATGCTCTTCATGTGCGCCGGGCCGCAGGCCTCGCGGAAGTCGCGCACCTCCTGGTAAAGGGCCTTCCAGTTACCGGTAAGCACGTGCTGCCGCGAGATCACGATATCGATCTCCTGGGCCCCGGCGGCTACCGCGGCCTCGATCTCCTGGAGCTTGAGCCGGTGGGGACTTAAACCGGCAGGAAACCCCGCCGCAACCGCTGCCACCGGGATGCCCGAGCCCTCGAGGGCCTCCACGGCGGTGGGGACCATCTCGGGATAGACGCAGACCGCCCCCACTTGCAAGGACAGCCCGGCCACCCCCAGGTCCCGCAGCAGCTCGGGCCGCACCGGCTGGCGGGCCTTGGCACACAGCCGGCGCACCGTGCCAGGGGTGTCGTCGCCGGAAAGGGTGGTGAGGTCGATGGTTTTGATGGCATGCAAGAGCCAGGCGGCCTGCCATTCTTTCTTGACGGTGCGGCGGGCGGGCAGGGTAGCGGTGCGGCGCTCGATGGCACTTTTGTTGACCAGGGCTCTTTCGACAGCGCTTGGGTCGAAGGGGGTACCGGGGTTGCGCTCCAGAGGTGGGTGAGCAGAGGGTAGAATGGCAGCCATAGGGGCCTCGAAACAATTATAGGGGTTGGGCGCTTCGATACCCAGCACGAGTGGGACATTCGGCCCGTGATTAAGGGTCAGCATGCAGGTGGAGGGTCTGCGGAGGTGCGGCATGGAAGTCTCCAAGTGTCCGGTCTGCGATGAGCTTGTCGAGGTGGCCAATCCTTGGGCGGGCCTCGAGGTGGTCTGTCCAGGGTGTGGTGAGGTGCTGCGGGTGGTCTCGGTTCGGCCGCTCAGGCTCTACTACGCCTTCGACCCCGACGAAGAGCCGCTGCCCGAAGAAGAGCACCGCCAGCCCAGAGGGGACTAGCTGCTGCTAGGGTTCTGCAGCGGAAGGACCCAGCACGATGATCACATCGTAGCCACGGGGCTCGAGGCGAATCCGCGTTTGCAGCGGCAGGTGCAACAGGTCGGCGTAGTCCTTGGCCAGCCAGAATGCTGGGGATTCACGCCCCACCACCGAGACCCCGCTGCGAACCAGTACCATGCTGGAACCCCCCACCTCACCTAGCTGCACCTCGGGCAAGGGGAGGCCCAGCTCAAGAAACCCCTGGCGGTAGCGCTCACCCAACCCGGTGCCGCTCTGGTCGAGCAGCAGGGTTCTGAGGCCCAGGGCCTCGGCCTGCACCAGGCGGGCCATTACCTCGGCGTTGGCGGTATAGCCCAGCAGCCCAGCGGTGAAGGAGGCCATGGCGGCTTGGTCTACAATCAGATCGCGGCCCTGCTCGAGGGTTGGCAGGGTGGCGCTTTTGATTGCCAGACTGCGCAGGTTGGGCAGCATGGCCAGGGCAGTGGACAGGGGAAGGCTGGTCTCGAGGGTGCCCCAGACCGCAGCCGCCACCCCCGGCAAACGCGGCCAGTAGCGGGGGCTCTGGGCTTTGCGGGCGGCTAGCGTAATCACCTCCTTGATGCGGTCCAGGCGGCCCAGGTCGGAGCCATCCCAACGGCGAAAGCGCATGTATTTGACCGCATCTTTGCCATCGAGATGAACCGGGCCAGCGGGAAAATCGATGTAGAGTCCAGCTGCCCGGTCGGTGTACTTCATCGGATAGGGCAGCACCACATCCACGCCGTCCACCGCGTTCACCAGCTTCATCACCGCTTCAAAAGTCAGGATAAGGTGGTGCTGAACCGGTACGCCCAGGATGTTTTCGACGGCCCTGCGTAAGCCCTCCGCACCGCCCCCGCGCTCGTAAACCGAGTTGATTTTGCCATCGTACAAACCCTTTGCGGTTTCGCCGTTGTAGCGCAGGTCGCGGGGTATGGCGACCAGGGTCGCCTCCGAGCCGCGCAGGCGAACGAAAAAGATGGTGTCGGTGCGCAGCCCAGGCCCACAGGCCGTGTGGTAGCCGCAGTACTCGGTATCGCGGGCCGCTACCACCAGGCTCAACTCCTCGGCGGGCTGGTTTGGCCGGTAGCCCCCCCAGAGGCCTGCTCGCACCTCCTGGAGCTGGGGTCCGTAGGCCAGTGCCCCGGCCAGGGTCAGCAGGGCCAATCCCAGCAGGAGCAGCGAAACGCGCGGCCCAGTACGATGCCTGCGCTCCGGTGACCCTAGCCTGGTGCGATGGGGTGTCCGCAGTCTGGCCATGACCATTAGATTACAAAATCGAGCGGGTGCGGGCGTAACAAACCACCCAGAACACCTCCAACTAGAGGGTGGGTGAGGGCTTTGTGACGCTAGCCTGGCTGCTGCCTTGCAATGGCCTGGTAGGCGGCCAGGGTGCGGGGGTGAGGCTCGATGCCCTTGCTTTGCAGGTAGTTCACCTTGCAAATTACTGCTTCCTGATAGGCTTCCTCGAGCCGCCCGGCCAAAGCCAGCTCACGTATGTCGCGATTTACCCCGCGACCCGGCTCGGACACATCGGCCACATACAAGGCCATGCCGATTTTGTGATCCGGGCTAACCCCATACACATGTCCTTCGATGGCCTCGAGCACCTCTTCATCCTCGATACCCCAGGCTTGGGCCACCCGGCGGCCCGCACGCCCATGCAAGGCCAGGGGATGTTTATGTTCAATATCGATTTCCGGAGGCGCCCACTCAACCATTTGCTCGGCGCTAAAATCGCGTGCGGCATCGTGCAAAATTCCGGCCAGATAAGTTTTTTCAGCATCGAGCCCGTTGGCCCTGGCGATTTCAGCCGCCAGTTCGGCCACCCGCAAAATGTGTGCATAGCGCTCAGGTTTGACCTGGCGGCGCACTTTCTCGGAAAGATCAACGACAGAAATGGGGCTTGTCAAGTTCAGCCTCCGCCGAGGGCGGGAGCAGGTTTGGAAACTCCTGCCCATCCGCAAGGCAGAGCCTACCACATTCTTGGAAATTTCCAAGCTGCCTCACACGCAAACCGACCCACAGCGTCATAAAGCACCGCGGGTAATGCCGCAAAGCTCTTGAAACATTTCGGTAATGCCGCTATAGTTGACAGTTGGCTGGGTCAGCAGACCCGAGCTGTTTGCTGGATTGCGCCTTCATCCCAAACAGCTGACCGGAGAGTGGAATCATGTACGCGATTATCAAGACGGGCGGAAAGCAGTACCGCGCAGAGGCCGGAAGCAAACTGCGCGTAGAGAAACTCGAGGCCAACCCCGGCGACACAGTGGAATTCGACGCCCTGCTGCTGGGCGGCGAGAAGACCGTGGTGGGTAGCCCCACCGTACCGGGTGCCAAAGTGGTGGCCGAGGTGGTGGAGCACGGCAAGGGCAAAAAGGTGGTAGTAGCCAAGTTCAAAGCCAAAATTCATTACCGCCGCAAGCGGGGCCACCGCCAGCCCTACACCGAGATTATGGTCAAGGAGATTCGCGCGTAACTTTGCCGGGGGCTCGGGGCCCAAAGTCGAGCGCTAACCATAGCCTTCAGCTTTGAGCCTTCAGCCTATAGCGCTTGAGGAGCACACTATGGCACATAAAAAGGGTCTAGGTTCAACCAAAAACGGGCGTGACAGCCAGGCCAAGCGCCTCGGGGTCAAGCGCTTTGGAGGCCAGGTGGTCAAGGCGGGCAACGTGCTGGTGCGACAGCGTGGCACCAAGTTCCGTGCCGGCGAGGGCGTGGGCCAGGGCCGCGATTACACCCTTTTTGCTCTGATCGACGGGGTGGTCGAGTTTGCCGATAAGGGCCGCATGGGCCGCTTTGTCCGTGTCAAGCCCGTGGTCAGCAACGCGGGCGACTAAATCCGCACCCTCCGAAGGCTGAAGGCCATAGGTAGCACGCCTTGGCTTTCAGCCTTCAAACTTCAAGCTCATGTTCAGGGATATCCTCGAGATTACCGTCACGGCGGGGCGCGGCGGCGATGGCTGCATCAGTTTTTGGCGGGAAAAATACATCGCCAAGGGTGGTCCAGACGGCGGTGATGGCGGGGATGGTGGCTCGGTCATCCTGCGAGCGTTGGCCCAGGTCGATTCGCTCTCCAACCTCTCCAAGCGTGTGTACAAGGCCGAAAACGGGCAGCATGGAATGGGTAAGGGGCTGTTTGGCAGGTCGGGCAAAGACCTCGTCATCGAGGTGCCCAGAGGAACCCGGGTGTACGATGCCGAAAGCGGCGAACTGCTGGCCGATTTGGTGGAGGAGGGCCAGACCTTTGTAGCCGCCAGAGGGGGCAAGGGCGGCTGGGGCAACCCCCGCTTCGTGACCCCCACCCGTCAGGCCCCGCGTTTTGCCGAGGCCGGCGAGGAAGGGGAGAAGCGCAAACTGCGCCTCGAGCTCATGCTGCTGGCCGACGTGGGCCTGGTCGGCTACCCCAACGCTGGCAAGAGCAGCCTGCTGGCTGCCCTGACCCATGCCCAGCCCAAAATTGCCAGCTACCCCTTTACCACCCTCTCGCCCAACCTGGGGGTGATCGAGCGTGACCTGCGGCGCATCACCATGGCCGATATCCCCGGCATCATCGAAGGGGCTGCTCAGGGCAAGGGCCTGGGGCTGGAATTTCTGCGCCACATCGCCCGCACCAGAGTCTTGCTCTACGTGCTGGATGGTGCCGACCGGCCCGTGCAAACCCTGCAAACCCTCCAGGCCGAACTGCGCGCCTACGACCCCGAGCTGCTCTCGCGCCAGGCGCTCATTGCCCTTAACAAGGTGGACTTGCTGCCTCCCGAAGAGGTTCCGGCCCTGGAGGGCGAGCTGAGCAAAACCGGTCTACCGGTGCTGCCGACTTCCACCCAGACCCGCCAAGGGCTGGGCGAACTGGTAGAGGCCTTGTTTGCCCTGGTGCAGGCTGCGCCTAAACCCCTGATTGCCCAACCCAGACCCAGGCCGGAAGCCCCCGCCTACATCAAGGTAACCCAGGTAGAAGAAGGGGTGTTTGAGCTCGAGGCCCCCCAGGTGCAGCGCCACCTCGACCGGCTTAAGGGCGACCTGATGGAAGCTGCGGGCTACCTGCAGGAGCTCTTCAGACGCTACCGGGTCGAACAGGCCCTCAAGGCCCACGGAGTGAGGGCCGGCGATACGGTGCGCTTTGGGCAGCACGAGTTCGAATATATTCCCGAGGTTCGCTAAGCCCACCCCGGGGCGGGTCTTCATGTACAATAGGAGCGAATGGTTAAAGCCATTGACACCCAAACACTAATTGAGCACATCAAGGAAGCCCTGGAAGACAAAAAGGCCGAGAATGTGGTGGCGCTGGATCTGACCGGCGTTTCAGACTCACTGGACTATTTCGTGATCGCCACCGGGACTTCCCAGCCGCACCTGCAGGCCCTCGAGCGCGCCGTGCGGGAAA
>DAIUDO010000006.1:3188-35065 GCA_036845585.1 Meiothermus sp. | reverse complement strand
CGACCTGCCCTGGCAAACCACCGAGGCCGAGATCCAGGCGCTTCGGGCCAGGGGCTGGGATGTGCGCTACACCAGCGCCAAGACCGGCGAGGGGGTCGAGGAGAGCTTTACCGCTCTGGTCCAACAAATGTTGGCCCAACCATAGCCTGGGGCAGAGACCCCGCCAACGATTGTTTCAGGGCTGGCGGCTGAACAGCCAGTACACCACCGCAATCACAATCAGCCACAGCCACCAGCGGCCCCCCAGCAAGGGACGGCGCTCAGGCATGGTCGGTAGGGCCGGAGCACCAGGAACGATGGAGCGTGCAGGTCGGGCCGCAGGCCGCATCTGCAGGCGTTGGCCGCGCTTGATGTGGTAGACCGACTTGTCGATCTGGCCTTTTCTGCGGTAGGCCGCGCCCAGGTTGTGGTGGGCCAGGGCATACTCAGGATTAATCCTCAGAACCTCCTCGTACATTTGGATGGCCTCATCGGTGTGGCCAGCCTCGAGGATCATGCTGGCCAGGTTGGTCTTGGCCCGGTAGTGGCCGGGGTCGGCCTGTAAAGCCGCTTCGAACGCCTGTTGGGCCTCCTCTCGCCGTCCGCTGCGAATACGGGCCAACCCTAGCGCGGTCCAGGCTTCCGCACCCAGATGGGGGTCCTCGAGGTAATCGGCAATTTGGCTCGGATCTTCCGAGTCGAAAGCCTCGAGGGCAGCCTTGGCCTGCGACACATCCAGGTAGCCCGTAATCAGATCGCCATCCTGCTCCAAAAGCTTTTGGGCCTGGCCATACTCCTTGAGCCGAAGCCAGTCCCGCAGCTCCAATAAGACCGCCAGCCCGTCGGCATTGCCCTCTTCCCCCGCCAGAATGCGCTTTCGAGCTTCATCGTAGCGCCCTAAACGAATGACCTGATCGAGATCTTCCATCGCGACTCAACAACCCATTGTATCGGGGCCGGTAAAAAAGAGCACATCGCCCTACCCACCTGTTGGGCTTGAACTGCCCGCCAGAGCTACCCTAGCCGGCAAGCCCCCGTTGAGTATGCGGTCGGGGAGTTTCTCTTTTATGCCCGGGACAGGGTGCCTACCCTTTCCAGTCACCGAAAGGGGCAATGCGCAGGCCCCAAATCGACCCAGCCGGCTCTGAGAATCTTTGTGAAAACCGCAGTGAAGAGTATGCATCCCTGCGGCGAGGTGCGTCTGTTTGGCTGTTCTCGTTTTGATCCGGGTTTGCACGGACGAAATGCAATCAGGCACCTGATCCCTCCCGATGGCTGCGTTGGAAGCCAGGCGGTGAAGTTGCCCACACACCTGCACCGCTGGGCTATCTAGCTGCTGCGGCTGGGAATGTCTACCAGTACCAATGACACCAAAACGCATTGGTAAGATACAAAAGCTATGGCAGACAACACGCGGGCTTGGATGGAAGAGCTTCTGGCAGAAATGGAAGAACGCCGCAAGCGTATTGAAGCCGGTGGCGGCCCGGAGCGCATCAAGAAACAGCACGAATCGGGCAAGATGACCGCCCGCGAACGCATCCAATACCTGCTCGATGAGGGTACGTTCGTCGAACTCCAGCCCTTTGCCGAACATCCCGAAAGCGAGCTCATGCACGGCGTGCAAGCCCCTGCGGATGGGGTCATTACGGGCTATGGCAAGGTAGGCGGTCGGACGGTTTTTGTCTTTAGCCAGGACTTCACCGTACTGGGCGGTAGTCTCGGCAAAACTCACGGACAGAAAATTGCCCGCGTCATGGATATGGCCGTCAGGGTGGGCGCCCCGGTGATCGGCCTCAACGACTCGGCAGGAGCCCGCATCCAGGAGGGCGTGGACAGCCTTTCGGGCTACGGCGAGGTGTTCTATCGCAACGCCATCTACTCGGGGGTGGTACCGCAGATTTCGGCCATTCTAGGGCCTTGTGCCGGTGGGGCCGTGTATAGCCCGGCCATCACCGATTTTGTGCTGATGAGCAAGGGCAACAGCTATATGTTCATCACGGGGCCAGAGGTTATCAAGAGCGTAACCCGCGAGGAAGTCACCTTCGAGCAACTGGGAGGTTCGGAGGTTCACACCGCCAAATCTGGGGTGGCCCACCTCGAGTGCGACGGCGACCAGGGCGTACTGGACACCATCAAGCAACTGCTGACCTACCTGCCTCAAAACGCCAAAGAGAAGCCCCCACTGGTCGAGAACGGCGACCCCAAAAACCGCAAAACCCCCGAACTTTTGGATCTGGTGCACCCCGACCCCCGCCGGCCCTACAACATGCACCAGATCATCGAGACCCTTGTGGACCATGGCAGGTTCCTCGAGCTTCACAGCAGTTTTGCCAAAAACATCATCGTGGGCTTTGCCCATCTGGGTGGGCAGAGCATCGGGGTGGTCGCCAACAATCCACGTTTCATGGCTGGCGCGCTGGACATCAACGCCTCCGACAAAGCCGCCCGCTTCATCCGCACGTGCGACAGTTTTAACATCCCCATTCTGACCTTGGTGGACGTCACCGGCTTCCTGCCCGGGGTTGCCCAGGAGCACCAGGGCATCATCCGCCATGGGGCCAAGATGCTCTACGCCTACGCCGAGGCCACCGTACCCAAAATCACCCTGATTACCCGCAAGAGCTACGGAGGAGCCTATCTGGCCATGAACTCCCGTGACATGGGGGCCGACGTGGTACTGGCCTGGCCTACGGGGGCGGTCGCGGTGATGGGGGCCGAGGGAGCCGCCAACATCATCTACCGAAAGGAAATTCAGTCCTCTCCCGACCCCACCGCCACCCGCCAGGCTAAGATCGCCGAATATAAAAAAGCCTTCGACAACCCTTATGTGGCAGCAGCACGCGGCTACATCGACGATGTGATAGACCCCAGCGAAACCCGCCGGCTGCTCATCCAACACCTCGAGATGCTCTCCACCAAACACGAAGATCGTCCCTACAAGAAGCACGGCAACATCCCGCTGTAACCTGGTCAATGGCGTTTTCTCCCTCGAGCCGAACAGCATGAACTCGTAGGCTTTATCGCCAAGCCAAAGTGCCCTTATTTAAGACGAGTCAGCCCGCTCGACCCGGCTTTGCAGTGCTTGCCGTTGCTGCGGAGGCATCGTGGAGGGTTAGGTTATTGGGAGCGGCGGCAAACAAATGAACCTCCCACAGGCCTACCGGTGCACAAAAACTGCTTCTGTAGATTCTCGAGGGCAGTGCTACTACAAAGAGGGCCAGACCAGAACCTCCTGCCCGACCCGCAAGTTGTGGAAAAAAAGAGCATCGGATGAGAGCAAAAGTTGCGGCCCGGCATTGGTTTTGGGCTCGACCGGCATTTGCCAGATGCGCTCCTCGCTGCGCACCTCGATCTGGGCAAAGGGACCAAAATGGTTCCGCCAGGCCCGCAGTAGCTGCGCATCGAGCCGGGCTGCTGCCGAGCCCTCCAGGCGACCGACCGTCAGGCGCACGGTGCGGGGGGTCTGGGCAGTGATCTGAACCAGGCCCAGCCGGGCCAGCCGGCTCACGTTTAGGTTCACCACATCGCCGGGAATGCCGCTGATGACAGCCAGGTCAAACAGGCTAATAGGCCTGCCCATGTGGCGAAGCAGTTCAAACTCGTCGGGTGAAAGGGTGAGGTGGGTGGTGCGGTTGGCATCGGTAAGCTGTACCCGGTCGAAAGGGCTCAGATCGAGTCGGGCATCTATGAGGCGGATGGCCTGAAGCAGGTAGTTATCCAACGAGCCCTCGAGGCTCGATTGCCGGGCCCGCTCACCCGCCAGATAGCGGAATTTTCCCTCTTTGAGGGCCAAAATCTGAAACAGCCCATCGGGGCCCGATTTACCTCTGTACTGAGCATGGATCGGCTGACCACGCTCGAGGTATACCTCTCCCCCGGGAACCTTGAAAACTCCGGTTTGCCGGGCCTGCGATAGCAGTTGCAAGATTTCAATAGGCCCAAGAAGGTCAAAGGTGCCATCCATAAACGGTTTTGGCTCGAGGGGGCAGGTTACCCCGAGGTGGGAAGCGTATCCGACATGGTAGCAAACATTGATAGGAAGACGCACCTGCGGGGTAGCCTACTGTCTGAGCATAAGCGTTGCTTGCGCATCCGCAAGCAGATTTGACCCAAAATGCGTTACGCGAACCAGGAGGTGCCTGCGCGAAGACTCAGCCCAACCCGGGTCGCAGCGATTCACAGACCCTTGGAGCGGGCGGTCACCCCACCCCCACGGCTTCTGCCGGACCCCTCGCCGTCGGCTGGTTCGACTCAAGCTCGTCCACGATTGCGAAATCCTGGGCGATTAGCCGGGCGGTCATCTTGGCCGACATCATCACGCTGGGGGTTCCGGCACCCGGCTGAACCCCTGCCCCGACCAGGTAAAGGTTCGCGATGTCTTCACTCCTGTTATGAGGTCGGAAGAAAGCCGACTGCGCCAGGATAGGCTCTGGGCCAAAGGCGTTGCCCAGATAGCTGTTGAGGGTGTGCTCGAAGTAGTCGGGGGTGATAAAGCTCTTGTGCACCAGGCGCTTGGAAAGGTTGGGCAGATAACCCCGGTCCTCGAGGAAACGCAGCACCTTGTTCACAAAGGGCTCGCCCAGGAGCTCCCAGTCCAGCTTGCTGCCGTTGTGCGGTACCGGGATTAGCGTGTACGCGGCATGGTGGCCGGGCGGGGCCAGACTGGGATCGGTCAGGGTGGGGATGTGCAGGTACTGGCTGAAGTCCTTGGCCAGGATTTTGCGGCCAAAGATGTCGCGCAGTAACTCCTCGTAGCGCGGGCCCAGGATGATGTTGTGGTGGCGCAGCTTTTCAGCCTCGTTGCCATCGGCCCGGAAGCCGAAGTAGATCACCACCAGGGACATGCTTTGCGGGCGGTTTCTGACCACCAGGTCGGACTGCCAGAAGCGGTGCTGCGGCTCGATCAGGTTCAGATAGGTGTGGGCATAGTCGGCATTGGAAACCACAATGTCCGCATTCAAAACGTGGCCATCGGCCAGAGTAACCCCGGTGGCCACCTTGCGCCGGCCCTGGCGCACCACGTTGATTCTCTTGACCTCGGTGTTGTAGCGCATGCGGCCGCCCAGCTCTTCAAACTTTTTTACAAAGGCGTGCACCAGTGCACCCGTACCGCCCATCGCGAAGTGGATGCCCCAGGTCTTCTCCACAAAGTGAATCATGGCGTAGATGGCCGGCACGCTCAGGGGGTTGCCGCCTACCAGCAGGGTCTCAAAGCTGAACACCTGGCGCAGCTTGGGCGACTTGAAATACTTGCTGGTGAAGCTAAACAGGCTGCGGACCGCGTCGAGCCGAAGCAGGTCGGGCACCACCTGCAGCATGCTGCCCAGGTCACCAAAGTGGGTGTAGCCCAGCTCGAGGAAACCCCGTTCAAAAATGGCCTTGGCGTCGCGGTAGAAGCGCTCATAGCCCTCGAGGTCGCCGGGCTCGCCCAGCTCCTGCACCTGCCGCCGGGTGTTCTCGGGATCGCCGTCGTAGTCGAAGAAGGTGCCGTCGTCGAAGTAGATGCGGTAGAAGGGCAGGACAGGCACAATCTGCACGTAGCGGCTGGTGTTCTTGCCGCCCGAGGTGCCGCTCTTGATGCGCTTGTCTTCGCCTAGGACTTCGGCGGGGTAGTCGGGCTGGCTCAGGTTGGACCGGCCGCGCTCGAGGGAAAAAAGCTCCTCGATGAAATGCGGCACCGTAATCACGGTGGGCCCCATGTCGAAGGTGAAGCCATCTACCTTGCGCACGTAGGCCCGCCCGCCGGGGCCATCCAGTTTTTCCACTATAGTGGTATCGAAGCCCAGGCTTTGTAGGCGTAGGCCCATCGCCAGACCCCCAATCCCCGAGCCAATCACAATCGCCGTTCTCGTCATATCAGAGCCAAGGATACCCCCAAGTGCAGGGGACATTTTTCGGTGGAGCTACATTTGCGGCAGCGTTATATGCTGTGCAGCATGAAAGCCATCCAGGTACACCGTGCAGGCGGCCCCGAAGTCTTGGAGCTCACCGACCTTCCCAAACCCAGCCCCGGCCCTGGGCAAGTGCTCATCAAGGTCGAGGCCGTGGGGCTCAACTTCGCCGATATTCTGAGCGTAGCCGGCGAATACCTGGTGCGCACCCGCTACCCCATGATTCCGGGTATGGAGTTTGCTGGGGTGGTGGAAGCGGTAGGGGAGGGTGTAGAGCATTACCAACCAGGTGAATTGGTCGCGGCGTTGGGAGGGAGTGGGGCTTTTGCCGAGTATGCCGTGGTCAGTAGCAGGGCGGTGGTGCCGGTTCCACCCCGCATGAGTGCTGCCGAAGCGGCGGCTTTTCCGGTCTCCTACTTCACCGCCTATTTCGCCCTACAAACCCAGGCCCAGGCCAAACCCGGCGAGTGGGTGCTGATTCAGGCTGCCGCCGGAGCCCTGGGCACAGCCTCGATCCAGATTGCCAAAGCGCTGGGCTTGCGGGTGGTGGCCCTGGCCAGCAGCGAGGAAAAGCTGACCCTGTGCCGCAACCTGGGGGCGGAGGTGACCCTGCTAAGCACCCAGGACAACCTGGTGGAAGCGGTCAAAGAGGCCACCGGGGGCCGTGGGGTGGACATCCTGATGGAGGTGGTGGGCGGCGCCGGGTTTGCCCAGAGCCTCAGGATGCTGGCCTACCGGGGCCGCCTGTTGGTGATCGGTTCGGCCTCGCGCGAGATGGCCCAGATGTACCCGGTGGGCCTGATGAAGGGCAACCAGAGCGTGATCGGCCTCTGGCTCACGCCCTTCCTGAGCGATCCAGCCGCCATGCAGAGCGCCGTGCAGTTTCTTCAGCCCCTGGTGGCCTCGGGCCAGATCAGGCCGGTGGTGGGGCAGCGCTTCAAGCTCGAGGAGGCCGCACAGGCATTTGAATTAATCCTAAGCCGTCATAACACCGGTAAGGTGATTCTGGAACCCTAGGCTCGCCGGGGTACACGAGCCTCCTATTGACAGCGCTTTCAAAATCTGCTTAACTTTATGCAGCGAGCTAAAGCAAGTACCTGGAGGCATCCCTTGCGCGAAGCCGTAACCCTAAGCGATGTAGCCCGCGAGGCCGGTGTCTCGCCCAGCACGGTTTCTCGTGTGATCAACGGCACCGCTAGGGTGGACTCAAGCAAGCGAGAGGCCGTACTGAGGGCCATCGAGCGGCTGAACTACCGTCCGAACATCATGGCCAAGGGGCTGGCCCAGGGGCGTTCCCTGACCATTGGGGTGGTGACCCAGGAAATCAGCAGCCCCTACTACGGAGAGATGCTCAAGGGAGTGGAGCAGGCCCTGGAAAAAACCCCGTATCATCCCATCTTTGCCAGCGGACACTGGCGGGCCGACCAGGAGGAGGCCGCCCTGCAGGTGCTGGTAGGCCGGCAGGTAGATGCCCTCATCGTTATGGATGGCAGTGTACCCGAAGAGCGCTTGCGGGATCTGACCCAACGCATACCCGTGGTGGTAGTCGGGCGTCAGATCAAGGGTCTGAACTGCCTGGGTATCGACAACGCCCAGGGCGCTTACGAAGGCGTCCTTCACCTGATCGAGCTGGGTCACCGGCGGATTGCCCACATCGCCGGACCCCACTCCCACCCCGATGCCGTGGAGCGTCTGAAGGGTTACCGGAAGGCCTTGCAGGATGCGGGTATTCCCTTCGACCCAGCTCTGCTGGTGGAAGGTGACTACCTCGAGCCCTCCGGCGTGCTGGCGGTAGAGGCCTTGCTGGCACGGGGAGCCTTGTTCACGGCCATCCTCGCTGCCAACGACCAGATGGCCTACGGCGCCAACGTAGCCCTGTACCGGCGGGGAATTCGTGTTCCGCAGGACGTGTCGCTGGTAGGCTTCGACGACCTACCCAGCTCGAACTACTTCTCTCCCCCGCTCACCTCGGTGCGTCAGCCCGGCCAGGAAATGGGCTGGGAAGCCGCACGCTGGGTGCTGGCTATGCTCGAGGGCAAACCCTACACCCCGCGCCCGTTATCAACCCGCCTGATGGTGCGTGAGTCTACCGGCTTGTTGCGCTCACCCAGTTCTCGTTTGATACCTCAAACGTTGTCTTAAACAAAGGAGGGATGTAAGGAATCGCCAGGAACACAACAGTTTGAAAGCGCTTTCACCGGCTTTAGGCAATCCGACGGGGCTGAAGCTCCACCACCTGGAGGCACACATGAAGCGAATCCTGATTCTGTTGGCTCTGCTAGCTCTGGCAGGACTGGGTCTGGCCCAGAAAACCACCCTTACCGTAGCGGTTTTTCCAAACCTGGATGACTCCATCAAGGCTCAGATTCCCCTTTTCAACAAGAAGTTCCCCAACGTGGAGGTCAAGCTGGTTATCCAGCAGTACGCCGACCACCACAACGCTCTGACCACCGCTCTAGCCACCGGACAGGGCCTTCCCGATGTAGCCGCCATAGAGATCGGCTTTGTGGGGCGGTTTGCCGAAGGTCAGGGCTTCGAGGACCTGAACAAGGCCCCTTATAACGCCGGTCAGTACAAGCGTCTGTTCACACCCTATACCATCGCACAAGCCACTTCGGCAGATGGACGTTTTATTGCGATGCCGGTAGATATCGGTCCCGGTACTTTCTTCTACCGGGTCGATATCCTGCAGAAGGCCGGTGTCAACCCGCGCGACATGACCACCTGGGCTGGCTACATCGCCGCGGGACGGAAAATCAAGGCTACCACAGGCTCCTTCCTGATTGCCGATGCTGCCGACGTTGCCTGGATTAACATCTTTGCGACCACTCCGGCCAACCAAAGCCCCTACTTCGATGAAAAGGGTAGTGTGGTCGTGGATAGCCCCCGCTTTGTACGCGCATTCGAGCTGGCTAAAAACATTCGCAATGCCGGGCTGGATGCCAAAATTGGGGCCTGGACCAATGAGTGGTACGACGCTTTCAAAAAAGGTACCGTAGCCACACAGTTCTCTGGGGCCTGGTTGCAGGGCCACCTGCAAAACTGGATGGCCCCCGAGACCAAAGGTCTGTGGCGGGTGCAGCAGCTCCCCGAAGGAATGTATGCCTCCTGGGGTGGTAGCTTCTATGCCATTACCTCGGCCTCCAAAAACAAGGCCCTGGCTTGGGAACTAATCAAGTTCCTCACCACCGATAAAGAGTCTCAAGTGGCCGGCTTCCGCGCTATTGGGGCCTTCCCATCGTTGCTTTCTGCCCAGGACGATCCCTCTTTCAACGAGCGGGTCGAGTTTCTGGGTGGACAACAGGCCCGTCTGCTGTGGCGCGACGCTGCCCGCCGGGTCAAACCTTTGAAGGCCAACAAGTATGACCGCATTGCCAACGAAATTCTGAGCACCGCCCTCTCGCAGGTGCTCGACGAGAACAAGGACATCGGGGCGGCCCTAGCTGAGGCCAAGCGCTTGATTGAGCGACGCATGCGCTAGTGAAGGGAGGGGAGGAAGGACAACCCTTCCTCCCCCTTTCTGTGGCGTTTTATGAAAGGCTTTCAGAGCGGCAGCAGAACCGCGCCAACAGAAAGGAGCACCGTGCGAAAGAGCATCAGCACCGCACCCCCTCCAACCAGCAAGGTTAGCCTGGCCATGCGCTGGAGCAACTTCCAGCGGCGTTATGCGCCGTACATCTTCATCAGCCCGTTTTTCATCCTTTTTCTGGTGTTTGGGCTATACCCGACGCTGTTTTCTCTGTATATGTCCTTCCAGTCCTGGACGCCCAGCGACGGCTGGGGCCGCTGGAAGTACGTGGGCTTTGAGAACTACACCTTCACCCTCACCGACCCCATGTTCTGGCGGGCCATGTGGAACACCGTCTGGTTGGGTATTTTCTCCGGCCTGCCCCAGCACTTGATCGCCATTCCGCTGGCCTTCGTGATTCACATGGTGCTGGGCCGCTTCAAGACCCTGGTGATGGCGGTCTACTTTTTACCCTACATCACCTCCTCGGTAGCCATCGCCCTCATCTTCAATACCCTATTTGCCACACACAACGGGGTTATCAACTTGGTGATCGCCCAGCTCAACACCTGGCCGCTCCTGGGCTGGCTTCTACCTGATCAGAACATCAACTGGTTCCTTAACTCTACCATCAAGTATGGCCTGGCTTTGGTGGTGGTCTGGCAATTTACTGGCTGGAACACGCTGCTCTACCTATCGGCGATCCAGGCCATACCCAAGGAGCTCTACGAGGCTGCCGCAGTAGACGGGGCCAGCCGCTACCAGCAGTTTCGCTACATCACCCTGCCTCTGCTGCGACCGATGATGTTTTTTGCGGTGAGTCTAACCATCATTGGCAATATGCAGCTTTTCGAACAGCCCTTCGTTCTGCTCAATGGCGGGGCCAGCTCGGCGACCCAAGGCGGGCAGACCGCGACCATGTACATGTACCGTACTGCCTTCGAGTGGCTCGAGATGGGGACGGCGGCTTCCATCGCCTGGATTCTATTCATCTTTATCGGTATTCTGACCTACCTCAACAACCTGATCTTTGGCCGTGCGGCTCGAGGGGAGAACTAAGATGGCAGGTTCCGACCGGAAATTCTCCCTGGGAGGTCTGTTGCTGCGCCTGGGGGGCTTTGCCCTTCTGGCCCTGGGCGGGGTGCTGACCCTGGCTCCCTTTTACCTCATGTTCGTCTTTGCCACCCACCAGCGTTCGGAAATTTTCGGCTTCCCTCCGCCTTTGTGGTTTGGCGAGCACTTCTGGACCAACTACCAGATTTTGCTGGATAAAATCCCCTTCTGGCGAGCCTACTGGAACAACCTCTACCTGGCTCTGATGACCACCCTGACCAGCCTGTTCTTTTGCAGCCTGGCTGGCTATGGCTTTGCCATGTATGAGTTTCGCGGACGTGAGCGGCTGTTTGGGGTGGTGCTGGCCACCCTGCTAATACCGGCCATCCTCAACCTGATTCCCTTTTATCTGCTGATCTATCAGATCGGCTGGATCAACCAGCCCAAGGCCCTCTGGGTACCAGCCATGGCGGGTGCGTTGGGTATTTTCCTCATGCGCCAGTACATTCTTTCCGCCGTACCCAAGGAGCTGGTGGATGCGGCCCGCATCGATGGGTGCAGCGAGTTTCAGATCTACTGGCGGATTGTGCTACCGCTGGTGCGCCCAGCCCTGGGCACCCTAGGCCTGATTACCTTTATTGGCTCGTGGAACCGCTTTGCGGATGTGAACGTAATCATGCGCACCCAGGAGACCAAAACCCTACCGGTGGTGCTGCGCACGCTGCAAGGAGCCACCGATGTGGAGTGGGGAGCCATTATGGCCGGCACGGCCCTGCTGGTGGCCCCTCTGCTGCTGGTCTTTGCTCTGGCTGCACGGCAGCTTATGGAAGGGCTGACTTCGGGCGCAGTCAAAAGCTAGGCCAATCCCATCCTAAGGAGGAGTCAATGCCGTTGTGGAGGTATGGAGTGCTGGGGCTTTGTGCCCTAATGATGGCCCTAGCCCAGTCGGGGCCACCCTTGCGTGAGCTGGCTGAACGACGGGGGATCCTTGTTGGGGCTGCGGTCGAGCCAAGCCTGCTCTTGCAGGAAGCGGCATATGGACCGGTACTGGCCCGTGAGTTCAACCTGGTGGTAGCTGAGAACGTGATGAAGTGGGGAGCCCTGCAGACCAGTAGGGGTCAGTTCAACTTTGCCGCCGCCGACCTGCTGGTGAATTTTGCCCAAAAGCACAAGCAAGTCATCCGGGGGCACACCCTGGTCTGGCACCAGCAGTTGCCCCGCTGGATGTACGGGAGCTTTAGCCGTAGCGAGATGGAGGCCATCCTGAGCCAGCACATCCGCACCGTGGTGGGGCGGTATAAGGGGCAAATCGCCTACTGGGACGTGGTCAACGAGGCCATAGGGGACGATGCCAGGCTGCGCGCCACACCCTTTGATGTGCTGCCCGACTACATAGAGCGCGCCTTCCGCCTGGCCCGCGAGGCCGACCCCAAGGCCAAGCTCTTTTACAACGACTACGGGGCCGAAGGGCTGGGCCCCAAGTCAGATGCCATCTACAGCCTGCTCAAATCGCTCAAGGAAAAAGGGGTACCCATCGACGGTATAGGCTTCCAAGCCCACCTCGACCTCGGCTTCTCGCCCCAGCAGGCCCGCATGGCGGAGAACCTCGAGCGCTTCGCCCGGCTGGGCCTGGAGATTCACATCACCGAGATGGACGTACGGCTAACCGGTCCAGGCACCAAAGCCGAACGCCTGCAGGCCCAGGCCCGGCTTTACCAAGAGATTCTGCAAATCTGCTTGCGCCAGCCCCGCTGCAAGGTCTTCACCCTGTGGGGTGTTTCCGATGCCCACTCCTGGCGGGCAGCAAGCGAGCCGCTCATCTTCGATGTGGACTACCAACCCAAGCCCGCCTACTTCGCCTTGCAGCGCACCCTGCAACAACCCTGAGGAGTTACCATGAAACGCAGTGATTTTCCCGACCAATTCGTGTGGGGCACCGCTACTTCTTCCTACCAGATCGAAGGGGCTACCCAAGAGGACGGCCGCGGGCCGAGTATCTGGGATACCTTCAGCCACACCCCCGGCAAGACTCGCGGGGGAGATACCGGGGATGTGGCCTGCGACCACTACCACCGCTACCTCACCGACATTGGCCTGATGCGGGACCTGGGGCTGAACGCCTACCGCTTCTCTGTAGCCTGGCCGCGTATCTTCCCGCGCGGGCGGGGGGAGCCCAATCCCAAGGGGCTGGCCTTCTACGACCGGCTGGTGGACGCCCTGCTGGAAAGCGGTATCACCCCCTGGGTCACCCTCTACCACTGGGACCTGCCCCAGGCCCTGCAGGACCAGGACGGCTGGCCAAACCAGGAGACCGCCTACGCCTTCGCCGAGTACGCCGCTTACCTGAGCCGGCACCTGGGCGACCGGGTCAAGCACTGGATTACCCTGAACGAGCCCTGGTGCTCGGCCCACCTGGGCTACTACGCTGGGGTGCATGCCCCGGGCCTGCGCGACCTGGCCCTCTCGGTCCAGGCCTCCCACCACCTGCTCCTGGCCCACGGCCTGGCCGTGCCAGCCATCCGGGCCAACGCCCCGGGGGCCCAGGTGGGGATCACCCTCAACCTCTCCCCCGGACACCCCGCCAGCCCCGACCCCGCCGACGTGGCCGCGGCCCGGCGCTACGACGGCTTTCAGAACCGCTGGTACCTCGACCCGCTTTTTGGCTTTGGCTACCCAGAGGATATGCTCGAGCTCTACCGGCAAGCCCAGGCCGCCCCAACCTGGAAGGAGGGGGACCTCGAGGCCATCGCCACCCCCACCGACTTCCTGGGCCTCAACTACTACTCCCGGGCGGTGCTGAAGCACAGCCCTGAGGCCCCCTACTACTTCGACGGAGTGCGCAGCGGCCAGGAGTTCACCCAGATGGACTGGGAGGTCTACCCCGACGGCCTGCGCGAGCTGCTGGTGCGGCTGGCCCGGGAGTACCGGCCAAAGGCCCTCTACATCACCGAAAACGGGGCCGCCTATCCCGACCAGCTTATTAGAGGCCAGGTGCAGGATCCACAGCGCACCCACTATTTGGAACGCCACTTCACCGCAGCATGGCAGGCTCTGCAAGCAGGGGCCCCGCTGCAGGGGTACTTCGTCTGGAGCCTTCTGGACAATTTCGAGTGGGCCGAGGGGTATGAAAAGCGCTTTGGCCTGGTTTATGTCGATTTTGACACCCAGGAACGATATATCAAGCAGAGCGGGCACTGGTTCAGGGCCTTCCTACGGGAGGGAGTGCCGGCTCTATGAGGATCCGCAACCCTGTACTGCGAGGCTTTCACCCCGACCCCTCCATCCTGCGGGTGGGCCAGGACTACTACATCGCCACCTCCACCTTCGAGTGGTGGCCGGGGGTGCGGCTGCATCACTCGCGCGACCTGGTGCACTGGCGGCCTATCGGCTATGCCCTCACCCGCACCTCCCAGCTCGATATGCGGGGCAACCCCGATTCCGGGGGCATCTGGGCCCCTTGCCTGAGCCACGATGGCCGGCAGTTTTACCTGGTCTACACCGACGTAAAAACCTGGGGCAACCACGAGGTCTTCAAGGACGCCCACAACTATCTGGTGACCGCTCCTAGCATTGAAGGCCCCTGGTCGGAACCGGTCTACCTGAACTCTTCGGGTTTCGACCCCTCCCTCTTTCACGACGAGGATGGGCGCAAGTGGCTGGTGAACATGCGCTGGGACCACCGCAAGGGCAAAAACGCCTTTTCCGGCATCGTGCTGCAGGAGTACGACCCGGTTCATAAAAAGCTGGTCGGCCCCATCTACCCCATCTTCAGCGGTACCCCGCTGGGGGTGACCGAAGGGCCACACCTCTACAAGAAGGATGGCTGGTATTACCTGCTGGTGGCCGAGGGGGGCACGGTCTACGAGCACGCCGTTACCCTGGCCCGCGCCCGGCGCATCCAGGGCCCCTATGAAGTAGACCCCCACTACCCCACCCTGACCTCCAAGGAAGACCCCAGCCTGGCCTTGCAGAAGGCCGGCCATGCTTCACTGGTCCAGACCCCAGCGGGGGACTGGTACATGGCCCACCTGGTGGGGCGCCCCCTCGAGCCCCCCCAGGCCCCCCGGCGGCACTGCCCCTTAGGCCGGGAGACCGCGCTGCAAAAGATCGTCTGGGATGCCGATGGGTGGCCCCGGCTGGCCCAGGGAGGCCGCGCCCCCAGCCTGGAAGTCGAGGCCCCGGCCTTAGAGCCTCATCCCTGGCCAGCAGAGCCTGAACGCGACGATTTCGAAACCCCCAGCCTAAGCCTGCACTTCCAGACCCTGCGCCTTCCCCCCGACCCCTCCTGGCTCTCGCTGTCTGAGCGGCCGGGGTTTCTACGTTTGTACGGCCGGGAGTCGCTCAGCTCTAAACACCACCAGAGCCTGGTCGCCCGCCGCCTGCAGCACTTCTACGCCGAGGCCCAGACCGCCCTCGAGTTCGATCCGGAGGACTTCCAACAGATGGCCGGCCTGGTCTGCTACTACGACACCGGCAACTGGGTCTACCTGCGCCTGAGCCGGGACGAGCAGCTAGGCAAGACCCTGGCCATCCTCACCTGCGACAACGGCCACTACGACGAGCCTCTGGACCGCGAGATTCCCCTGGGGGACTGGCCGGTGGTGCACCTGCGGGTGCGCTACCAGCGGGAGTTCTTCAGCTTTGCCTATTCGCCCGATGGCCAGCGTTGGCAGGAGATCCCCAAACGCTTCGAATCCTACCAGCTTTCCGACGATTACTGCCGCGGGCTGGGCTTCACCGGTACCTTTATAGGCTTATGCGTGCAGGATCTGAGCGGCCGGAACAAGCACGCCGACTTCGACTACTTCATCTACCGCGAGTTCCACGACTAACTGGCCGAGGTAAACCTTGACCGGTACCCGCCTCCTAGCCCCCCCGGCTCAGCGCCAAAACGGCAGGCAGTCTGGCTGGGCCTACCTGTTCATCGCCCCCTTTTTTGCCCTTTGGCTGGCGTTTGGGCTTTTCCCTATCCTGTTTACCCTGGTGGTTTCCTTCATGGAGTGGAACCCGGCTGCCGGGGTGGGGGCCATGCGCTTCAGCGGACTTTGGGCCTACGACTACATCCTTTGCCTGAGCGAGTGCCGGTACATCCCCCCAGAGGCTCGCTTCTGGCCCCCCATGCTGGCAACGCTGGGCCAGGCCCTCGGCACTGCCATCCCCCAGCAAGCAGTGGCGCTGGGGCTGGCTTTTGCCATTCACATGGTTTTCCGGCGCAAGCAGGGACTTTTGGCCCTGACCTTTCTGGGGCCTTACCTGGTCTCTCCTGCCCTGCTGGGATTAGTTCTGGGAAGCTTCTTCAGCACGCTTTGGAGCATCGCCCCTCAGAGCCTCTACTGGCTGAATGGCCTGCCGGTGTTGGGCTGGCTTCTGCCCGACGGGCTTTTGAACCTGGCCCAGCAGGTGCCTAGCTGGCTGGTCGCCCTGATGGGCCACCTGGGCTGGAGTCTGCTGCTGTACCTGATGGCTCTGGCCAGCATCCCCCCCAGCCTCTACGAGGCGGCGGCCCTCGAGGGGGCCAGCCTGTGGCAGCAGTTCCGCTACGTGGCCCTGCCCATTCTGCGGCCCATGATCTTCGTGGCCTTTACCCTGAGCTTCCTGAGCGCCCTACAACAAGGCCCTTTTACCGCCTACGTCTTCAAGTTCGGCTTTGTGGACTTCGATATGGGCCTGGCTGCGGCGGCTACGGTGCTGTTTTTTCTGGTCACGCTGGGCGTGGTGCTGGGGGTGTACCGGCTGCTGGGGCGCGGTTTCACCGCCCTCGAGACCACCCCCCTGGCCGAGGCCACCGCCCGCCTCACCCACCTGAGCCCGGCCGCCCAGCTGGCCCTGGGCCTGCTGGTGGGCTTGGCTGTACTGACTGCCCTGGCCCCCCTTGCAGCCATGTTGCTCAAAGCCACCCAGTCGGCTGCCGACCTGGCCCGAATGGGCGCCAGCTGGTACCCTGGGTCTCATTTCCAAGAAAACTACGCGCGGCTCCTGGAGGCGGTTCCCACTTACTGGCGCAACCTCTGGAACTCCAGCTACATTGCCCTTCTGGCCAGCCTGGGCTCGCTTATCGTCTGTCCGCTGGCCGGCTACGCCTTTGCCTTTCTGAAGTTCCGCTGGCGCGAACCGCTATTCGCGGTGGTCATGGCCACCCTGCTCTTTCCCCCGCTGCTAAGCCTGATTCCCACCATTCTGCTAATGGGCCAGATCGGCTGGGTCAACGAGCCTAAGGCCCTGTGGGTGCCCGCCTTGGCCAACGCTTTGGGCATCTTCCTAATGCGCCAGTACCTGCGGGCCAGCATCCCGCGCAGCCTGCTCGAGGCCGCCCGCGTCGACGGGGCCAGTGAGCCCGTCGTTCTCTGGCGGGTGGTGCTGCCCTTAGCCCGCCCCGCCCTGGTCAGCGTGGGGCTTTTGACCTTTGTGGCGGTCTGGAACCAGGCTGGAAAAGCCATCGTGCTGCTCAACACCCCCGAGACCTACACCGTGCAGCAGGCCCTGGCAGGGACGGTATTGACCCGCTTCGGCCAAACAGTGGGCTTAGAAAACCGGGCCATGGGCGAGAGCTTGGCTGTGCTTCCCATCCTGCTGCTGTTTGCCCTGGCTGCTCGGCCCTTCGCCCAGGGGCTGGGGCTGGCGGTAGAGGGCCGCTGGCGCTGGGAGCCCGGCCGGTGGTGGGCGCAAGCGCTGGCGTTTATTCCCCAGGCCGGGAGCCTGGCCGGGGCCGATGGGGTGCGGGCCCTGGCCTGCTTGCTGGTCATCGGGCACCATCTTTCCCAGCGGCTCAATCTGCCCCAGCAGGAACCCACCGTGCAACAGCTCCAGGCATTCCTGATGACCGGCTCGGTGGGGGTGAGCATCTTCTTCGTACTCTCGGGGATGCTGCTTTCCTACCCTTTCTGGAAAGCCTACCTGCAGGGCCAGCCTTTCCCCAGCCTGAGCCTTTATCTGAAGCGGCGAGCGGCCCGTATTTTACC
Organism: Meiothermus sp.; assembly: GCA_036845585.1. Lineage (GTDB taxonomy): Bacteria > Deinococcota > Deinococci > Deinococcales > Thermaceae > Meiothermus. The sequence continues at coordinate 17,675 of DAIUDO010000006.1, read as the reverse complement.
GGGGTTTTACACCGCGCTGGTGATCAGCTTTGTGCTTGGGCTTTTGCTGGTTCCCTACGCCGAGCAGGCCTGGCTGCGCTTCCTGGCTGGGGCCAGCCTTCTGGCAGGACTGCACTACCTAACCCTGTTCCCGGTTGAGCTGAACGGCCCGTTGTGGAGCATCAGCTTTGAGGTCATCTGCTACCTCCTGATGCCCCTTTTCATGTGGGCCATGTTCCGCCTGGTTCCCGAGCGCTACCCCTGGGCTGCTGCCGTCTTCTGGCTGCTGGTCTGGCTTCTGGCCTACGGGGCCAACCAGCTCATCCACGACCACCTGACCCCCGGCCCCGAGGGGCGCGGCTGGCAGTACGGCTTGGTGGGCGGGGCCAAGTACTGGATGCCCAACTACAACCCCATCGGGTTTTTCCAGCACTACCTGCTGGGGGTACTGGCCGCTGGGTTTGTGGCCTACTGGCAGCAGCGCGGCGGGCGGCGGGAGTTTGGCTTTGACCTGCTGGCGCTGCTTGCCTTGGGCGGGGCGGTAGGGCTTTTGTGGGCCCTCAAGAGTGCCCCCGAGTTCAGCTACAGCTTGCAAAACCAGCCCTACTACTTCCCCCTGCTGACTAGCCTCTTTGCCCTGCTGCTGGCCGTGCTGCCCTTCAGCTTGTGGCTGCACCGGCTGCTGGACAACCCCTTCTTCCGCTACACGGCCAAGGTTTCCTTTGGCCTGTACATCTGGCACTACCTGATCCTGGAGCTTATCCGGCTTACCTGGCGGGGCGACTACCGCTACTTCGGCCTGGGATCGCTGGAGGACTGGGCTATGGTCTCGCTGGTAGCCCTGGGGCTGGCGTATGGGGCTGCCACTCTGTCGTACATCTTCATCGAGGAGCCCTTCCTAAAGCGGTATACTGCAAAACCGAACCAGAGCAAAATAAGGAGTCCATCATGAACAACTACACCCCTCAACCCGAACACAAGTTCACCTTTGGCCTCTGGACTGTGGGCAACGTGGGCCGCGACCCCTTCGGCCTGCCCACCCGCAAGCCCCTCGAGCCCGACTACATCGTCTATAAGCTGGCCGAGATCGGAGCCTATGGGGTTAACCTGCACGACAACGACCTGATTCCCATCGACGCTACCCCATCGGAACGCCAGCAGATCCTTGCCCGCTTCAAAAAAGCCCTGCAGGACACCGGCCTGGTCGTCCCCATGGCCACCACCAACCTCTTCTCCGACCCCATCTTCAAGGATGGGGCCTTCACCAACCCCGATGCCCGCATCCGGGCCTACGCCATCCAGAAGACCATGCAGGCCATGGATCTGGGGGCCGAGCTGGGGGCCAAAATCTATGTCCTTTGGGGGGGGCGTGAGGGGGCCGAGGTGGACGCCGGCATGAACACCTTGGATGCCTTGGCCTACTACCGCGAGGCCCTCAACTTCCTGGCCGAGTACAGCGAGTCGCAAGGCTACGGCTACCGCTTTGCCCTCGAGCCCAAACCCAACGAGCCCCGGGGCGACATCTACCTGCCGGTGGTGGGCGCGGCCTTGGGCTTCATCGCCACCCTGGACAAGCCCCACCTCTTCGGCCTTAACCCCGAGTTCGCCCACGAGACCATGGCCGGGCTCAACTTCGTGCACGCGGTGGCCCAGGCCCTGGAGATGGGCAAGCTCTTCCACATCGACCTGAACGACCAGCGCATGAGCCGCTTCGACCAGGATCTGCGCTTTGGCTCGGAGAACCTCAAGGCCGCGTTCTTCCTAGTGGATCTGCTCGAGGCCAGCGGTTACGACGGCCCCCGCCACTTCGACGCCCACGCCCTGCGCACCGAGGACGAGGCCGGGGTCTGGGAGTTTGCCAAAGGCTGCATGCGCACCTACCTGATCCTCAAGGAGAAGGCCCGGCAGTTCAACCAGGACCCGGAAATTCAGGCCCTGATCCGGGCCTACAAGGTAGAGGACGCCGAGCTTTCGGCCCTGACCAGACGCTTCAGCAAGGAAAACGCCGAGGCCCTCAAGGCCAGAGCCTTCGACCGGGCCGCCCTGGCGGAGCGGGGGCCGGGCCTCGAGCGGCTCGACCAGCTCACGGTCGAACTCTTGCTAGGCGTACGCTAGGTAGGCTTATGCGCATGGTTGGTATCGGTATTGACCTGGGCACCAGCGGGCTCAAGGCCCTGGCCCTGACCCCCCAGGGCCAGCGGGTGGCCGAGGCCAGCGCCAGCTACCCCCTGCTCACCCCAAAGCCCGGCTGGACCGAGCAGAACCCGGCGGACTGGCTCGAGGCCGCCCGCCAGGCCCTAAGCCAGCTGGCCCAACAGCTACAGCAGCAGGGCTTTACCCCGGTCTCCATCGGTCTCTCGGGCCAGATGCACGGGGCGGTTTTCCTTGATTCAGAGGGCCAGGTGGTGCGCCCCGCCCCCCTTTGGAATGACCAGCGCACCGCCCAGGCCTGCGCCGAGATCGAGGCCAGGATACCCCGCGCAGAGCTCATCCAGCGCACCGGGAACCCTGCGGTAACCGGCTTTCAGCTTCCTAAACTGGTCTGGCTGCGCCGAGCCGAGCCGGAAGCATTTGCCCGCACCGCTCTGGTGCTCCTGCCCAAGGACTACCTGGCCTATGCCCTGACCGGCCAAAGGGCCACCGAGCCTTCCGATGCCTCCGGGGTAGGGGCCCTGCACCTCCAGACCCAGCGCTGGGACACCGATCTATTAGAGGCCCTGGGGCTAAGCCCCGATCTGTTCCCCCCCATCCTCCCCTCCCACGGGGTGGTGGGCCACCTGCGGGCCGACTGGGCCCAGGCCACCGGGCTGCCTCCGGGCCTGCCGGTGGTGGCTGGGGCCGGCGACAACGCCGCAGCGGCCATCGGGCTGGGAATTTCCAGCAACCGGCCTGGGTTGGGCAGCGTCAGCCTGGGCACCAGCGGGGTGATCTTCCTGCCCACCCTAGCGCCTGCCCCCGACCCCCAGGGCCGCATCCACCTCTTCTGCCACGCCGATGGCGGCTACCACTACCTGGGGGTCACCCTGGCGGCGGCGGGCAGCCTGCAGTGGTACCGGGATAAGCTGTTCCCCGGTGTAAGCTTTGACGAGCTGATGGAGGAAGCCCAGCAGGCACCGCCGGGCAGCGAGGGGCTGGTCTTCATGCCCTACCTGGCCGGGGAGCGCAGCCCCTACCTCGACCCCGAGCTGCGCGGGGCCTGGTTGGGGCTGAGCCTGGCCCATGGGCGGGGGCATCTGACCCGGGCGCTGCTCGAGGGGGTGGCCCTTAGCCTGCGGGATGTGCTGGAAGTGATGCGACCTCTGGTCGTCACCGAACAGCTCCTGGCCATCGGCGGCGGAGCCCGCTCAGATTTCTGGCTCTCGATTCTGGGTAGCGTGCTGGAGGTACTGCTGGCCCGCACCTCCATTGAGGAAGGCCCGGCTCGGGGAGCGGCCATTCTGGGCCTCGCGGGGGCGGGGATCTACCCCAGTCTGGCCGAGGCCATTGGGGCCACCGCGCCCAAGGCAGAGCAGATCGGACTCGAAATTGCCAACACCGAACCCTTGCGAGAGACCTACCGCCGTGGCCTTAAAGCCGTTCTGAGCTTCAAAGGAAGATGACAAAAGCCGTCGACCACCCAGTGTTACGGAACCTTGGCCGCACCTCGGCCTCGAACCAGGTGCAATCGCCAAGCCATCTTCAAAACCGGATTCAGATCAGATGATCCGAACAAAAAATCCAGAGGCTTGGTTGCGCTGCATGCAGCGCAAATCGAATCCCAGAGTACCCCTCCCTGCGGTCAGCGAAGCAAGCGTCTTTTCTAAAAGGCAGTGACGTGCTCTATGGATGAAGTCAAACGGTATCGCCTTCGTTACGCGGACAACCTCGGTCGGTCGCCGCTGCGCCGCGCCAATATCGCGGGCGAGGCGAGCCACCATCCGCTGACGAGCTAATCGAATCTGTTATGACCCGCTTGTCCGTCTGGATACGTACGGCAGCTAGCTTTTTTTGCCCAGACGATCCTGGGCGGCCTTGGCCAGCTCTTCGGCCTTGGCCCTGGCTTGCTCGGCCGCATGCTGGGCTTGCTCACTCAGGTGTTTAAGCCGGTCGGGGACACCGTCGCCGTCCTTGTCCAGGCTGGCCTTAAGTTCGTCGAACTTGCTTCGGGCTTGCTCCGCCGCCTGACGGGCCTGGCTCAGCACGCCCTCGAGCTGATCCGGCACCCCGTCGCCGTCCTTGTCCAGACTGGCCTTGACCTCATTAAACTTGCTCTCGGCTTGCTTGAGGGCATTCTCTGCAGCCTCACGGGCTTTGTTGGCCAGTTCCTTGAAATCCATAATCTTCCCTCCGCCTCTCATCCTAGCACCCTGCTGTGATGCGGGTGTGAAGGCCAGAAAGGCCCGGTATCTGCATGCATGCAAAGCGCGATACGGTCCCACCGGCGGGGAGTTTGCCGGGTGAACAGTCGGCCCCTTCCGCACCGCATCCAGTGCGCCGGTAAAAAAGCGTGATCGCAAAGGGAGCCTGGACAGGCTTAGCTGTCCTCGGTCCAGTTTTTAGCCCGCTCGACGGCCTTTTTCCAGCCCGTGTAGAGGCGCTGCCGCTCCCCTTCGGACATGGCCGGCGCAAAGCGCCGCTCCACCGCCCAGCGCTGAGCAATCTGCCCCTGGGTCAGCACCCCCACCCCCACCGCCGCCAGGTAAGCCGCCCCCAAGGCGGTGGTCTCGGTCACCTGGGGCCGCACCACCGGGGTGCCCAGGATGTCGGCCTGGAACTGCAGCAAAAGGTCGTTGGTGCTGGCCCCGCCGTCCACCCGCAGCTCGGCAAGCCGCAGCCCCGCGTCGGCCTCCATGGCCTCGAGGACATCCCGGCTCTGGTAGGCGATGGACTCCAGGGCGGCCCGGGCGATGTGGGCCTTACTGCTGCCCCGGGTCAGGCCAACCAGCACCCCCCGGGCGTAGGGGTCCCAGTAGGGGGCCCCCAGGCCCACGAAGGCCGGCACCAGGTAAACCCCATCGGTGCTTGCAACCTGACGGGCTAAGGCCTCCACCTCGCTCGAGCGCTGAATGATGCCCAGCCCATCCCGCAGCCACTGCACCACTGCCCCGGCCACAAACACCGAGCCTTCCAGGGCGTACTCGGCCTGCTCCCCCTCGAGCTGCCAGGCCACTGTGGTCAGCAGGCCCCGCTGGGAGGCCACCTGCTCCCCTCCGGTGTGCATGAGCAAGAAGCAGCCCGTGCCGTAGGTGTTTTTAGCCATACCGGGGGCAAAGCAGGCCTGCCCGAACAAGGCCGCCTGCTGGTCGCCCGCCACCCCGGCGATGGGGATGGCCGCCCCCAACAGCTCGGGAACCGTCTCGCCGTACAGGCCCGCCGAAGGTCGGACCTCCGGCAGCAGGGCTTTTGGGATGCCCAGGATGCCCAGCAGATGCTCGTCCCAGCGCAGGGTGTGCAGGTTGAACAGCAGGGTGCGCGAGGCGTTGGAAACGTCGGTGGCGTGGACTTTACCGCCGGTCAGGTTGTAGATGAGCCAGCTATCGATGGTGCCGAAGCACAGCTCCCCCGCCCCAGCCCGCATGCGCAGGCCGGGCACCTCGTCGAGCAGCCACTTCAGCTTGGTGCCGGAGAAGTAGGGGTCGAGCACCAGCCCGGTCTTCTGGCGGAAGACCTCCTCGTAGGCAGCTCGGCGCAATTCGTCGCAGATAGCGGCGGTGCGGCGGTCCTGCCAGACGATGGCCCGGTAGACCGGCCTGCCGGTAGCCCGCTCCCACAGCACGGTGGTCTCGCGCTGGTTGGTGATGCCCAGGGCCACGATCTCGCTGGGCGGTATGGCCGCCCGCTGGATGGCCTCGCGGGCCACCTGGAGCTGGGTCTGCCAGATCTCCATGGGGTCGTGCTCCACCCAGCCCGGCTGGGGGAAGTGCTGCATGAACTCTAGCTGGGCCATGGCCTGGGGCCGGCCCTCCAGGTCGAACACAATCGCCCGGCTGCTGGTGGTTCCCTGGTCGAGGGCAAGGATGTAGGGCATGCGACCTCCTGTGTCCCGATTCTAACCCCTAGGTCAGATTTTAGATTTATAATCTAAAAAGATGAAACGCAACAAGGAGTTCGCTAACCGGCTGCACGCCCTGAGTCCTAAGTTTGCCTATGTCCCCCTGGAAGACCGCTTCCTGATGAACCCCGGCCCCCTCAAGTACCGCTTCAACGTGATTGGGGCGGGCGTGAACGGGCAGGAGCACATCAAGGTCACGTTGCTCGAGGGGAGCTGCACCATCCACGGGGTCTACGACCCCAACCCCTCCAGCGTGGAGGCCGCCCGGCGCATCAAGGCCCAGTTCACCGAGGAGCCTCTGGTGGTCTACGAAAGCCTCGAGGCAGCCTGCCACGACCCGGCAGTGGACGGGCTGATCATCTGCACCCCCAACCACACCCACCTGGAGGTGCTCAAGGTGGCGGTAGCCTCAGGCAAGCACATCCTTTTGGAAAAGCCCATGGCCACCAACATCCCCGATGCCTACCAAATTTGGCAGATGGCCCAGGCCTACCCAAAGGTGCTGCAAATCGGGCTACAGTACCGCTACAAGCCCATCTACGTGGAGGCCATCCACGAGGCCAAGGTGCGCAAAAGCCTGGGGGAGATCAAGACCCTGACCATCCTCGAGCACCGCGAGCCTTTTTTGGACAAGGTCAGGCAGTGGAACAAGTTCTCCAAATACTCGGGCGGAACGCTGGTAGAAAAGTGCTGCCACTACTTTGACCTGTTCAACCTGTTTGCCGAGTCGCGCCCGGTGAGCGTGTACGCCTCGGGCAGCCAGGCGGTCAACTTCAAGGACTTCGAGTACGGCGGAGAGAAATCGGACATTCTGGACAATGCCTTTGTAATCGTGGAGTACGCCAACGGGGTGCGGGCCAACTTCAACCTGTGCATGTTTGCCCCCATGGTCTACGAGGAGCTGGTCATCTGCGGCGACGAGGGCCGCCTCAAGGCCAGCGAGGGGGTGAACGGCCAGGCCTACTCCAAGTGGGAGAACTACCTCGAGGTCATCGGCCTGCCCGACCGCACCTCCCGCACCATGACCCCCAGCTACCCCGCCCTCATCGAGGAGACCGGTCACAGCGGGGCCACCTACTACGAGCACCTGCGCTGGATCGAGGCCATAGACGGTAAGCCTAGCACTGCGGCCTCTGCCGAGGAGGGCTTCTGGAGCGTGGTGGTGGGGGTGGCAGCCGAGGAGTCGGTGAAGCGGGGGGAGAAGGTATGGGTGCAGGCGTTGCTCGAGGCCAGCGGGCTGGGACATCTGCAGTGATACCGGTTTACTAGGACAGTCGTTCAAATCCAGTACGCTCAGGGGCTTGGCTGCACCGCGCGGCACAACCAGAATCCCAAAGCACACCCCACCCATCCCTCCGGTCGGCAAAGTAAACGTCTCCCAAGGGGCGGTTTCGCGTTCCCGTGATGCAGTTAAGCGGTATCACCCTCCGCTACGTGGATAACTTTGGTCGGTCACCTCGGTACCGCGCCACGGCGCAGCGTGGGCGAGGCGGGGCTACCCTACGGTGGCGAACTCACCGAGTCTGGTATTGGTGGGTCGGCTCGAGGAGGGGCTTTGTCCTACCGTAAAAGTTGTAGGGTAAAAAGGTGCAAGAGCTGCTGTGGCATCTGCTGGCCGCTACCCTGATCGGGTTTACGGTGGGTCTCGAGCGCGAACGGGCCAAGGTCGAGCGCCAGGCCTCGACCATCGGCGGGGTGCGCACCTTCACGCTGATGGGGCTGCTGGGAGGTGTAGCGGCGCTGGGGCAAGCCGTTTGGCTGCCCGCAGTGGGGTTGGTGGCAGTGGCAGGGTTGGCGGTATACTCGCTGCGAAGCGGGCATGATGCCACCAGCCAGGTAGCCGCGCTCACCGTATATGTGCTAGGCGTGCTGTGCGGTCTAGGCATCGTGCTGCCCGCCCTCTTTGCCGGGGCCTTGCTGCTGGGCTTTCTGGCTTTCCACGACGAACTCCACGCCTTTGTGGGCGGTATTCAGCGCAGCGAGGTCGAGGCAGCGGTCTTGCTGGTGCTGTTGCTGGGCGTGGTCTACCCATTGTTGCCCGATGCCAACTACGGCCCCTACGGGGTATGGAACCCCCGCGAGATCTGGCAGGTGGTCTTGCTGGTGGCGGGGGTCAACTTTGTGGGCTATCTGGCCTTGCGTTTGCTGGGTTCTAAAGGTTTGTGGGCAGCGGCCCTGTTGGGTGGCCTGGTTTCGTCCACCGCTGTTACCCTCTCGATGGTTACGCAAAGCCGGGCCAATCCAAGCAAAAACCTGCTCTGGGCCAGTGGGGCCGTGCTGGCTTCACAGATGATGTTGGGGCGAATCCTGGTCTGGAGTGCCATCGCGGCCCCAGTCCTGCTGCAAAAGCTGTGGCCTCCGATGTTGCTGTGGCTGCTCTGGGGCTTGCTGGTGGCCTTCTGGCTGACCCGGCGCGACACCAGCAAAGCCCATCCGGTCTCGGTGCAGAACCCCTTGCAGCTCCAGAGTGCGCTGCTTTTTGCTGGGGTGTATGCCCTGGTCAAGCTGCTGGCCCGGTTCGGCCTCGAGGTTTTTGGCAGCGCGGGGGTTTTTGTGGTGAGCGCCCTCTCGGGTGTGGCCGATGTGGATGCCATATCGCTCTCGCTGGCTCGCCTGACGGCCAACGAGCAACTGCCGCTGCAGGTAGCCGCCGTTGCAGTCGTGATAGCCGCCCTGAGCAATACTGCTTTCAAAACCGTGTTGTCTATTGGTGCCAGGGGACTGAGCGGCTACGTAGCCCTGGGACTTTTGCCAGGTGGCGCCTTGGCCTTGCTGGTTCTGTGCGTAGCCTGAAAAAAGCCAGCGGATGGCCTGTTTGTGGAAAACAATTAGCGAATGTAAAAGAAAGTCTCAGCCACGTCGCGCACCCTCGAGCCGCTGCGCTGAATATATATCGAAGTTTGCTGGTCCCAGCCTTCCGAGGTGTAGGTTCCCCGAAAAACGAAGCCTGCGGGGTGCGGCGTATCGGTAAAAATGGCCCGCACCCGCTGAATGCCCAGCGGGGGGCGGAGCTCGTAACGGAATCCGGGAGGCCCAGAGAGCAGGTGGGTACCCGGGTTAAGGAACACGCGGTCAAACTCGTAGGTCACCCCATCGGGGTCAATGCCCACCAGCGTCAGGTAACCTGCGCGGGTCAGGCTGACCACAAAGCGCACGCTCTCGCCCACCCGGTAGCTGGCCGCCCGCCCACGATCGGGCTCAAAACGAGTGATGATGGGGTTGAGTTCAAAACCAAAACGCAGCCCTACCGTGACCCCAGTGCGTACCACAGGAAAACAGCTCGAGAGCAACACAGCCAGCAAAGCCAAGGACAGTATTCGCATAACAACCCCCCTTGGAATTCTAGCGCACCCCGCCCAAGGCCATGCCAGGCTCCGGCTATGCCTCTCAAACACCCCCACAGGGCTCAGGCATCCCCCAAAAATTGTGACCCCAGGCGACCGAGATAGTTTGGTGCAGCTCGAGACCCAGTCCTTGGTCTTTCTGTTCGGAGATACCCCAAAGAGATAAAGCTCCCCGCAAGACGGGGAGCAGTAAATGTTTTGCGCTTAGGAGTTGATGCGCACCTCGATGCGGCGAGGCTGAGCAGCCTCGGCTTTAGGGATGTCGAGGTACAGAATACCGTGCTTAAAGTTGGCTTCAATCTTGCCCAGGTCGTAGGTGTTAGGAATCACAAAGCTGCGCTCAAATTTGCCATAAGCTCCTTCCAGACGCCACTGATTAGCATTCTCGGGTTTGCTAAAGGGCCGCTCGGCCTTGATGGTCAGGGTGTTGTTCTCGGTGGTCACCTCCACGTTGGCGGGCTCCACACCCGGCAGATAAACCGCCAGATGCACCCCAGTGGCATCTTCCAGGGCATCTACCAGCGGGGCATGGGCGCTTTCGGTGGTGGGGGTGAAGAAGTTACGCAGCAGCGCGTTCTGGATTTGTTCAATCTCGCGGAAAGGGTTGTATCTAATCATAGCAACCTCCTTTACGGAAAGAAGTATAAAACTTGAGTCTACTATTGTCAAGTATAGTTATTTAGTCTGCTCAAAAATCATTGCGCAAACAGCCGAGAACCCCCCGGTATCACCGACCTGCGGCCCTCCCCCGAGAAGCCATCGGGGAACCAGCCTAAAGCGCATACCCTCAACCGGGGGCATCGTGGGGAAAAACGCAACACTCAACGGGGCTCAAACAAAACCTCCCCTTGCGGGGAGGGCAGGAGAAGAAATACATGAAGCGAATGAACTGTATTCTGCCAGACCGGGCAGACAGAACCTGTTCAAAACCTGCACGCTACAGATGCGGCTGTAGCTTTTGAAGTAGGATGTGCTTGGGGGCTGCGCCCACAATCCGCTCGACGGGCTGGCCGTTTTTAAACAGAATCAGGGTGGGGATGCCCTGCACCGAATAGGCGCTCTGGGCCAGGGGGTGGTGATCCACGTTGAGCTTGACCACCTTGAGCCTGCCCGCATACTCGCGGGAAATTTCTTCGAGTACCGGCGCAACGACCCGGCAAGGCCCGCACCACTCCGCCCAGAAATCGACCAGCACCGGAACGCTGGCCTGGAGTTCGGGGGTGAGCCCTTCGTTGGCATTGACCAGCCAGGGCAGGGGCTTTTTGCAGGCTCCGCAGACCGGCACCTGGCCCGCAGGGGGTCGGCCAAGGCGGTTCTTTGCACCGCAGTGGACACAAGAAATGATGTTATCGTTGTTTGTCATAGCGCTTCTGTTGCAGGTCACGGGTCACAAATCGCAGACCAGAATCATGCTCCTAACATGCGATCTGCGACATCTCCTCTACGCCACTGCCGCCTTGCGGGACTCAAAGGTTAGGCCCAGCGGGCCGGTGGTAGCGTAGACCGTCGTGCCGTCGGTGATCTCCCCCGCCAGAATCTTGCGGGAGAGCGGCGTCTCGACCTCTTTCTGAATCACCCGCTTCAGGGGGCGTGCCCCGAATACCGGGTCGTAACCCCGCTCCGCAAGGAACTGCAAGGCCTCGGGGGAGAGCTCGAGGGCCATGCGCCGTTCGGCCAGACGCCGCCGTACCGCGCCGAGCTGAATCTCGACAATCGCGGCAATCTGCTCGCGGGCCAGCGGGCGAAAGACCACTATCTCGTCGAGGCGGTTCAAAAACTCAGGGCGGAAGTGCTGCTGTAGAACGCCAAACACCCGGTCGCGGATGGTCTCGTAGCTCTGGCCGCTCTGAATCCCCTCGAAGATGAGTTGGGAGCCGATGTTGGAGGTGAGGATGATGGCGGTGTTGCGGAAGTCTACCGTGCGCCCCTGGCCGTCGGTCAGGCGGCCATCGTCGAGCACCTGCAGCAGGGTGTTGAACACGTCGGGGTGAGCCTTCTCGATCTCGTCGAAGAGGATCACCGAGTAGGGCCGGCGGCGCACCGCTTCGGTGAGCTGGCCGCCCTCCTCGTAGCCCACATAGCCCGGAGGAGCCCCGATCAGCCGGGCCACGGTGTGCTTCTCCTGGTACTCCGACATGTCGATGCGCACCATGTTCTCCTCGGTGTCGAAGAGGCTGGCGGCCAGGGTCTTGGCCAATTCGGTCTTGCCTACACCCGTAGGCCCCAAAAAGAGGAAAGAACCAATAGGCCGGTTGGGGTCTTTGAGGCCCGCCCTGGCCCGCCGGATTGCGTCGGCGACAGCCACGATAGCCTCGTCCTGCCCGATTACACGGGTGTGCAGTTCGTCCTCGAGCCGCAAGAGCTTCTCGCGCTCACCCTCCATCAGCTTGGCAACCGGGATGCCCGTCCAACGCGAGACAACGCTGGCGATGTCCTCTTCGGCCACCATCGGGCGTACGAACTTAGCACTGGCCATACGGTCGGAAAGCTGGTTGACCTCCTGCTCGAGCCTAGGCAGCTGCCCGTAGCGCAGCTCGGCGGCCTTGTTGAGGTCGTAGGCCCGCTCGGCCTGCTCGATCTGGGTGCGCACCTCGTCGAGTTTCTGCTGGGCAGCCCGCAAGCGCTGCATCTCCTGACGCTCGGCCTCCCACTCGGCCTGCTGACGGGCAATTTCCTCGTTCAGTTCGGCAATTTCTTTCTCCAGCTCGCCCAGCCTGAACTTGCTCTCGGCATCGGTTTCCTTCTTGAGGGCCTCGCGCTCAATCTCGAGCTGAAGCTTCTTGCGGTTGAGGGTGTCGATGGTCTCAGGGGACGATTCCAGGGCCATCCGCAGCCGGGCCGCAGCCTCGTCGATTAGGTCAATGGCCTTGTCGGGGAGTTGCCGGTCGGCGATGTAGCGGTGCGAGAGCTGGGCAGCGGCAATCAGGGCCGGGTCGGAGACGCGCACCCCATGGTGCACCTCGTACTTTTCCTTGATACCGCGCAAAATCGAGATGGTCTCCTCTACGCTGGGCTCGTCCACATACACCGGCTGGAAGCGCCGCTCGAGGGCCGCGTCCTTCTCGATCTGGCGGTACTCCTCCAGGGTGGTGGCCCCAATCATGTGCAGCTCGCCACGGGCCAGCGCGGGCTTGAGCATGTTACCCGCGTCCACCGCACCCTCGGCCTTGCCCGCCCCCACCACGGTGTGCAGCTCGTCAATGAACAGGATGATCTGCCCGGCGCTCTGGATGGTCTCCTGCATCACCGCCTTGAGCCGCTCCTCGAACTCGCCCCGGTACTTCGCACCAGCGAGCAGCGAGCCCATCTGCAGGCTTACGATCCGCTTGCCCTTGAGCCCCTCGGGCACGTCACCCTTGACAATGCGCTGGGCCAGCCCCTCGGCGATGGCCGTCTTGCCCACCCCCGGCTCACCTATCAAGACGGGGTTGTTCTTGGTACGGCGCAGCAGAATCTGGATGGTCCGGCGAATTTCCTCATCACGCCCAATGACGGGGTCCAGTTTGCCCTCTTCGGCCAGTTTGGTCAGGTCGATGCCGTACTGCTCGAGGGCCTGATAGGTTCCTTCGGCATGTTCGCTATCCACGGTTTTTCCTCCCCTCAAGTCCCGCATGGCCGACTTGATGGCATTGGCATTTAGCCCGCCATAGCCGGTCTCAGCCAGCGCCAGGATGAGCGTATCGAGCGCGACGAACCTGTCCTTTTGCTCGGCCATCAGCCGCTCGGCCCGCTCGAGGACGGCGCCAAGCTTGCTCGAGAGGTACTGCCCCCCCTCGGCCCCCGAAACCTTGGGGTAGCTCCCCAGGTCGCGGCGGGCCGCCTCCTGCACAGCCTGCAGGTTCTGCCCCGCTTTCTTCAGCAGTTGCGCAGGCAGCCCCGCTGGGTCGCGGAACAACACCGAAGCCAGATGCCCAACGTCCATCTGCTGGTTTGCATTCTCACGGGCCAGCACCTGGGTCTGGGCGATGGCTTGGCGGGCTTGTTCGGTCCAACGCTCCAAGTTCATACATTTCGTAGTATGAAACTTGAGTGTAGTATTGTCAAGATGAATAACTGACTTATTCTAAACCTGCGGTCAGAGCACGGGGCTTTGATACCGGACTCAAAAGGGCAATCATTCAAACCAAGTACGTCCAGAGGCTAACTTGTTGAATCATAGAGCACACCCCATCCCACCCCTCCTTTCAGTGGGCAAACAAGCGTCTCCCTGCGGTCGGCGAAACCAGCGTTTGCCTTTCAAGGGGCGGTATCGTGTTCCAACGATGCAGTATATCGGTATCGCCCTCCGCTGTACGGATAACTACGATCGGACGCCTCTGTGCCACGTCACGGCGCGGCGCGGGCGAGGCCACTATTCGGTGCCGAACCAACCGAATCTGGTGTGAGAGGTTCGTGACCTTGGGTAGCTCGAGGGGCTCGTTGGGTTGAATCTTCCTAGCCCAGCTGTAATTAGCACGGCTTGTTTCTTCTTCAAGAAGCCTTTTCGAACCTCGAGGTCTACCGGGCCAGCCGCATCAGCAGCATGGCGTAGGCCTGCTTGCCCTTCTCGAAGCTCGAGAGCCTGAAGAACTCGTTGGGCGAGTGAATCAGCTCGTCCTCCAGGCCAAAGCCAAAGCTCACAGGGTCGTGACCCAGCAGGGCCTTAAGGGTGGAAAGAATGGGCACCGAGCCGCCGAACATCATCTCCACGGGGGGCACTCCGTAGAGCTCGGTCAGTACCTCTTTGGCTGCCTGGCAGCCGGGGTGGTCGGGCGACATGCGGAAGGCCGGTGCACCGGACTCACGCAGGTGCACCTGCAAGCGTACCCCTTTGGGGCAGTGGGCCTCGAGGTGGGCCTTCACCAAGGCCACGATCTTCTCGGGGTTCTGGTGGGGCACCAGGCGGCAGGTGATCTTGGCGTGGGCGGTGGAGGGGATCACGGTCATGGTGCCGGGGCCGGTGTAACCGCCCCACATCCCGTTGACCTCGAGGGTGGGCCTGCCGGTGGTGCGCTCCCAGTGGGAGTAGCCCGCTTCCCCGTAGAACTCGGTGAGGTTAAGCTTGCCTAGCTCGGCAGCCTCGTCCCAGGGGATTTTTTTGTACCACTCACGCAGAGCTGGACTGAGGGGTTCCACATCGTCGTAGAAGCCCGC
>DAIUDO010000006.1:0-3088 GCA_036845585.1 Meiothermus sp. | reverse complement strand
GGGCTCGAAGGGCGGGGAGTTCCAGCGCTCGGGGTTGTCGGCCGGTTGTACATCGTAGTGGCCGTAGAAAAGCACGGTGGGCCGGTCCGGGTAGGGGCAGTATTCGGCATAGACCACCGGATGTCCGGCGGTGGGGAGCACCTCGGCCTGCAAAAAACCGGCCTGCTTGAACCGCGCTGCCAACCACTGGGCGGCGCGCTGCACATCCTCGCGGTGGGCGGGCTGGGCCGAGATGCTGGGAAAGGAAAGGAAGGTGCGGAAGTCCTCGAGGTGGGCGGCCTGGTGCTGCTGCAGGTAGTCTTTCCAACTCATGGCTGAGATTCTACCCCTTAGGACCGATCCCGACATACCCAACACCTGACCGGCTCAGCTAATCGCCCTGGGCAGCCTCATCGTGTTGCGCGCGGTGTAGACGGAACTATCGATCGAGGTGAACCGCACAGCAGAGAAAGTACCGTTTCCCAAGCCAGTACCGCCTAGGCGGCGGTTCCGCCGTGATGACTTTTTTCGACGATGCACTTTCCTCGAGGGTGCGCACCTGCGCCAAGCGATAGGGTGTGCTCTCAACCTCGGGCTGCGCACGGGTTAGGAGCATCGATAGCAAGAGATTTGCACGCAAGGCGCAGAAGCTCCATCCGGTGTTTTGTCGCGAGGGTCGGAGGCGCAACCCTAGTCGTTTGTCCGGGCCATCACCTCTTCCAGCGTGGTCAAGCCGGCAAAGGCTTTTTGAATGCCATCCTCACGAAGGGTTTTCATACCGCCTTTACGGGCAATCTCCTTGATCTGGGTGGCCGACTGCCCCTCCACAATGGCCCGTCGGATTTCGTCATCTAGCACCATGAGCTCGTGGATGGCGGTGCGGCCTTTGTAGCCCGAGCCCCCACACTTATCGCAGCCCGTGCCCTTATAAAGGTTCTTACCGCGTACGTCCTCCCTGGACATACCCAGACGACGCAGTACCAGCGCATCGGGCTCGACTTGAATCTTGCAGCTCTCGCAGATCTTGCGAACCAGACGCTGGGCTAGCACACCTACCAGGGCAGCAGAAATGTTGAACAGCTCTACACCCATCTCGTCGAGGCGGGTAACCGCCCCGGCGGCATCGTTGGTGTGCAGCGTGGCAATGACCAGGTGGCCGGTCAGAGCGGCCTCGGTGGCAATTTTAGCGGTCTCAGAGTCGCGGATCTCGCCAACCATAATGATGTCGGGGTCCTGGCGCAAAAAGCTGCGCAGAGCCTTGGCAAAGGTTAGACCCGCAACCGGATTAACCTGGGTCTGGTTAATGCCGGGAATTTCGTACTCGACAGGGTCTTCGATGGTGGTGGTGTTTTTATCCGGGGTGGCGATCCGCTTGAGGATGGAAAAAGTGGTAAAGGACTTACCCGAGCCAGTGGGGCCCGTAATCAAAAAGATGCCGTAGGGCTTGGAGATGACATCCTCGAAACGCTGGAAAACATCCTGCGCAAAGCCCAACTCTTCAATCTCGGGGATGTCGGTGGCCTTGCGCAGGAGGCGCATTACTATCTTCTCGCCGTAGACCGTGGGCAAAGTAGAAAGCCGCAGATCCAGGTCAATCAAGCGGTCGCGGTAGCGCACCCGGCCGTCCTGGGGCAGACGCTTTTCGGCGATGTCCAGGTTGGCCATAATTTTGATGCGCGAGGCAATGGCTGGGCCAGCCCCTTTCGGCAAGCGCATGTACTCGCGCAGGTTACCGTCAACCCGTATGCGCACCAGGATATCGCTCTGACGTGGTTCGATATGGATGTCGGAGGCTTCCTGCAAGTAGGCTTCGCGGATGACGCTATTGACCAGCTTGACCACCGCGTTGTCGTCGAGCCCACTGGTATCAACAGACTCCTCTTCTTTGCGTTTAACCTCAAACTCGCGGGCCAGCTCCTCAACCCCGGTCGAACCCCCGTAGAAGCGTTCAATCAGTTTGGTTATGGAGGCCTCGGCCGAGACCGCTGGCATGATTTCACGCTTGGTCAGCACGCGCAGATCATCGATGGCCAGAATGTTGCGGGGGTCTTTCATCAAGACCACCAGAGTGCTGCCCTCGAGGTGGTGCGGGAAGATGGTGTATCGCTTCACGGTTCCCTCGGGCACCATGGTCAGCACCGAGGGGTCGGGGGGTGAGTCGGTGGGGTCGATGTAGGGGTAGCCAAGCTGGGCAGCCAGGCTCTTGGCAAGCATCTCGGGCTTGATCTTGCCCGACTGCACCAGGGTATCTTCCAGCCGGCCTCCGCCCTGACGCTGCTTGGCAAGGGCCTCTTCGACATCCTGGCTGGTCACGTAACCCAGCTCGACCAGCACCTCACCTAAGGGGCGGGTTTTGCCCATGCGCCGCTGTACCGATAGGGCATCCTGGAGGGCCGCACGGCCCAGCTTACCCTCCTGGACAAGGGCCTCGCCCAGGCGACTCTTCTCAGGATAAATCTTGGCAAAAAGGTTTTCCCAGACCTTGGGTAAGGTCAGGATGAACTTGGTCGGGCGTTCAACCAGTTGGGCTACGGCATGCCGATGCCGGGGATCAGCCAGAGCTATCAAGACCTGCTGACCCTCCAGGCGAACCGGCACGGCCTGATACCGCAAGGCATCGGGGCGCAGCAAGAGGGCCGAGACCTCATTTTGCAGCTCGAGGTTGTCCAGATCGACCTTGAACTCCAGCCCGGCCTGCTCTGCCAGCACCTGATAGAGCTTTTCTTCCTCTAGGCCATACTTACCGATCAGCAGGCGACCCAGCAGCTCGCCGGTTTTTTCCTGCTCGACCAAGGCAGCCTCGAGGTCTTCACGACTCAACCATCCTTTTCCGACCAGGATTTCACCCAGTTGCATCTCGCTGGGTGAGGATGCTGAAGGCGGCGGGGGCACCGGCAGACCGAGCTCGGGGTAGTGCAGAGCCAGGGCGTAGCGGAAGGCGGACTGGGTGGTCTGGTAGGGTTCGATGATCTGGTTGGTGAGGTCCTCGAGCTCCTCCAGCACCAGGTTGTCCAGAGGATTTAAGAGGGCAACCCGCAGCGTACCCCCCTCGAGGCTAAAGGGAATGGCACCCAGGTCGCGGGCCCGCTCGGCAGGAATTAGCGATTTT
>DAIUDO010000005.1:27578-35641 GCA_036845585.1 Meiothermus sp. | reverse complement strand
TTATGCAAACCACCCCCTAAGCCGGGAGTAGAGCTCACGGTAACGCCGGTATGCAGCCTCGTAGGCTGTGCTTTGCGGGTTGTGCACCAGCGAGACCGGTTGGGTGGAATCCGGTACCGCAGTCCCGATGGCCATGCCTGCCAGCAAAGCAGCCCCCAGGGCCGAGGCTGAGCGAACCGGAGTAACCACCAGGGGGCGGTTTAGCACGTCGGCCAGCATCTGCTGCCAGAAGGGCTCTGCCGTACCTCCGCCAGCCAAGCGCAGGGGGGTGCTGGGGGGCACCTCGAGGGCTTCCAGGCCCTCACGCAAGCTGAAGGCCAGCCCCTCCAGGGCCGCCCGCATGAGGTGGCCTCGGTGATGGTGGCGTCCCAGTCCGGCCCAGACTCCCCGGGCCTGGGGGTCGAGATGGGGGGTGCGCTCGCCGGTCAGGTAGGGCAGGAAGGTGAGGCCCTCGGCCCCCGGGGGGATGCCCTGGGATGCTGCGTAGGCCTCGTCCCAGCTTAGCCCCAGCAACGAGCGCACCCATTCCAAGGCCAGCCCAGCGTTTTGCAGGGCAGCCAGAGCGTACCACCGGCCAGGCAAAGCTGCCCGGTAGAGGTGGGTGCGCAGGGTGGGGTCGAGGACGGGGGCCTCCAGCATTTGGGCAATCTGGGCCCCGGTACCCACGGTGAGCTGAACCTCGCCGACCTCCAGCCTGCTGCCCAGCAACGCAGCAGCGGTGTCGGCAGCCCCGGCTGCTACCGGCAAGCCAGCCGGCAGGCCCAACGCCTCGGCTGCGGCAGCAGTCAGGTGACCAGCCAGTCTGCCAGAGGGCACCAGCGGAGGCAGCAGATCGGGGCGTAGCCCCAGAGCTTCGGTGATGTCCAGCGCCCAGGTGTCGGCCTCGAGGTCGTACAGCAGAGTACCCGAGGCATCCGAGGGTTCGGAAAGAACCTGGCCGGTGAGCCGCAGCCGCAGCCAGTCTTTGGGCTGCAAGGCCCAGCGCGCTGCGCGGTAGTTGGCTGGCTCGTGTTCCTTTAGCCACAACAGGCTGGGGCCGGCCATCCCGACCGTTAGGGGGTTGGCCAGCCGCCGGCGCGCGGCCTCGGGCAGACGGTAGTAGGCAGCCAGGGCCTCCTCCGAACGCCCGTCGGCCCAGAGAACGGCTGGGCGGAGGGGGATGCCATCGGCCTGGGTCAGCACCACCCCGTGCATCTGGCCCGAAAGACCCAGGGCCAGTACCTGGGGGCCCTGGTCGCCCACCGCCGCGCGGGTCGCGGAGACCACGGCTTCCCACCAGTCTTGCGGATCCGACTCGGCCCAGCCGGGCCGGGGGGCTTGTACGCCGTATTCCTGCTGGGCCTCGGCCACCACCCGGCCCTGCAGGTTCAGCAGCAAAACCTTGCATGAGCCCGTGCCCAGGTCCAAACCCAGCAGCATGGCTAGTAGGCCAGCGTTTCGGGGCTCAGCTCCTCGGCCACCTTGGCCCCGGTCATTACCGCGACCGCGTCGGACATGCTGATGGTCTTGGGGTTGACCACCGCAGCCCGCTTGCCCAGACGCTGAATGTGGATGCGGTCGGCAATTTCAAAAACGTGCGGCATGTTGTGGCTAATGATGATCACCGGGAGGCCGCTGTCGCGCACCCGGCGGATGAGCTCGAGCACCATGTTGCCTTCCTTGACGCCCAGCGCGGCGGTGGGTTCGTCCATGATAACGACGTGGCGGGCAAAAGCTGCGCTGCGGGCTACCGCTACCCCCTGGCGCTGCCCCCCGGAGAGGGTCTCGACGGCCTGGTTCATGGAGCGGATGCCAATCTTGAGGTCTTTCATGTCGGCGCTGGCCTCCTCGAGCATCTTTTTCTTGTCAATCCAGCGCAGCAGCCGGGCCAACCAGCCGGGGCGCAGAATTTCCCGGCCCAGGAAAAGGTTTTCTGCGATGGTCATGGCCGGGGCCACTGCCAGGTCCTGGTAGACCGTCTCGATGCCAGCTCGACGCGCATCGATGGGGCTGCGGAAGTGCACCGGTTTGCCGTCCAGAAAAATGTATCCGGCATCGGGGATGATGGCCCCCGAAAGGGCCTTGATCAAGGTGGACTTTCCTGCGCCGTTATCGCCAATTACGGCCAGGATCTCGCCTTCGCGCAGCTCAAAGTCGGTGCCGTCCAGCGCCGTAACGTGGCCATACCGTTTGACCAGACCGCGGGCCTCGAGCACCACTTTTGGCTTGGGTGCAGGCGTAGCTTGCGGGGGGGTGAGGCCTGTTGGTTGGGGTGGCAGGATCGGGTTGGCATCCATCTCAGCTCCTCCGTTTGGAAATCTGGTCGGCGGTCACGGCCAGAATGACCAGAATGCCGGTAATGAGTACCTGGTAGACCGAGGAGACCCCGGTGAGGGTCAGGCCGTTGCGGAAAACCCCCACAATGATGGCTCCCAGCAGGGTACCCAGGATCACGCCACGGCCACCAAACAGGCTGGTACCGCCCAGCACCACCGCGGTGATGGTCTCGAGGTTCTCGGTCTGGCCTGCGTTGGGGTCGGCCACACTGGTGCGGGAGATGAGCAGCCAGCCCGCAATGCCGTAGAAGAACCCGGCGATGGTGTAGGTCAGCAACAATACCCGCTGGGTGGGGATGCCCATCAGGCGGGCGGCTTCGGGGTTGTTGCCCACCGCGTAGAGGTGCCGGCCCGGGGCGGTCTCGCTCAGGAAGAACCAGACCACCAGGTACAGCACAATCATCAGCACCACCCCATAGGTCAACACCGTCTCGCCAATACGGAAGGTGTTGCCCCAGAACAGGTGGGCCTCTGGCAGGCCGCTCACGGTCTGGGCCCGGGAGTAGATCTGGGTCAGGGCAAAGGCGATGTTCATGGTGCCCAGGGTCACGATGAAAGGCGGCAGCCGAAAGCGGGTAATCAAAAAGCCGTTCAGAAAACCGAAGGCGGTGGTTACGACCATACCGCAAAGGATGGCCAGCAGCGGCGGGAGGCCTAACTCCACCGCAAACTTAGCCATCACCATGGTGCCCAGGGCCATTACAAACCCCACCGATAGGTCGATTCCAGCGGTCAGAATGATCAGGGTCTGGCCGATGGCCAGCACGGCCACGACCGAGATTTGCTGCAAAATCAGGGAGAAGTTTTGTCCGGTCAAAAAGCGCTCGGATTGCAAGCTGAAAAAGACCACCGCCAACAAAAGCGCTACCAGCGGGCCTAGAATGCTCAGGCTGGGGAGCCGCTCCAAAAAGCTACCGGGCTTCTGGGTGGTTCCGGGTTGCTGCTCTGCCATGCTGACCTCATTTTTTTCTTTTATACCACCACTCGTTTTCTCTTGAAGATAGGGGTGGTGGGCTAGCCCACCACCCCGCTGACCTCGAGGTTTACTGGCCCCAGCAGTTGTCCAAACCGTACTTGACGTCCTTGCTGGCCACGCCGGCCACAGGGGTTTTGGCGATCAATTCGACCCCAGTGTCCACATAACCCTGGGCTTTTTTGCCTGTCTTGGCGTACTCGACGCCTGCCCGCACGCCCATGGCTGCCATCCGCAGGGGATACTGTTGGGAGGTGGCTGCAATAATGCCACGATCCACGTTGCGCACGCCCTCACAGCCCCCATCCACCGAGACGATCATCACGCTCTTCTCTTTTCCAGCCGCCCGTAGGGCCTGGTAAGCCCCCGCGGCGGCAGGCTCGTTGATGGTGTAAACCAGGTTGATGTTGGGGTTTTTCTGCAGGCAGTTTTCCATGGCGGTCTGGCCTTTGGCCCGGTCGCCAAACGTGTCTGCCATACAAACCACTTCGGCAGGCTTGGCCAGCTCGTTGCTCTCAGGACCTAGGCTTTGCAGACCCAGCCCCTTCAGAAAACCGTTGTGCCGCTGGGCTCCTACCGGGTGTCCGGGGAACAGGTCGAGGGTTGCAATCACTAGAGGCTTTCCCCGCATGGCGGCCTTTGCGTAGGCCCCAATCAGCTCACCGGCCTTGTAGTTGTTGGTGGCAAACAGCGCGTCAACTGCACTGACTGGATCGGTGGGGCTGTCCAGGGCAATCACCTGTACCCCGGCGGCCTGGGCTTTCTTGATGGCCGGGATGATGGCCTTGGCATCGCTGGGAGTGATCAGAATAGTGTTCACTCCGGCCGCGACCATGTTCTCGATGGCCGCGACCTGACCCGCGTTGTCGCCGTCGGTTTTGCCTGCGGCGCTAATGAACTTTGCCCCGAGCTTCTGAGCCTCCTTGCTGGCTCCTTCCTTCATCTTAACGAAGAAAGGGTTGGACTCGGTTTTGGTGATGAGCCCGATGTAAGGGGTTTTGTTCTGGGCTGTAACCAGGCCCAGTGCCGCTGCGCCTGCTACCAGCAAACCTGCAATGGCCATTGTTTTACGCATATGCTCCTCCTGTACAAAAAACCTTTTGCCAGACAGCCTCACTTTGTTTTTAGCGCTTTCCCCTCCTTTGCCTTGCGAGCCCTTTGGTCAAACCGCCCGGCGGGGCGGTGGACTCCCGAACGATGAAGGTGGTGTCCAGACGGATGCTGGTGGGCAGGGTCGCCCGACCCCGGCTCAGCGAACTCAGAAGGGTTTCGCAGGCCAGAAAACCCAGCTCGTAGGTAGGCTGGGCGACCACTGTAAGGGCTGGGTGCATGGTGGCAGCCCAACGGGAATCATCGAAGCCCACAATGGACAGTTCATCGGGGATGCGAAGGCCTAGTTCGCGCACTGCCAGAACTGCTCCCACGGTCATCTCGTTGTTGCCCACAAACAGCGCTGTGGGCCGTTCTTCTTTGGGAAGGGACAGCAAGACCATAGCCGCTCGGTAGCCGTCCTCCTCGCGGTGGTTACCAAGCAGTACGAGTGCTTCGTTGTAGGCAATTCCGTGGGCCAACAAGGCCTCACGGTAGCCCTGGTGCCGCTCGACGGCAGTCGAGATGTCCAGCCGTCCCACGATCATACCGATTTTTCGGTGTCCGAGTTCAATAAGATGCTGCACGGCAGTTTTGGCCCCGCCAATGTTGTCTACCATGACCGTGCGTACCCCCGGTGTGCCGCTGCTGCGATCCAGCTCGACGGTGGGCAGTTTGGGAACCAGCAGCAGGTTTTCTTTGGCCCTGGGACTGGGAACTATCAGGAGCCCCTGGGGTAGGTGTCCACGCAGCACGTTGAGGGCGCGCAACTCCTTCTCAGGGTCCTCGTCGGTATTGAAGAGAAAAACGGTATAGTTGTGCTTTTCTGCGGCGTCTTGTACGCCTTTGGCCAAGGTGGCATGGAAGGGGTTGAGGATATCGGTGATGATGAGGCCGAGGGTTCGGCTGCTCCGCTGGCGCAGGCTGCGAGCGAGCTGATTGGGCTGGTAGCCGAGCTCGCGGGCCGCTTGCAGAATTCGTTCGCGGGTGGCTTCGGCCACCATATCCGGGCGCGACAAGGCGCGCGAGACGGTCGCAGCTGAGACCTGTGCGCGTTTGGCTACATCGTCAAGGCTTACCATATGCAATCGTTTGCAAGCTGCGGATAGCAATAAACACAAGCAGGTCGTGATATTTTTGTCACTTAGGACTTAGTAACCCTGGTTTATTGCAATCGTTTGCACTCTTTATAAATGAATTTTCTAGCATAGCTTTGGGAAGAATGCAAGAGGTCATTCGGGAGGGCGTTGAACACAAGCAACCAAAGGAGACCTTGTTGAGGTGGCTAACAAAAACTAGACAGGGGTAAAAGTGTCCTCAAGGTCTTCTCGGGAAACCCGCCTTACAATCCCAGGCCAACTCTCAAGCGGTGGTCTTTGCATCAACCCAGCCGCCGGCGCAGCTCGAGGGTTTCACCTTTTAGTTGCTCAACCTGCTGTAGTTGCCCAAGGGTGAGATCGCGGCTATGTTCCAGGCGGCTGCAGGGGGTACGGTAAAGGCTGTTGAAGCGTCCGCGGGTACGGTGCATTTCGATGTCCAGGGTCTCGCCCAAAGCCCGCTCGAGGGTGCTTCGCAGCTCGAGCAGGCGTTCGCGCAAGCGGGCTTTGGCAGTTTCTTTACGGCGGGGCAAGATGGAGGTAGCCAGAATAGCTCCAAACACCGTGGCAAAAATACCTAAGATGTCGAAAGCGATTTTTTGTGCCACCAGCAGGATGGTCAGTCCCAACCCCATCACGCCGACCTCGGCGAGGGCGGTTCCCCGCAGGCTTTCTTGTATGAAGTCGCGCAACTGAATAGCCTCAGCCTCGGCATCAAAGGAGCGCAGGGCCTCCTCCAGATTGCCCGCGATGTTGTGTCCCTCTGAGCCAACTTGCTCGCCTTGGCGCAGGCCAGGGGCCTCGCGCAAAAGCGACAGGGCATCTTCCAGCAGCTCGCGGTCGCGCTTGGCCAGCCAGTTCATAGACTCCAGTACCCGGCGTTCGATCTCCTGATTGGCGCCCTTGACCACATCGTCGATGAAGCTCTGTTTGAGCTTGCTGGACTGCATCAGCTCGAGGAAGCGGGAGAAGCGTACTTTCTCGTCCAACCAGCGCTCTCCTCGGCTACGCACCTCATCGATGGCCTGCAAGGCCAGCGCAACCTGCCCGGCGAAGTCGCGACGGGTACGCTCTTCGTGACGCCCGATTAGGTGATCAAGTTCACGGCAGGTGGCCAGTTGCTTTTCTGCTTCCTCGAGCCTAGCTTGCAGGGCCGGTCGGGCTTCCTCGATCAGCCGGGTCAGAACCCCCAGCGGTGAGCCCAGCTTGAGGATGGCCGCCTCGTGGTTGAGCACCTGATGGATGTGGGCCTCGAGCTCGCCAATACGGCTATGGGCTAGATCACCTTGGCGTGCGCGACGGGCCGAAACCGAAAAAATGGGGGGAACCTGTCCCAGCGTCTGGTCGGCTCCTTTGCGAACGAACTCAAGCACCTGTTGCAGTTCGGCTTCGGTAAGCAGATCCATCTTGTTGATGATCAGTACCACCTTCTTGCCCCAGGTCCGGATGAATCTGAGGAAATCGGCTTCCGACTGGGTGAAAGGCCGGTCTGCACTGGTGACAAATAAAATCAGGTCGGCACGGGGCAGAAATTTTTCGGTCAGAACCTGATGGTGTTGCAGGATGGCGTTGGTGCCGGGGGTATCCACTAGCCGCAGGTCTTTGAGCAGGGGATGAGGCAACTGAATCCGCACCAGCTCGGGGGACTCTGGCTCCAGCCTGGGCTCGGGACCGTAGCCTATCAGGTTGATGCGGTCGGTGGTGGGGGTTACGCCTTCCTTCAAGAAGTCGCCCCCCAGAAGCGCGTTAAGCAACGAGGACTTGCCGCTGTTAAATTCGCCCGCTACCACCAGCAAAAAAGGGCCCTCCAGGTCCAGCATGGCTTGTTTTAGCGCCTCCGTCCCGAGCCCCATGCGCGCCAGTGCATCCAGACCTCGAGTAAGCAGCACCCGTACATCCTGGGCCAGGGCCAATATTTTGGAATCCAGCATGCTGAGTATTCTATCGCAGGGCTTTTTTGCCAAGGCCTCCCGCTGCGGCAGCCCAATCAACGGCCTAAAAAGGCCAACTCAACGGTTTAGCGAGTCCATGCGAACCCTTGCAGCTGGTCGAAAAATTGACTAGAGGGTTGCTCGGCAACCCAATTTGTAGAGCGGTGCACGGGGTTCGACAAGGTTGCCAACGGAACTTAGGAGACAACGGTTCTAGCGATGCAAAGCGCCCTTGGCGTGGGCCGAATGGCGGGCTATTCCCCAAGGTGATTTTGGCGGTGCTGCTAGGCCTTCGCTGCTAGAGGCCAGGCAAACACAGAATTGCAATTTGCTTCGACCAACATGGCGCAAATTGCACATTGAACGACTCTGGTCCTCGAGGGTTTGCGCCGTCCTAAACAAAGTGTTGGGATACCGACGCAAAATGATTAAGGCTTGTTTCGGAGAGCTTGACTAGGCTAAAATAAAGCGATAAAAAAGGAAAAAACAAACTCATCGATGCATAGCAAGCGAATTCAAAATACATCAACGGGTTGTGTTTATCGCGCAAAAATAACACAACATGTAGTATAGTGGCCTACAGTGGAGCAACAATCGAACAGCAACTCTCGTCCACATTGGCTCAGTGCCGTAAAAAAGCGCTTGTGCCCGATGGGCG
>DAIUDO010000005.1:17860-27478 GCA_036845585.1 Meiothermus sp. | reverse complement strand
CTAACTCGAGGCAGTCTGAATGGCCTCTACGGCCTGGGGGTTCTCAAGCGCAGAAAGGTCACCAGGGTTTTGCCCCAGGAACGCGGCCCGAATCACTCGGCGCATCACCTTGGCATTGCGTGTTTTGGGGAGGTCCGGAACAAAAAGAATTTTTTCTGGCTTCAGGGCTTTGCCCAGGCGATGGGCAATGGTCTCTGCGATGGATTTCTCCAGTTCCATGCTGGGAGTGTGCTCGGATCGCAGCACCACAAACACCACTGCGGCCTCGCCTTTCACTTCGTGTGGAACGCCAATCGCAGCGGCTTCTTTTACGGCTGGGTGTTCGACCGCAGCGCTCTCGTATTCAGCTGGCCCTACCCGTTTGCCTGCAATCTTGAGGGTGTCGTCGCTGCGGCCCTGGATGATCCAGTGACCTTCCTGGTCCAGGATGGCCCAGTCGCCATGAACCCAGATGTTTTCAAAGCGATTCCAGTAGGTGTTCAGGTAGCGCTCGGAGGCATTCCAAAAACCCTTGGTCTGTCCAGGCCAAGGCTTTAAGACGGCCAGCTCACCTACTTCACCGCGCACGGGTCGGCCCGTGCTGTCCAGCACCTCGGCGTGGATGCCAGGAACAGCGGTGTTGAACCCCATGGGCTTGATGGGCCGCCAGGCCGTGCAGCCCAGGATACCACCGCCAATTTCTGTGCCGCCAGAGTAGTTGATAATGGGGAGCCGGTTCTGGCCCACGGTTTTGGAAAACCACAGATAGGGCTCGAGGTTCCAGGGTTCGCCAGTCGAGCCCAGCATGCGAAGCTTGCCCAGATCGTGCGAGCGTACCGGCTCTTCGCCCATCGGCATCAGGGCTCGTACCAAGGTGGGAGAGAGGCCCAGGTGGGTCACCCCATGCTTCTCGCAGATGGCCCATAGGCGGCCGGCATCGGGATAGTCGGGAGCCCCTTCGTACAGCAGCACGGTAGCACCGATGGTGAGGGCGCCTAGAATGGCCCAAGGCCCCATCATCCAGCCCATATCGGTGAACCAGAAGAGGGTCTCGCCCTGGCGCACATCGAACAAATGCGCCATGTCTTGCGCCGCTTTGATGGGAAAGCCGGCGTGGTAGTGTACGGTACCTTTGGGCTTGCCGGTTGTGCCCGAGGTGTAGATCAGCATGAAGGGATCCATGCTGCCCATGGACTCGTAGGGTGCGATGGAAGGTTGTTGTGGGACAATCTGATCCCAGGCCACCTCGTTTTCAGCCAGAGCGGTGTCGCCAAAGCGGCGCACCACCAGTAGTTTCTGTACGCTGGGAGAGAGTGCAGCGGCGGCCCGGGCGTTGTCCAGCAGAGCCACCCGCCCTCCACGGCGGTAGAAGCCATCGGCGGCGATGAGGAGTCTGGCCTCGGCATCGACCAGGCGGGTCGCAGCCGCCTCGGCGGCGTAGCCGGAAAAAATCGGCACGAAAATGGCGCCTATCTGAGCCAGTGCCAGCGCACCGATGGCGGTTTCTGGGAGCATGGGCAGGAAAAGGCCAACCCGGTCTCCCCTGCCAACACCCAGGTTTTTCAGGGCATGGGCTGCTTGGGCAACAGCGGCCTCGAGCTCGGCGTAGCTCAGCCGGGTTGTGGCTCCATCCTCCCCCTCCCAGATGAGTGCCGTGTCACCGGGCCGGGTTCTGGCGTGGTGGAGGGCGTTATGGGCCAGGTTGAGCCGACCCTCCAAAAACCACTGCGGCCACTGGGGGCCCTTGGAGACCTCGAGCACCATACGGTAGGGCTCGAACCATTCAACTCCTAGCAGCTGAAGGGTGGCTTCCCAAAAAGCATCGGTTTGTTCGATGCTGAACTGGTAGAGCGCCTCGTAGCTTTCCAGGTTCAGGCGTTGCAGCATGGCCTCGATGTGGCTGCCGCGCTTGTATGCCTCGGTTGGGAACCAGATAGGCTCGCTCATAACTGACCTCACTATGCTCACCGCTAGTTTATCGCTAAAAACCTACCTTAGGCTTGCCAGGCTTGTTCCGTAGGGCTGTGGCGGGCGTGTACTGGGGCAGTACCGTGGACATACGCCGTTGGCGCGAACAGTACCGTGGACGCTGGCCACTGGAGCGGACACTCCCTTAGGGTTGGCAGGAACAGGCTGGAGAGGAAAGCCAGCTTGAGGCTGCCTTTCGAGGTCCGGTTGAGGTTTTGCTCATTCGGTTCATGCCCCAGGCCCTACCATGGATGGGATGAAGCGATGGTTGGTTCTGCTCCCTCTTCTGCTGGCGGTGGTGCTGGCCTCGAGGTTTGCTGGTTTTGAGGTCAAGCCCAGGGGCAACTCGGAACTCGACATAGGAACCGGCGTCTATACCCTACCCACCGGCGGTACCATCACCGATAACAAGAGCGGGCTGGTGCTCGAGGCCCGCTACATCCAGTATAGGGATGGCGATTTTATTCGTGCACGCGAGGCTACCCTGAAGTCCAGGGAGGGCGACTTCAGCGCGGCCAGCCTCGAGTACCAGCAAAAGCCCGACACACTCCGAATGAACGGGGTGCGGTTTGGCTCCAAGCAGTTCAAGGGTATTACCGCCCAGCAGGGTTTGCTGTTCAAAGAAGACGTGCTGGTGCTGAAGGGTGAGGTGCGCTCGAGCGATCCGCTGCTCGAGGCCGGTCTACTGGTCGTGGACACCAGCAAAGATCAAGCCCTGGTGCTGGGCGCTTTCACTTTTCGCGATGGGGCCACCACCTTGCGGGGCAACCGGCCCGACAGTACCCTGCTGCTCAACTTTGAGGGCGGCAAGGTGCGGGCCATTACCCGTGTACCGCCAGAGGTTTTCAATCGCCTGCGGCCCTACGCCGATAAACTGTAGGGCGTGTGGAGGGGCCGGCAGGTTCTGGGTCGTGGCCTGGGGGCAGGCTTGCGCCTGCGTTCAGGCAGTTTCTCATACAGCAAACTGGCCAAAATCGCACAGGTCAGAGGCCAGGCTCTTCAGTTTTGTGGGGCCGGCTGCTCGAGGGCGGTCCGCCGAGGGTTCCCGATCTTTCTCCTGCTTCTCGCGGGCCTGGCCTGGGCCTCGCCGAGAAGCCCGGCGCCCTGTGCCGAGCAACCGTATACCCTCGAGACCCCCGAGGGCCTGGCCGGTGGGGGTAACTTAGAGTTCGACGGCGAGGTGGCCGTTTTCAGCGATGGGGCTTGTTTGCAGACCGAGGGGCTGTTGTTGCAGGCCCCCGAGCTGCGCTATGACCAGAACAACGGGGAACTCACAGCCAGCCGTATCGAGGTGCAAACCGACCGTTATCGCTTCTGGGCTGAAAAGGGCAGCATCAAAGCTGGGGTTTTGCAGGCCAGCGGAATTCGCGTCACCACCTGCAAGTGCGGCGACGACCTGCTGCTCGTATCAGAAAACCTGCGCTTCGCTACCCAGACCGGGGAGGTTGTGCTAGAGGAGAGCCGGCTCGAGGTCTACCGGCTTGGCCTGGCCCGTTTCGCCGAGCTGCGCCTCGATCCCGAACAACCCCTTAGCGAAATCCTGGGGCTGTCCGCACCGGGCAGCACCGGCGATGTTATCCTGCCGGTCCGTTTCGACTTTGACCAGGGTTTGAATCTGGGTCTGAGCGAGTTTCCTCTGTCCGAGCCGGGTTCTTTTTCGGGTAGATTTTCAACCCGGCTGACCCTCCTGGGCCTGCGCCTGGGTAGCCCAGACCCGCTTCTGCGACTGGGGGTGTCTGCACTGGAAAAAGGCCGTCGGGCCCGCCTCGAGTTTGACCTAAAACCCAGCGGCCCGACCAGCCGGGGCGAGGTAGTGGATGGCCCCTTGTTTTTTGTTCACGATAGCGAAAAGGGGCGCTATGCTTTCGGGTTGAAGCAGGCTTTGGGCTTGGGGCGCTTCACCCTGACCCCCTTTGGTTGGCTGGCCCAGGACTGGCGGGACGGCACCCCGGCCACCCAGGAGCGCGGGCTTGTCGCTGGGGCCGAACTACGTTACACCTTCGAGGTGCAGGAAGGGCCGTTTCGCTTTCACCTCGAGCCTTTTGGAGTGCTGGGTTTCTACAACCAGCCTCAGCAGTACGCGGCCTACGGCGGGCAGGCCGAAGGCCGCTACGAGGGCGATTTCACCCTGCATCTGCGCTATTCCTGGGCCATCGAGTCTACGCCGGGGCGTTTCTGGCTCGAGCGTCGCGAGGCTACCCAGCAACTGTCGGGCAGCCTGCAGTACGCCGGGATGAGCCTCGAGGCCGAACACGACTTTCTCAAAGCGCAGACCCAGGCCAGGCTACGCCTGGGCTACTCACAGGATTTTGGTGAGGTCTGGGCCCAGTTCAACACCTGCTGGGCCTGCGTGGGCAAAACCCTAAGCAATGGGCGCGACGACTGGGAACGCCGGGAGCTGGTGCTGGGCTTCACCCCAGTTCCCCTTACCTGCACCTACGACCTCAGCCTGGCGCCTTTCCTCGGGTATGATTTCCTGCGCCAGGGCATTAGCCGCTGGGGAATGGAACTGCGCTACGCCGACTGCTGCTTCATCTGGCGGCTGGGCTACCAGGAAACCCGCATCGCTCAGCACCCCGGCGAGACCGCCAGCGGCAAACTGACCTTTGGGCTCGAAATTCGATGAAACACCTGGACCGTTATATTTTTCGCGAAGCTCTGCCGGTTTTTTTATTTGGCCTGGCGCTGTATGTTGCCTTTGGCCTGATCAGCAACCTCTTACCTCGAGCCCAGTGGATGGGCACAGCTGAGCTTGCAAGCATACTTAAGTGGCTGGCCTTGCAAATTCCCGCCGCCACCGTTCAGGCTTTGCCCATTGCCGGACTGCTGGCAGTTATGCTGGCCTTCGGGCGGCTGGCACGGGAAAACGAGTTGCTGGTCATGCAGGCTGGGGGCATCTCCGTACTGCGTACCGCCAGGTTGTTTCTGTTGGGAGGGCTCTTGATGAGTGGATTTTCGCTGGCTCTCTCGGAGTGGGTGGTGCCCTGGGCCAACCGGGCCACAGCGGTGGTGTACTACAACGAGCTCATTCCTGAACGCACTGCCCAGTTCAACCTGGTCGGGCGGGAGCTGCCGGTGGGTGAATATACCTTGCGCTACGAAGGGTTTGATCGGGCCAAGGACGAACTGCAGCAGGTGCGCTTAGAACGTTGGCAGGGCCAGACCATGACCGTGATTCTGGCCCAGACCGCTCGTCTGCAGGGTTCGGTTATCGTCTTTCGCGACTACCGGGTCTTCACCCTCGATTTTAGCCGGTTGCCCATCCCCGACTTTGCCACCCTGGAGCAGGCGGAGGAGGGCCTGCGCGGGGTTTTCCGGGCACAGAACATCGGCCAGCCAGGGGCTGAGCTGAGTGTGCGTCTTCCGCGTAGCCGCGATGACCTGGAAGCTCAGTATGCAGGCGGTGGATTTGAAACCCCGGTGTCGCTTTCCGAATGGTGGCGAAAGCTGCGCGACCCCGCCACCCCTCCGGCTGAGTTGCGGGAGGCCAAGGCCCAGTGGCACACAGGGGTAGCTTTGGCCCTGGGCAACCTGTTGGTTCTGGTGCTGGCCCTGCCGGTAGCAGTGCGGCGGGCTAGCAGCCCCGGCACTGCGCTGGGCCTGGCCCTGGTGCTTACCATCGCCTACTATGTGGCCTTCAGCACCGGCAAGGTGCTGGCCCTCTCGAGCCCGTTGCCGCCTGAGCTGGCCGCCTGGGGGGCCAACCTGATGGGCCTGGCCGCTGGACTCTGGTTGGGTAAGGGCATCTACCGCTAGACACGGGCCAGGACACGCCAAGTCCGCAAACCGCGATAAGCTAGAGAGAAGGTGTTAGGCATGGTGCCGGTTCTTGACCTCAAGCAAGAGTACCTCGAGCTCAAATCGGAAATCGACGCGGCGGTCGGGCGCGTGCTGGCCTCAGGAGGATTTGTGGGAGGACCCGAGGTGACAGCCCTGGAAGCCGAGCTGTCGGCTTATCTGGGGGTACCGCAAGTAATTACCTGCGGCTCCGGCACGGATGCTCTTTTTATTGCCCTGCGGGCCATGGGGGTGGGGCCTGGGGACGAGGTCATTACCAGCCCTTTTACCTTTATTGCGACCCTCGAGGCCATCCAGCACGCAGGGGCCACCCCGGTGCTGGTCGACATCGATCCCCAGACCTTCAACCTTGACCCAGCCCACCTGGATTCAGCCCTCACCCCGCGCACCAGGGCTATTCTGCCCGTGCACTTGTATGGGCAGGTCGCGCCGATGGGCGAGCTGCTGGCCTTCGCCCGTAGGCATGGTTTGCAGGTACTGGAGGATTCTGCCCAGGCTATCGGGGCCCGCTACTGCCCAACCGGCTGCAAGCATCCAGCCGGACAGGCCTGCAACTGTGCACACCCTTACGCCGGTACCCTGGGCGATGCCGGGGCCTTCAGCCTCTATCCCACCAAAAACCTGGGAGCTTACGGCGATGCGGGTTTTATCGCTACCAGGGACGAGCAAATTGCTGAAGAGTCGCGCTTGCTGGCGGCCCACGGCTCGAGGGTGCGCTACCACCATGTGCGGCCTGCGGGCTATACCTCGCGCCTCGATGCCCTGCAGGCCGCCATCCTACGGGTCAAACTACCCCATCTGGAAGGCTGGAACGCTCGCCGCCGCCAGATCGCCCAGGTGTACACCCAGAGCTTGCGGGGCTACGTACAGACCCCCTGTGAGATGCCCTACGCCCTGCACATCTACCACCAGTACACGGTGCGCCACCCCGAGCGCGACCGGCTGGCAGCCCACCTGAAGGAGCGGGGCATCGGCAGCAACGTTCACTACCCGGTTCCGGCTCATCTCCAGCCCGCCTACCGCCACCTGGCCCCCGAAGGCTCCCTTCCCGCCGCCGAAGCTGCTGCCCGCGAGGTGTTGAGCCTGCCCATGCACCCTTTTTTGCAGGAGGCCCAGATTGAGGCGGTCATCGAGGCCGTGCGCAGTTACGCTTGAAAACCGCACATTCTCTACGACGGGCCTGGCTTATACTGGAGTGCTATGTCCGTGAACCCCCTGATGGAGATCCGTTACGACATCCCCTTTGAGGAGATAAAGCCGCATCACATCGAACCCGCCATCCAGGCCCTGCTGGCGCAGGCCGAAGAAGAGTTCCAGACCATCCTGCAGGCCAAGGGACCGCGCACCCTGGAAAACACCCTGCGCCCGCTGGACCGGCTGGGCGAGACCCTCACCTACGCCTTCACGCTGGTAGCCCACCTCGAGAGCGTGGTTAGCACCCCTGAGCTGCGCGCCGCCTACAACGCCATCATCCCTCCCATCACCGCCTTCAGCACCAAGGTGCAGCTTTCCTCCGAGCTCTACCAGGCCCTCAAAGACTTCGCTGCCACTCCAGAGGCCCAAACCCTGAGCCCGGACTGGGCCCGCTTCCTCAAGCTGCGCCTGGACGATTTCCGCCGGCAAGGTGCCGACCTTCCGCCCGAGCAAAAAACCCGCCTCGAGGTCATAAATACCCGTCTCTCTGAGCTCACCACGCGCTTTGAACAAAACCTTACCGACTCCACAGCCGACTGGGAACTCTACCTGGACGAGAGCCAGGTGGCCGGTCTGCCCAAGAGCGCCCTCGAGGCTGCCCGGGCCAGCGCCCAGGCCAAGGGGCGCGAGGGCTACCGGTTCACCCTGCAGCAGCCCAGCTTCCTGGCCTTGCAAACCTATCTCGATGATGCCGCAATTCGTAAGCAGGTCTACCTGGCCTACTACACCCGTGCTACCGAGCCAGGCCGTGACAACCGCCCCCTGGTCGAAGAAATCCTGGCTTTGCGACAGGAAAAAGCCCGCCTCCTGGGCTATGCCAACTTCGCCGACTACGTGCTGGAAAACCGCATGGCCAAAAACGCCGAGACTGCTCTCCGCTTTGAGCAGGAGCTGCGCGAGGCCTACGAGCCGCACTTCCGACGAGAAGTGGAGACCTTGCAAGCCTTCCGCCGTGAAATTGAAGGCCCCCAGGCCCCCCCGCTGGAACCCTGGGATCTTGCCTACTACGCCGAAAAACAGCGCAAAGCCCTCTACGACTTCGACGAGGAGGAGCTACGCCCTTACTTTGCCCTGCCCCAGGTGCTGGAAGGACTCTTCGAGATTGTGCGGCGGGTGTTTGGCCTCGAGGTGCGCGAGGTGGAGGGCGTCCAGACCTGGCATCCCGAGGTCCAAGCCTACGAAATTTATCGAGACAGCGAGCGCATAGGCCGCTTCTTCACCGACTGGCACCCCCGCGAGAACAAGCGCGGCGGGGCCTGGATGAACTCCCTCATCCGGGGTGTGCGCAACGGCCACGCCACCGAACCTCACCTGGGCCTAATGTGCGGCAACCTGACTCCCCCGGTAGGCGACCAGCCTGCTTTGCTCACTCACCGCGAGGTGGAGACCGTCTTCCACGAGTTCGGACACCTCCTGCACCTGGCCCTATCCAGCGTGGAGGCACGCAGTCTGGTCGGTACCCAGGTCGCCCGCGACTTCGTCGAGCTGCCCAGCCAGATCATGGAAAACTGGTGCTGGGAGCGCGAAGCCCTCGATCTCTTCGCCCGCCACTACCAGACCGGCGAACCCCTTCCCGATGAGCTATTCAAGAAGCTCCTGCGGGCCAGAAACTACTGGGCCGCTAACCTGGGCATGCGCCAGCTGTCCTTTGGCATGCTCGACCTGTCGCTGCACGTCCACTACACCCCCACCGAGGGCGATGTGGTGCGCTATGCCAAGGCGGTCATGCAACCCTTTGTGCCAGCCCCCCTGCCCGAGGACTACTCCTTTGTGGCCGGGTTTGCTCATCTCTTTGGCCATCCGGTAGGCTATGCCGCCGGCTACTATTCCTACAAATGGTCCGAGGTACTCGATGCCGACGCCTTCTCGCGCTTCAAGGCCGAGGGCATCTTCAACCGCCAGACCGGCGAGGACTTCATCACCCACATCCTCAGCAAGGGCAACGCGGCGGACCCTGCCGAACTCTTCCGCCGCTTCCTGGGTCGTGACCCTAACCCCAGGGCCTTGCTGGCCCGCTCGGGGCTGCTGGACTAGTCATACCGGATTTAGACCGATTAGCCCCTATAGCTCAAAACAACCAGGGGCTATCTTTTTGAATCCTAGAGTGTGTCTGAACAAACGCCCCAGACTATGCTTGTGAGGCGAGCGAGCAGGATGCGGGTCATACTGAGGTTGTCAGTGGCCTCAGCGGTGCGGGCCAAGCGCTCGCGGTCCCGGGTGAGCCCGTGAAAACCAGCGCATCATGAAGAGGTGCGTTCAATGTCTCCTCGCGGTAGAGCGGGGGCATGACCAGGCTCAGCAGGTTGGCCCATGCCTCTGAAAACCTCGACCTCGAGGATGAGGCTTGGTTGCGCCGCGTACGGCACAACTCTAATCGTAGAGCACACCCCTCCCTATCGGTTGGCGAAGAAAACGACTCCCTTTGACCGAGGCAGACAGCGAACGTCTCAAAAATTAGCCGCAGGCGATACCGCTGCTCGGAACGGAGACGTTTTCTTCACCGATTATCGGGAACCTTTTTTGAATCCAGCATCAGAGAGCTTCTTGGGGCACGCTTACCGGTCAGCCGGTCCAGCCCAAACAACAGACGGGCGCTGGATAGCACCCGTCTGTGCTTCGTAAAGCACTGCTTGTGGGCCTCAAGCTCTGGCCTTACTGACAAGCTCGGCAAAGGCCTCG
>DAIUDO010000005.1:6430-17760 GCA_036845585.1 Meiothermus sp. | reverse complement strand
CACTGCTTGTGGGCCTCAAGCTCTGGCCTTACTGACAAGCTCGGCAAAGGCCTCGGGCTGGCGCACGGCCAGGTCGGCCAAAACTTTACGGTCGAGTTCGATACCGGCTTTCTTCAAGCCATGCATGAACACACTATAACTCAAGCCATGCTGACGAACCGCAGCGTTGATGCGCACAATCCACAAGCGGCGCATATCGCCTTTGCGTTTGCGGCGGTCGTTGAAGGAGCGCATAGCCCCGCTAAAAAGGGTTTCTCGGGCCTTACGGACGCTCTTAGAGCGCAGGGCGTAAAAGCCTTTGGCACGCTTGAGGATGGCTTTGTGCTTGCGACGGCGAACTACACCGGTCTTAGCGCGTGGCATTCTCTATCACCTCACCTTATACGTCGTAGGGCATGAGCTTGTGAACACGGCGCTCTTCACCTTTGGAAAAAGTGAAGTCGCGCCCCTTCTGACGGCGGCTTTTACCCGACTTTTGCCAGTTGAGGTGGCGCTTTCCCGGTTTTTTGCCAACTACCTTGCCTGTTGCCGTGATTTTGACACGGCCTTTGGCGCCCTTATGGGTCTTCATTTTGGCCATACGGTACCTCTGCATCTGCTGCCAAAGTGCCTTAAGAAGGACTTCAAACTCGGCAGCCTTGCAAGTATAGCACCCTCCGAGCGTTTTTTCCAACGACATCGTGGAGGCGCCAGGCCAGCGTGCCGGGGTGGTTTTGTGCTAGCCGTCCTGCTGCGCTGTAGGTGGAGTTTGCACAGAATAGCGCAGGACGTGGTCTATGGCTTTTTGGCTTTGCTGCACACCCGGTTATTCCACGGTCTGCACTCAGGAACACCTACCTTGTGGGGTTATTTAGGCTGCTGGCTTACTCCCGCACATGGTGCAGGTGGGTGGCCACCGGGCTATCGATCACCGTCCAGGCTGAGGGCAATGTTAACAAACACTTTGCTCATTTTTCTCTTTCTTTGCCAGTGCCAACGGTCCGGCGAGCTTGTGAGCCAGCCAACTAAGCAGGGTGAGCAGACCCTGAGGCCGGGGCAACCGGAGCCGAGGGCTTGGAACCGGGAGCCATAACCATATTCATGTCACGACCGAGCATCTCGGGGCGCATTTCTACGAAACCAATTCCTTCCAGGTCTTTAGCGATCCGCTCGAGCAGCCTGTACCCAAGCTCCTGGTGGGCCATCTCACGGCCACGGAACATGATGGTCACCTTGACCTTGTGGCCTTCCTCGAGGAAGCGTCGAATATGTCCAACCTTGGTGTTGTAATCGTGGGTTTCGATTTTTGGGCGTAGCTTCATGCTCTTAAGCTCGGTGCGCTTGGCTTTTTTGCGGGCCTCCTTTTCGGCCTGCTGCTGCTCGTAGCGCCATTTACCGTAGTCCAGGAGCCGCGCCACCGGAGGTACCGCATTGGGCGAGACCAGCACCAGATCGTATTCGCGCTCTTTGGCCAGCCGAAGGGCCTCGCGGGTATCGACCACACCTACTTGTGCGCCCTGTTCGTCGATCAAGCGCACCTGGCGCACCCTAATTCGTTCGTTTACCGGAACGTCTTTGGTTATAACTTCACCTCCATGGACAACAAACCCAGCTGAGTTTGGCTACCCACAGCCTCGAGTGTACACAAAAATCATCCGTGGGAGCAATTCGGGCAGTAGCATGGGGGTATGTCCGTTCTCGCAAGCGACCACGGCCCTATTCGCGTGCTGACCCTAAACGATCCGCAAAGACGCAACCCCCTCTCTTTAGCTCTGGTAAGCGGCCTGCTGCAAGCACTCGAGGCAGCCGAGCAGGACCCGACGGTGCGAGCGGTGGTGCTGACTGGAGCCGGTCCGGCCTTCAGTGCGGGAGCCGACCTGGAGTTCTTGAAAAACGTGACTGCTGCTAGCGCCGAGGAAAACTACAACCACTCCCGCCAACTGATGCGGCTCTTTGAGCGCGTCTACACCTATTCCAAACCCACCCTGGCAGCCATCAACGGCCCGGCTGTAGCCGGAGGGGCCGGGCTGGCCACAGCCTGTGATCTGGCGGTGATCAGCGAGGGTGCCCGCATTGGCTACACCGAGGTAAAGATTGGCTTCGTAGCAGCTTTGGTGGGGGTCATTCTGGTACGCAACGTTGGCGAGAAACACGCCAAGGAACTCTTGCTGACGGGCCGGCTGGTCTCGGCTCGGGAAGCCTACCGGATGGGCCTGGTGAACCGGGTGGTGCCCCCTGAGCAGCTGCTGGACGAGGCCCTCGCCCTGGCCCAGGAAATAAGCGCCAACGCCCCGACCTCCCTTACTCTGACCAAAGAGTTGCTGAGCGCCCTGCCAGGTATGGGCCTCGAGGACGGCTTCCGGCTGGCCTCAGTGGCCAATGCCTGGGTCCGCGAGACCGGCGACCTGGCCGAAGGCATCGCGGCCTTTTTCGAGAAAAGGTCCCCCCGGTTCACCAAACGGTAGAACAGCACCCCGTTCTACCGTTCTCTACGTCGAGGCTCATAGCTAAACCATGAACACAGTAAGGTTTGCACAGCAGGCTCAATATCCTCGAGTGCCCGAAGCTCTCTGCGGCAGAGCGGCTAGCACGCAAGGCAATGACCTATCCGAGCTTCCCCAAGCAACTGATTTTGGACGAGTGCCCGACAATGGGGGCACCCCCCTCAGGAGGCAGGTTCAGCCCGCCCAGGAAGCCATGGGGTCTTGGTGGACTCCCAGACCGAGTGTCTTTGGTCAGCATCTTAAGCCGACCGGCATCCCAACAGGAGGGTCGGCTCAACGCTTTACTGCCCATCATCCTGACGGCGCTTGTGCCATAGCCGCAGCAGGGTCATCGTTTCTTCAAGGCCCGTAACCGCTCCGCAGCCTCAGCAGCACTTATCTCACCTTTTTCCAGGGCGGCCAGGACTGCCTCCTTTTCTTCGGGAGAGGGGCCGGTCTCGGGAGCATCCTGATACTCATACCCCAGCACCCTGAGCAGGACTTCAAAGCGGGCCCGCACAGTGGGGTACGAAAGCCCCAAAATGCGCTCGACTTCCTTTAGGTTGCCCCGCACCTTGATGTACAGGCGCAAAAACTCGAGGTGATCCGGCGGCAAGAGGGCAAACTCGTTGGGCTGGAATTCACCCCTAATTTCGGTTCGGCAATCTGAGCAGACCAATCCGGTGACGTTAAGATGCCCGTTGCAGCCTTGCACAGGGCATTGGGTAGGCATGGCAAACCGTCGCATACAGGCTCCTGTAGGGGCTTATTTCACCATAGGCCAATCTTGAGGCAAACCTGCGGTAGGCTTTGTGTGCTCGAGGTTTTGGGCCTTAACTCTACCTCCACCAGGGCAAAGGGCGGCATTTTGCGTACTTCCCAGGTCTGGCCCCGCATGGCCTGGAGGGCGTGCAAAGCAAAATCCATCTGGGGGTCGCGGCTCCCAGACCTGCGGATAAACCAAACCCCCATCGTCAGGAAGAACTCGAGCATCACCAAGGGCGCAAACAAGAAGATGGGCAACGGTAGCTGCGGTGTGCGCACCCACAGATACACGAACCGCGGACGAGCCAGGCTCAGCCGGCTCAGCAGGTGGGCTGCGGGGAATCGGGACGGCACTGTGACCATCTTAGGTCCTCCTGGCTGTGGGGCCACCTACCAGACCGGGACCATTGGACATCAGAGCACCTCGATCATGACCTTCATGGGACCGGTCATCTCCGACTCGCCCTCGCTGACCTTGGCCATGTCGCTGATTTCGACGTCCACCAACCGCCCTTCGGGTAGCTCGCCCTTGAGCATATCCAGGATGCCAGCAATATCGATGCCCTGGCTGCTCAACTGTTGTTTGGCCTCGGGGGGAATGAAGCTGGCGGCAAACTTGGCCAAAGCCGCCGGCAGATTCACCTTAACCTTTACATCCTGCCCATCCACCACAATGCGGATCATCTTGGCGATGCCCCGGCTCGGCGGTGCGGCAGTCGCAGCCGCGTAGGCATAGCCGGGGCTGGGGGCCTTGGGCCCCAGATCCATGGCCTCGAGCAGGCGGAGGGCCTCCTCTACGGTGATTTTGCCTTCCTTAACCATATCCATGATGCGCTTTTTGTCTTCCATGGCCGACTCCTTTTACCGGGCCCTGACCTCTAGGTTGCCCACCCGCACCGTGACCTCGAGGGCGGCCCGGCCCTCCCCTAGCTGCCGTGTTGTCCCGTGGGCGGTTCGGTCAAAACCCCGGATCTCCTGGTTGCCCAGGCTGACGTTCGCCTCGAGCCGGACGCTGCTGCCGGGAAGCAGATCGAGCTCAGCATTACCCATCGAGACCCGCAGTCGGTGCTGGCCTTCGTGCAGCCGCAATGAACCCTCGATGTTGCCCGCAGTGACCTCCAGGTCAAGCCCCTCCACCGCCTTGAGCTCAACATTACCGGCAGCCACCCGACCCCTGAGGAAGGCTACCCCCTCGACCTCGATCTCGGCGGCCTTGCTATCCACCTCCAGGCCCCAACCGGGCGGAAGGCGCAGTTCCAGTGAACCCACCCGACCTAGCAATCCGCCCAAGAGGCTGCCGCCGGTTGTCTCGGGCATCACCTCCAGGTCGGCGCCCTTCTGTTGCACTTCGGCCGGACCCTCGACAACCGGCGTCTGAATGTTTGGATCGAGACGGGCCTCGAGCTGGCCCGCCGTCAGCTTGACTCGAGCCCAGCGCAGGCCCTGCGGCTGCTGGGGTGGGGCGTACTGCGCTTGCCCCACCGCCTCACTAATGTTCTGGTCGGCCTGCTGGGCCGCAGCGTCGCCTTCCTCGAGGGCGGACAGTAAAAGATCGGCCTCTTGCTGGGTGATCTTTCCGGCCTGTAGCAACGCCTGAATACGTTCTTGTTCGCTCATGGGGTCCTCCTGGTTCAAGCTCAGAAAGCAGGTGTGGGCTTAGCCGTTGGGAAGGGGCTGGCCTGGGTGGGGCCGCTGTGCAGAGGGCTCGAGGGTCTCGGCCCAGGC
Organism: Meiothermus sp.; assembly: GCA_036845585.1. GTDB lineage: Bacteria > Deinococcota > Deinococci > Deinococcales > Thermaceae > Meiothermus. The sequence continues at coordinate 12,808 of DAIUDO010000005.1, read as the reverse complement.
CCGCAGCAGCTTGGCCAGGCGGTTGCGCAGCGGATGCCGCTGGAGCTGGCCCTGCACAGCAGCTTCCTGGCGGTAGACCCGGGTTTTATCACGAACGATTGCTGCCAATTCATACGGATTGAAGTGTCCGAACATAGACGACCTCCCTAGTGGTTAGTGTAAATCCCATTTTTTCTTTTTGTCAAGTACAATTTTATATTAATGATATATATATTTTCTATTTTAATAACCGTTCGCACAAAACCATCGCTGTTCTGCTGGCCGGAAGTCTGCAAGCGGGCACCCAAGGCGATACAATCCGAGGCATGAGCTATCCGCTGCGTGTTCCTATCGAAGTGCGCTTCAGCGACCTGGATACCCTCAAGCACGTCAACAACGCGGTCTATCTCACCTACGATGAAGTTGCTCGGGGCCACTACCTGCGCCGGGTAGGGGCTGCTATAGATGGGGGCAACTTCGTGATGGCCCGCGCCGAGGTGGACTACATCCGGCCCATCCTTTTTGGCCAGCAGGTGGAAGCCGCCTTGCGGGTCGAGGCTGTGGGTAACAAAAGCTTTCGAACCCACAGCGAAATCTGGGCCGACGGCGCCCTTGCCGCCCGTATCAAGGTGGTGGTGGTCTGGCTCGAGGAGGGCCGACCGGCGCGGGTACCCGACTGGCTGCGCCAGGCCATCCAAGCTTTCGAAACGGAGCCGGTCGAGGGTCTTTAGTTTTCGATGCCCACGCTAAAACTCATCAGCAGTTCAATGGCCTTCTCCAGCATGGCGTCGCGACCCTCGGCCAGGGCCTGAAAGTCGTCGGCGAAAGGAACACTGGGCGTAACCCGGTCGGGATAGAAGCTGCCGTCCTTACGCTGGGCCCTCGAGGTCGTGATCTGCAAACCGGAACCATCGCTCAGGCGAAGGAATATGGTCGCGGTGTTGCCCACCCCGGCGGTAGGCTGACCGATAACCGGAGCCTGCCGCCCCTCCTGCACATCAAAGGTGAAGTATTCGGCGCACGATGCGGTGCGTTCGTTGACCAGTATCACCACAGGGGCGGTCCAGCGAACGGCCTGCACCTCGTAGAGGGGACGGTCACGCCCCCCTGCACGGGTGTAGTAGTAACCGTTTTTGTAGCCCTGCTCGCTCGAGCGCATGTTGTCCTGTAAGCGCCGGTAGGTTTCCTCCACAAAAGCCCCCGCACCGACCAGGCACTCGCTGAGCAAACCACCGCCGTTGTTGCGCAGGTCCACGACCATGGCTCTGGCTCCAGCCGTCTGGGCTTGCCGAACAAGCTCGTGTACACGGGGCCCTACCTGCTGGTAGCCGCTGAAGGAGGGAATACGCAAAACCGCCACCCCATCGGAACGCAGGCTCAGGGTAGGCGGCTGGCGCAAGGAGATGATGCGTGGTCGCACCAGCACCTCGAAACGCTGCTGCACACGCTGAATACCCAGATTGACCGGGTCGCCGGTGGCCACCCGCTCCCTTAAAAACTCGTTGCGGGCAGACTCCGCTTGGGGCAAGGCCTCGCCATTCACTGTTAGGATCCGGTCCCCTCGGCGCAAACCGGCCTCCTCAGCGGGTGTTTCAGCAATTACCTCCACCACCAACAAGCCCTCCAAACCCGACACCACCTGTAGTTGTACCCCCAGCTGGGGTCGGCTGCTGCTGCTTCCAGCCAGGCGACGCTGCACTTCGGCGTAGTCCTCCGGTGTGAAGTAGCGGGTGTGCCGATCGCCTATCTCGGCAATCAGGGACTGAATCAAGGGAAACGCCTTGTTGGTCGGGCAGAGCGCTTCCTCGGCGCAGACCTTTTGAAGTTCCCCCAGGTACTTCTGCCGCAGTTCCTGCGGCCTGACCTGGGAAAAACCCCCATAATATTCGTTCAGCAAGCGACTTACTTCGTTGAGCAAATCCTGGGCGGGGCTGGCCAGGCTCAGTCCAGCCCACAAAACCAGCACGACCCCCCAAAGCCGCCGATGGTCCATGCTCTATTTTTAGCTTGCAAGTCTGAGATCTGGGTTGTTTACATCACAACTCCTGTGAGCAGTACTGCCCAGGCCCCGCTAGGGCATCTTGAATACCTCGGGCCGCAGGTCCGGATTGACCCTGGCCTCCAGAATCCGGGCCTCGGCAAACAAGGTTCCATCGGCGTACAGACGGGCCCAAAAGGGGATACGCACACCCGATACCGGTCGCAGATCGGAGTACAGCACCGTGAGCCACCCCTGGCTATTCCGGTAACGCTCTGCAAGCAACTGGTTTTGCGGCCCTACCAGGTAGGTCGTCTGGACGCCCCGGGTGCGCACCACCACCGCCTGCCCGCTTACATCGCCGAAGGTGCGCCGCCCATCCAGCCGCACCAGCTCACGCCCCTGGCCCCCCAGGCGCAGACCGTACCAGGTCTGGTACAGGCCGTTGCGTAATTCTTGGGCCAGATCGGGCTCGAGGTTCTTGCTCCCCAAGACCGCACTCCAGCTCCGCCCCCCCTCCGGCGATACCTGAAGCACCTGGATTAATCGGTCGCCATCCCTGTACTCAACCCGCAGCCTTTGCCCTGGGAAATCGACATACGAGACCACGGTCATCCGCCGCTCCGGCTCTGGCCCGGCAAAGGTGGTCAGGGTAGCGGTCTCCTGGTAGGTACGCAAGCCGGCCAGGGCCTGCCCTCCGTGGGCCTGGCGCATCTTTTCCAGCAGTAGAGCCGCATCTGGGGCCACCTGGGCCAGTGCGAAAACTCCCATCAAGCTAATGCCCGCCCCAAAACGCCCCACAAGCTTCATGTTGGACAGGGTATCGCACCATTCTTTGGGTTGGATAAGGAAGAACGTGGAAGACTTTACCCCTGGTCGGTAGTATTGACCCATGCCGGAGGAGAGCAAAACTACCGAGAACAAGCCTGCCCCCCAGGACCAGCTCTCTGTCACCCATCACAGCATTCGCATTGGAGGGAGGGAGCTTCGTTACAGCGTGACCTGCGGAACCGTAGTGCTCAGGGAGGAGGCCGAAAAGGACGGCGCTGCCGAGGGGCATAAGCCAAGGGCCACCGTTTTCTTCGTGGCCTATGCCCTGGAGGGCGTGCGCGACCTAGGCCAGCGCCCCATCACCTTTTCCTTCAACGGGGGGCCGGGGTCTTCCTCGGTCTGGCTGCACCTGGGCTTGCTGGGCCCCAAACGGGTGGAGATGGGCGATGCCGGGTTCCTCACCCCACCCCCCTACCGACTGATAGACAACCCCCACACCCTGCTGCAAGAGAGCGATCTGGTTTTCATCGACCCTGTCGGCACCGGTTACAGCCGGATGCTGGAGGGCGAGAAGGTCAAGGAGTACCACGGCTTCAAGCGCGACCTCGAGAGCGTCGGCGAGTTCATCCGGCTCTACACCACCCGCTACGGGCGTTGGCTGAGCCCCAAGTACCTGATCGGCGAGAGCTATGGCACCACCCGGGCGGCCGGGCTGGCCGGTTATCTGCAGGAGCGGCACGGGATGTACCTCAACGGCCTGATGCTGGTGAGCAGCGTGCTCGAGTTCTCCACCCTTCGCTTCAACCCCGGAAACGACCTGCCCCACATTCTCTACCTGCCCTCCTTCGCCGCTACCGCCTGGTACCACCGCAAGCTCCCGGCCGAGCTGCAAAAAAAGCCCCTGGCCCGCCTGCTGACGGAGGTCGAGGCCTTTGCAGCAGGCGAGTACACCCTGGCCCTGATGCAGGGCAGCCGGCTTCCCGCCAACGAGCGGCAGCATATCGCCCAACGCCTGGCTGGCTACACCGGACTGTCGGAGGCATACGTGCAGGCCTGCAACCTGCGCCTGGAGATTTTCCGCTTCACAAAGGAACTGCTGCGTGCAGAGCGCAAGACCGTAGGCCGTCTGGACAGCCGCTTCACCGGCACCGACCGCGACGCAGCTGGTGCACACTTCGAGTACGATCCCAGTTACGCCGCCATCCAGGGCCCCTACACTGCTGTGCTCAACCACTACGTGCGGCAGGAGTTGGGCTTTCAGAGCGATCTTCCTTATGAAATTCTCTCCGATCTGTACCAGAACTGGAGCTACAAAGAGTTTGAAAACCAGTACCTGAACGTGGCCGAGACCCTGCGCAAAGCTATGAGCATGAACCCCGCCCTGCGGGTTTATGTGGGCAGTGGTTACTTCGACCTGGCCACCCCCTATTTCGCCACCGACTACACCCTGAGCCACCTGGGCCTAGAGCCTCCTTTGCAGGAGAATATCGAGGTGCACTACTACCCCGCCGGGCACATGATGTACGTCCACCTGCCCTCGCTGGCCAAACAGGCCGCCGACCTGCGGACCTTTATCCGGAAGGAACCGGCCCAAAAACCAGGCCGCAAGCCTTCTGCACGCCCACGCCCTTGACCCCCGGTGCAGAGGCCTCCTAGCATAGGCCCGTGCGCCTGGCAGTTCTGCTCACCCCTGGTTTTCTGGAGGCCGAAGCGGCCTGGGTTATGGAAGTGGCCCGGCTGCTGGGCTGGGAACGTTTCACCATTGCGCGGGGACGCACCGCCCTAGAGGGCAGCGCCGGGGCGGTCTGGACGCCCAAGTACACCTTTGCGGCCCGGCCTGAGCCGGATGTGCTGGCGATACCCGGCGGCCCCAACATGAGCAAGCTGGGCCGTGATGCGGAGCACCGGGACTGGCTGAACGAGACCTGGGGCCGCTTGCGGGCAGTGTTTGCCGGAGCCAACGGAGCTTTGTTCTTGCTCGAGGCCGGGCAACTTTCCGGCCAGGTTGCCGCACACCCGGTGGCCGCGGAGGCCTTGGCCGGCACGGCCTTGCGGCGGGTGCGGGAGGGGCGGTGCTGGCAGGGTAAGGTTTGCACGACCCAGGGCTACCTCGAGCTCGCCCGCGCCGTTTTGGACTGGGCCGGGTTTGCCGAGGAGGCCCGGTCTCACCTGGGCTTGTGATTTTGGGCCTCGGCCCTGGCTGAGGTAAGATGGATGCTTGGTGTGCAGGCTTGCCTACCCAGAGGATATTCATGGCATCGCTTGGAGTCGGAATCGTCGGTCTGCCCAATGTGGGCAAATCCACCCTGTTCAACGCCATCACCAGAGCAGGCGCACTCGCCGCCAACTACCCTTTTGCCACCATCGATAAAAACGTGGGGGTGGTCCCGCTGCCCGACCCAAGGCTCGAGGCCCTGCAAAAACTCTTTGTCAAAGGCGATCGGGTGCCGCCCATCGTACCCACCCACGTGGAGTTCGTGGACATCGCCGGACTTGTCAAGGGCGCCCACAAGGGCGAGGGGCTGGGCAACCAGTTTCTGGCTAACATCCGCGAAGTGGCGGCCATAGCCCATGTTGTACGTTGCTTCGAGGACCCTAACGTGGTGCATGTGGCGGGCCGGGTAGACCCGCTGGACGACCTCGAGACCATCAACACCGAACTGGCCCTGGCCGACCTCCAGACTATTGAAAAACGCCTCGACAAACTGCGCAAATCGGCCCGCAGCGATAAGGACGACAAGGCCCTACTAGAAACACTGGAACCCCTCATGCAGCACCTTTCGCAGGGCCAGCCCATCCGCACTTACAGCGGAGCCGACCCGGAGGTGCTGACCAGGGCAGCACGCGAGCTGGGCCTGCTCACCTTCAAGCCGGTAATCTACGTCTGCAATGTAGCCGAAGAAGACCTGCCCGACGGGGTGGGCAACCCCCATGTAGCCCAGGTGCGCGAGGTGGCAGCCCGCGAAGGATCCGACGTAGTGGTGGTCTCGGCCAGAATCGAAGCTGAGCTGGCCGATTTATCCGAGGCAGAGGCCGCCGAATATCTACAAACCCTGGGCCTGGCGGAGTCGGGACTCAACCGGCTGGTGCGTACCGCCTACCACACCCTGGGACTACAAACCTTTTTCACCGCAGGCGAGAAGGAGGTGCGGGCCTGGACCATCCGCCAGGGTACCAAGGCCCCCCGGGCTGCCGGGGAGATCCACTCCGACCTCGAGCGGGGCTTCATCCGGGCCGAGGTCATCGAGTGGCACAGGCTGGTGGAGGCCGGGGGCTGGGCCCAGGCCAAGGAGAAAGGCTGGGTGCGTACCGAGGGCAAAGACTACCTGGTACAAGACGGCGATGTGGTGCTCATTCTGTTCAACGTATAGCACCGGATTCAAAAGATTCTCATTCAAACAGAATGCGCTTGGAGGCTTGGTTGCGCCGCGCGCGGCGTACCTAGAATCCCAAGGTACCCTCCCCTACGGTCGGCGAAGAAAACGACGCCCTTCCAAGGGGTGGTATCGTGTTCCGCTGGCTCAATAAATCGGTATCGCGTTCCCGTGATGCAACGAATCGGTATCACCCTCCCCTACATGGATAACTTCAGTCGGGTTGGTTCGTCACCGTCCGAGGACGAAAAGACCGAATCTGGTATATCAGGGGGG
>DAIUDO010000005.1:4640-6330 GCA_036845585.1 Meiothermus sp. | reverse complement strand
TGGGCGCACCTAGTCTGCCAGTGCAGCAAGCTGGAAAGCCCGGCCCAGGCGGGCCTCATCGGTGAGGTCAAGGCGCAAGGGGGTGAGGGCAATAAAGTTTTGATTGACCGCCCAACGGTCGGTGCCCTCTTCTGGTTCATGGTCGGGGTGGGCTACAAACCAGAAATGCTCCCGGCCCATGGGATCGACGCCCGGCACAATCCGGCCCTCGTACCTCCGCACCGACTGCCGGGCCCACAGAATACCCTTCGGTCTGGCCGGCAGGTTTACGTTAATCAGAAAAGGTTGAGGCTCGCGCAGCAAAGCCTCCAGCACCCGGCCGGCCCAGGGCCTGAGGGTTTCAAAGTCGGGCTCACGGCCGTTGACGGGGGTGCTGAACGCGATGGCAGGAATGCCCAGCAAAGCCGCTTGCTTGGCCGCCGCCACCGTGCCCGAGTGCCAGATCTCGTTACCTAGGTTGGAGCCCAGGTTAATGCCGGACAGCACCAGGTCGACCTTGTCCCAGTGGTGGGTCCCCAGGGCTACGCAGTCGGCCGGGGTGCCGTTGACACGGTAAGCCTCGAGGCCCCCCAAAGGGGTGGCTCGATAGTGCAGCGGGCGCAGGATGGTGATGGCGTGGCCCATTGCCGACTGCTCGACATCGGGCGCAACTACCCTCACCTCGCCGAAGGCAGTGGCCACCTCGGCCAAGGCCAGAAGACCTGGACTGTAGATACCGTCGTCGTTGGTCACTAGAATTCGCATCGGTTTACCTCTTCACGAACGGGCTAAAGCGTCTTAATATTCCCGATTAGCCGTCAAGGCAGGGTCAGTCAGGGGGGTGTCAGGGTGGGCGCTACCCATATCTGACACAGAAGGTCTAGTCTTATAAAAAAATGGTCAGCGTTATTATCCCAACTTACAACCGCCCAGCATATCTGTTGCGAGCCCTACGCTCTTTGCAGCTTCAACTGTTTCCCGACTGGGAGGCTCTAGTTGTGGACGACGGAGACGGCTCAGGTATTCTGGCGGCCCACAACCTGCGCGATCCCCGGATTACAGGCCTTCGTAACGAGGGCAAGGGGCAGGTTGATGCCCGCAACACCGGGCTGGCCCAGGCCTCCGGGCAGATTATCGCCCTCCTGGACGACGACGACTGGCTGCTCGAGCCCACCCACCTGCACCGTGTGGTCCGGGCTCTCGGCGCGGAACCGGCTCTGGCTTACCGTGGGGGCTACCTGGTTTACGAGCGCGATGGCCTCGAGCTAGAACGCTTTCCATTCGATTTCCGGGCCACCCCCGAGTCGCTGCGGCAGGACAACCTGCTTCTGGCTTCGGGTGTGGCCTACCCCCGCTATTTTCACCAGGAGCTTGGGCTTTTCGACCCCGAGATGTCCGACTACTGGGACTGGGACTGGTACCTGCGGGTAGTTGCCGCAGGGTATCCCCTCCTCGGGCTGCCGGGCCGGGGGGTAGCGGTGAGTCTGCACGGGGCCAACATGTCTTACTCGGCCCGCTTGCAAGAGCGGCAGCGCAACCTAGACAAGCTGGCCGCCAAGCACGGTCTAAGCGGAGTGGTGCTCAAGGATCATCGCATCATCGCTGGGGCTGCCTAGCGGTTCTAGGCCATCCGCAACACGTGCCCGGCGGTAAGGGCCAGGAGTTCGCTGGGGGAAAGACCGAACAGCGCAAAGGGCGTTCCAGCCGCTGC
>DAIUDO010000005.1:0-4540 GCA_036845585.1 Meiothermus sp. | reverse complement strand
TGCTCAGGGCATTGAACTACACGCAATCTTCAACCCCTCGACAACTCGTCCAAAATTCCGCACAGCAAAGCGATGCGGGCTGGAATTTGCGGGATGAGCACGTTCTCGGTGAGCTGGTGAGCGGCTTCGCCAAACAAGCCCAGACCGTCCAGGGTGGGCACTCCCAGGGCCGCCGTAAAGTTGCCATCCGAACCACCCCCTACCCGGCCGGGGCCCAGTTGCAACCCCACTTCTGCACCGATGCGCCGGGCCATCTCGAAGAGCCTGGTCGAGGCCGGGGTGGGCTCCATGGGAGGACGGTTCATCCCTCCTTCCAGCGAAAGCTTCGCACCCGCCAGTACCGGCTGCAAGGCCTTCAATTCACGCTCGACCCGTTCGGCTTCAGCCATCGTCCAAACCCGCACATCGATATCCACTGTGGCCGAGGCCGCCACCACGTTGCTGGTGGTGCCCCCTTTGATAACATTGGGCCCCAGGGTGGTGCCTTTTTCCCAGTCTTGCATGGCCACAATTTTAGGTATCTGGTGGGCCAGCTCGACGATGGCATTGATGCCTTTTTCGGGCTCCACCCCCTGGTGGGCCGGCTGGCCGTGGGCAGTAAGCTTGTACTGGCCTACCCCCTTGCGGGCTACTTTGAGGTCGCCGTTGCCCATGGGAGCTTCCAGCACCAGCACCAACTCGTTGCGCAACGCCCCGCTTTCGATGGCCTGCCGGCTGGCCATCGAGCCGACCTCTTCATCGGGGGTAAAGAGCAGCTCGAGCTCTGGCCACCCCAGCCCCAGGGCCTGGTTGGCGCGCAAGGCCCATAGCAGTTGCACGATGTTGCCTTTCATGTCGTAGACGCCAGGGCCATAGGCCCGGTCGCCTTCGATCTTCCAGGGCACCGCAAAAGACCCGACCGGATGAACGGTATCAAAGTGGCACAGCACCAGCACCTTTCTGCCCGAACCCGGCACCACAACCCGGATCATGGGGCCATGGGCGGTCTCTTCGCGAGCTGGCGAACCAAAGGGGCTGAAATGCGCGGCAATCCACTGGGCTACCCGGTCGAGCCCTGCCAGGTCGTAGGAGGGGGATTCCAGGGTGACGATGGCCTCGAGGTCTTTCAGGATGGCGGGCAGTTGGGTTTGCAGGTGTTCCAGAGGCTTCACGGGCCTATACTAAACCTCCTGGCCCGTTCATGGTGCAAAATCCCCTTTTCCGGTATGGTTCTGGCGTATACTCAGGGGCGAAGGAGGTGAAAGTGTGAATCAACGTCATACCCAGGTGGTGGTTTCGGCCTAAAGCCCCACACACCCGGCCTCCGCAAAGTGGCCCATAAAGCCCCGCGTCTGGCGCGGGGCTTATGTTTAGCAAAAAGGTGTAATCTTGCAGCGTCTCCAGCCCTCGCCCCGAATCGCAAGGTAGATTTCGGAAGTGGAGATACCTCGTCGAAGGCGCACAAGCGGGCGAGTTTGCAGCGCCTCTTTCTGCTATCCTATTGCGGTGTTAGCGCAACGCCCCGACATCAAAACCGAGCTCAAGGAAGCCATCGCCCAGGCCCTGAACGCTCTGGGCCTGTCAGAATTGCCCGAAATCATCGTACAGGAAACCCCTGCTGGCAAGGAGGGGGACTACGGCACCCCGGTGGCCATGAGCCTGGCCCGTGCCCTGCGTAAAGCCCCCCCGCAGATTGCCGCCGACCTGCTGCAAAACATTCAGCTGCCCTCCTGGGTTAGGCGTACCTTTGTGGTAGGGGGCTACCTCAACTTCGAGCTCGAGCCCGCCTTTCTGGTGCAAAGCGCCGTGCTGCCCCTCCCGCCGTTTCCCAAAACCGAGGGCAAGGTGCTGCTTGAGCACACCTCGGTCAACCCCAACAAGGAGCTGCACGTAGGCCACCTGCGCAACATCTGCTTAGGCGACTCGCTGGCGCGGATTTTGCGCTTTGCTGGGCGCGAGGTCGAGGTGATGAACTACATCGACGATACCGGACGGCAAGCAGCGGAAAGCCTGTACGCTCTGGAGTACTTCGGTCTGAGCAGCGCCGGAGCATCGGAGAAATACGACCATTGGGTGGGCCGGGCCTACGTACGGCTGCACCAGGCAATGGAAGACCCCGAGAAAAAAGCGGCCATCGAACAGGGCGTGCAAAAAACCCTGCACCGCCTGGAGGAGGGCCAATTGCGGCTCGAGGTGGACAAGATTCTGCGCTCGCAGCTCCAGACCATGTACCGCCTGGGAGCCGAGTACAACGCCCTGGTCTGGGAATCGGATATCGTGCGCGAAGGGCTTTTGGGCAAGGCCATGCAGGCCCTCGAAGGTTCGCCCTACGTCTCGCGCCCGACCGAAGGCAAGTACGCGGGCGCTTTCGTGATGGACACCAGCGCCTTTATTCCCGGTCTGGAAGACCCCTACCTGGTGCTCATCCGTTCCAATGGAACCTCCACCTACACCGCCAAGGACATCGCCCTGCAGTTCTGGAAGATGGGGCTTCTGGAGGGGATTCGCTTCAAGGAATACGATACCCAGCCCAGCGGCGCCCTGCTGTACAGCACGCACCCGGAGGGCCTTCCCATGCCCTTTGGCGGGGCGGTCGAGACCATCAATGTGGTGGATGCCCGCCAGAGCCACGCCCTGCGGGTGGTGCAGGCTTCGCTGGAAGTGGAGGGGCGGCACGACCTGGCCGAGCACTGCTTCCACCTGGCCTACGAAACCGTGCTTTTGGAGGGCAAGCAGATGTCGGGGCGCAAGGGCATCGTGGTCTCGGTGGACGAGGTGATGGACGAAGCGGTCAGGCGTGTCCTGGAAGTGATTGCCGAGAAAAACCCCGATCACCCCAACCCCCTGGAGGCCGCCGAACAGATCGGCGTGGGGGCCGTGCGCTTCGCCATGATCAAGGCCGAGGCCAAAAAGCAGATTGACTTTCGCTACGACCAGGCCCTGAGCTTCGAGGGCGACACCGGCCCCTACATCCAGTACGCCTACGCCCGCGCGGGTTCGATTCTGCGCAAGGCTGAGGAGCAGGGTGCTTTGCAGAAACAACCTGACTTCACCCAGACCACTTCTTACGAAATCATCCTGGCCAAAGCAATTCTGCGCTTTCCAGAGGCGGTGCAAGACGCCGCGCGCAACAAGGCCCCCCACATCGTGGCGCAGTATTTGCTCGATCTGGCCGCTGCCTGGAACAGTTTTTACAACGCCAAAACCCCCGATGGCAAACCGGCCACACCCGTTCTGACCGCCCCCCCGGGCTTGCGCGGGGTACGCCTGGAGCTGGTCAAGGCGCTGCGCAGTACCCTGCGGCAAGGGTTGCAACTGCTGGGCTTGCAAGCCCCCGAGGTCATGTAGCCGGGCAGATTAAGGTTTCTTGAACGTCTCAGAAGGTGCTTTTGTCTACACAAACCCATTTCGCAGAAGCAACCGCTCACTTTTGAGGCCTTCAGAGCGGCGGCTATTGATTACTCACCATCGGCATATGAGAATGAAAAAGGTGTGCAGACGATGCGCGTGTTTGCCCTCTTATTTCTACTGACCCTGACCCCGGCCCTGGCCCAGGCGCCCCGCCTCACCACCCCTGAGGAGGTGGCCCGGGTAGAGGTCATTCGCAGGGCCTTACCGGCGGTGGTCAAGATTTCCGGAATTCTGCGCGACCCCCAGACCGGGAACGAGGGCCCCACCAACGGCTCCGGTTTCTTCTATGCACCCACCCGCATCATCACCAACTACCACGTAATCCAGGACCTGCGCGACATCAGTGTGGAGCTCTTCGATGGACGCTCTTTTCCGGCCCAGGTCTTTGCTGTCGACAAAGGCATCGATATCGCTGTCCTGACCGTGCAGGGCGTGACCGCTCCAGCCCAGCTATCTTTTGGCAGCTCACAAAACCTGCCGGTGGGCATGGGGCTGGTGGTGATTGGAAGCCCCTTTGGACAGCGCAATCTGTCGTCCTACGGCATCCTGGCGGGCGCCGGCCCCACCGCAGCCGAAAAAAACGACCTCGACCCTGAGATCGGCTCGGAGATAGGCGATCTGCTATTCACCGACGCCCGCATCGTGCAGGGCAACTCGGGTGGCCCGGTGCTGGACTTGCAGGGGCGGGTGGTGGGCGTGGCCAACGCCACCCTGGGCGATCTGAGCGGCGTGGGGGGCGTGGGCGTGGCCATTCCCAGCGACCTGGTACGGCAAAGCGTGAGCGACCTCGAGCGCTTCGGCGTGCCCCAGCGCGGCAACCTGGGGGCCACCCTGCTCGACCTGGGTGAACTCGATCCCATCCTGCTGGGGCGGGTTGGTCTGCTCTCTACACGAGGGGCCATGATCGAGAAGGTGCAGCCCGGCAGCCCGGCCGCACGGGCGGGTCTGCGCCCGGCCCAGCGCGACCAGCGAGGCAAACTGGTCAGCTTGGGAGACATCATCCTGGCTGTGGGCGGTCGTACGATGCGCAATGCCAGCGAGGTAACCCAGACCATCGCCCGCTACCGTCCAGGCGATCGGGTCAACCTGACCATCTGGCGCAACGGACGGCGGCTGGATGTGACGGTCACGATGATTGCAAGGCGCTAAT
>DAIUDO010000004.1:34916-36202 GCA_036845585.1 Meiothermus sp. | reverse complement strand
GGTTACGGTAAGCATAGGGGTGAGTTGCGACTCCAGCCTGCCCAACCACGAAAAACTACTCGCTGCTGCCGACGAACAGCTTTACAACGCCAAACGTGCTGGACGCAACCGGGTGTTTCCGCAAAACCAGGACCACGGAGCTGGGCTCGAGCCAGGGTAAAGACCGCAAGCCTGTTGCCTTATGCTGATGCCATGCGTCTGCATCCAGAAGTAGCCGAAGCCCTACACGCCCAGCGAGCGGTGGTGGCCCTCGAGTCCACCGTTATCACCCACGGCCTGCCCCGTCCGATGAACCTGGAGCTAGCCCGCAAGCTCGAGGACACCGTGCGGCAGGCCGGAGCCATTCCGGCAACCATTGCCATCCTGGGCGGGCAGGTTGTAGTGGGCCTGACGCAAAATGAGCTCGAGGCCATCGCAGCCGACGATGCTGCCGACAAGGCCAGCCTCTGGAACCTAGGCGCTCTGCTGGCCCAGGGCAAGACGGCGGGCACCACCGTTGCCTCAACAACTTTCCTGGCCCACAAAGCCGGCATTCGGGTTTTTGCCACCGGAGGCATCGGTGGCGTGCACCCCCACCCGTACGATGAGTCAGCGGATTTGCTCGAGCTCTCCCGCACCCCCATCTTGGTCGTATCGGCAGGCCCCAAAAGCATCCTCGACCTGGCTGCCACCATAGAACGGCTGGAATCGCTGGGGGTGGCGCTCCTGGGTTTCCGCACCCACCATCTGCCCGCCTTCCACAGCCCCACCAGTCCCTACCCCCTGCCGGCCCGCGTCGAATCGGCCCGCGAAGCCGCTCAGGCCTTTCTGGCGGCCAGGGAACTGGGGCTACCGGGAGCCTCGCTGGTGCTCAAGCCCATCTCGCAGGGGCTGGACTTTGACCAGGTGCAGCGCTGGGTCGAGCAGGCCACCCAAGAAGCCGCCCGGTCTGGGGTGGGGGGCAAGGCCCTAACCCCCTTTCTGCTGCGCCGCATCTCAATTCTAAGCGGTGGTCAGACCGATGCTGTCAACCTGCGACTCCTGGAAGAAAACGCTCGCCTGGCTGCGCAAATTGCGCTGGAACTGTCCGAACTAACTGCCACCCAGGCACATCCTGGGGCATAGGAAGCCTCAAAACGAAATCGCACTCAGCACACAGCCACACCACATGGACGTAAGCGACCCACAGCTAAAGCAGTGGGCTTCCAGGGACAGAACCATGCAGAACACGATTCGCTTCCCCCGGGTACGGCTGGCTTACAGCAGCCCAGCAGGGTCGCCCCTGCTGCAAAATGGCCGCGTCGCCG
>DAIUDO010000004.1:33186-34816 GCA_036845585.1 Meiothermus sp. | reverse complement strand
GCAGACCGGGCCTGCAAACAAAACCGGCCTCTATGAGCCAATGGGCCTCCGCGTTATCCTGTAAAGCAGTGACCGTTTATGCTAGAGAAACTACAACCCCTGGAAGCCGAGTACCAGCAGCTCGAGCGGCAACTGGCCGACCCGGCGGTGTTTACCAACCCGTCGGAGTATCAGCGCATGAGCAAGCGCTATGCCGATATGGGGCATCTTGTGAGCACCATCCGCCAGTACAAAGAGGCCCTGGCCCATCTCGAGGAGGCCCGTGAGCTACAATTCGACCCTGAGCTCGGCGAGATGGCCCAGGCCGACATCGCCCGGCTCGAGCCGCGCATCCACGAGCTCGAGGCCGAGCTAGAACTGCTCCTGCTGCCCAAAGATCCTCTGGATGAAAAAAACGTTATCGTGGAAATTCGAGCCGGCACCGGCGGCGAGGAGGCAGCGCTGTTCGCGGCTGAACTGCGCGACATGCTGATCAGGTATGCACAGAACCACGGATACAAAACCGAAATTCTCGATACCTCATACACCGACCTCGGGGGGGTCTCGAAGGTTTCGTTCGAGGTTACCGGCGCAGGCGCTTACGGCTTTTTGAAGTACGAGGCTGGGGTTCACCGGGTGCAACGCGTTCCCGCCACCGAAACCCAGGGTCGCATCCATACCTCAACGGCAACCGTGGCGGTGATGCCCGAGGCCGAGGAGGTCGATGTGCAACTCGACCCGGCCGACCTCGAGATCACCGTCTCGAGGGCTTCCGGCCCCGGCGGCCAGGGGGTCAACACCACAGACTCGGCCGTGCAGGTCCTGCACAAGCCTACCGGCATGATTGTCTCCTGCATGGAGTCACGCAGCCAGATCAAAAACAAGGAAAAAGCCCTTTCGATTCTGCGTTCGCGTCTCCTGGAGATCAGGCGGGCCGAGGAGGCCGCACGCCGTCGCGAGGATCGCCTGGCCCAGATCGGCGCGGGCGAGCGCTCGGAAAAAATCCGCACCTACAACTTTCCCCAGTCGCGGGTGACCGACCACCGCATCGGCTGGACCACCCACGACCTCGAGGGGGTGCTGTCGGGCAATCTAACCAAGTTGCACGAAGCGCTGCGCAAAGCCGATCAGGAACGCCAGCTCGAGGCCCTTTCAACTCCTGAGGCAACTTCTTCCAGGTCTGCCTAGGACATGAAAGGCGGGCTTCGATGCATGGGTTGCGTCGTGAACTATTGGTGGCTGCGGCCATCCTGATGGACAAGCAGGGGCGGGTCTTGCTGGTAGCCAACGACTGGAGCCGTCGGGGTAAGGTACGCTACACCCTGCCGGGGGGGATGGTCGAGGCGGGGGAAACCATTCCGGTCGCCATTGCACGCGAAGTCCAGGAAGAAACCGGGCTGCGGGTACGGGGAATTCTGCACCTGGCTTATGTCATCCAGATCGAGGATCCCCGCAAAAGCGAACGCACCATAGCCATGGCTTTCCGCGCCGATTACGAGGGCCTGCTCAATCCCAAAGACCCCGACGGACACGTCGTGGAAGCCCGTTTTTTTACCGCCGACGAGGTAGCCATCAAACTTGATGAGCACCGCCCACTGCTGGAGCCGCTCATGGACTACCTGCGGGGTGAGCGGGGCCGCTTTTATGCATA
>DAIUDO010000004.1:0-33086 GCA_036845585.1 Meiothermus sp. | reverse complement strand
TGCTGGAGCCGCTCATGGACTACCTGCGGGGTGAGCGGGGCCGCTTTTATGCATACCCTGGCTGGGGCAACGAGGGAACCCGGATATAAGCGTCGTATAACCCTCCCGCAGCAAGCCTTACTACTAGAATTCTGCAAGTTAGCGACGGGAGTCTATTTGAGGTGAGGCATGGTTGCAGTCATTCTTTCAGGCGGGGCGGGCACACGGTTGTGGCCGGTCTCGAGGGAGCAGTACCCCAAACCCTTTTTGAAACTACCCGATGGGCAAAGCCTGTTGCAAAAGGCATTCTTGCGGGCAGTACGGGTGGGGGCTGGTCAGGTGCTCACCGTGACCGGCCAAGAGTACTATTTCAGCACTGCCAACGAATACCAAGCCCTGGGGCTACCCGAAGTGCAGACTTCTTTTGTTGTTGAACCGCTGCGCCGCAATACCGCACCCGCCATTGCTATGGCCGCTCTTTGGATTGCTGAACGCAATCCCCAGGAGGTCATGTTGGTACTTTCCGCCGATCACCTCATTTTGCGCGAAGAGGCCTTTGCCCAGGCGGTAGACCAGGCTCTGTCCGTTGCTCTGCAAGACTATCTGGTCACCTTCGGCATCCAACCCACCTATCCCGCTACCAGTTTCGGCTATATCGAGCAAGGCCTGCCCTTACAGGGCGGGGCCTATCAGGTGGCTCGCTTCGTGGAAAAGCCCGACCAGCAGACTGCTGAAGCGTACTTGCAAACCGGGCGCTACTACTGGAACGCTGGCATTTTCTGCTTCAAAGCGCATGCCTATCTGGAGGCTTTGCGAGAGCTACAACCCCAGATGCACCAAGCCGTGCTGGCTTGCTGGCAGGGCAGCGAGAAAGGTAATCTGACCTATCTGGACGCCGCCCTTTTCAAACAGGTGCCCGCCGAGTCAGTAGACTATGCGGTAATGGAAAAAGCCCGCCAGGTGGCCGTGGTTCCCGCCGATCTGGGCTGGAGCGACCTGGGGTCGTGGGATGCTGCCGCCGAGATGGTGCCACCCGATGCGCTGGGCAACCGGGTGTTGGGTGAGGCGGTGTTGCTCGAGACCCGCAACACCTTTGTCCAAAGCGAAGACCGTGTGGTTGCAGTGATTGGCGTCCACGATCTGGTCATTGTCGATACCCGCGACGCCCTGCTGGTGGCCCGGCGCGACAAGGTGCAGGATGTAAAAAAGGTCGTCGAACAGCTCACCCACGCCAACAGCCACACTGTGCGCCGCCACCACACCATCCAACGACCCTGGGGCAGCTACGTAACCCTGGAAGAAACCAGCGGATTCAAAATACGGCGGGTGGTGGTCAAGCCCGGTCAGGCCTTATCCAACCATCTCCACCACCACCGCAGCGAACACTGGACGGTGCTTCGGGGCACAGCCCAGGTATGGCTGGACGGCCATGCCCAGATGCTGCGGCCCAACGAGTCGGCCAGTGCGCTAGCAGGGGTAGCCCATCAAATCGCCAACCCAGGGCTGCTGGAACTGGTCATGATCGAGGTACAGACCGGCGAATACCTCGGGGAGGACGACGTAAAGCGGCTCGAGAGTTACGCATAGTCGGCACTCCCACAGCTAAAGCGTGTGGGATTCTTGGGCTCGCAGCCGCGCCCGGTTCGGGCGTTTCACGGCATTTAGACCGTCTCTTCAAGCGTGACTTTCCGTGGGTACCGCGGTACTTTGGACGATAAGCGTGACTCTAAACCCCAATTTTTACTTGATCGTAACGCCACAGCATAAAGTTCTCGCTCTCAAGGCATTTTTTTACCATCGGCTGTGATATTTGTAGGCCTGATTGGCCCGGGGGCCTAGTACACTGAGCGACGACTGGGGTTGCGAGCAAAGGAGCACAGCATGAAATCTATGAAGGTTGCAGTCATCGGTACAGGTTACGTCGGCATTACCACTGGGGTCACGCTGGCCTACATTGGCCACCAAGTGACTTGTGTAGATGTGGATCCCAGAAAACTGGCCCTCTTACGCTCGGGCAAGGCCCCCATCTACGAGCCGGGCCTCGAGGAACTGATGCATCTATCCCGCGAGCGCCTCCAGTTTACCGACTCCTACGCCGAGGCCGTACCCGAAGCAGAGGTTATATATATTGCAGTCGGTACCCCCTCCACTGCAGACGGCAGCCCCGATCTGCGTTACGTGCAAGCTGCCGCCGAGGGCATTGGTCGGCATTTGGGCGACAAATTCGCTGTAATTGTCAACAAATCCACTGTGCCCATAGGCTCGGGCAACTGGGTGGAATCGCTGGTGCAAACCGCCTATGAAGCCAAAAACGGTAAGAGGGCCAAGGGCAACTTCGCGGTGGCCTCCAACCCGGAGTTCCTGCGCGAGGGCTCAGCCATCTACGACTCGCTCTACCCCGACCGCATCGTAGTGGGCGCCGAGCGGGTAGAAGCCCTCGAGGTGCTCTACAACCTCTACCGTCCCCTCATTGAGCAGAGTTTTGCCGAACCGGCCTTCCAGCCCCGCCCTAACGCCATGAAGGCGGTTCCTCTGATCTCCGCCGACCTGGCCTCGGCTGAGCTAATCAAGTACGCAGCCAACGCTTTTCTTTCTGTCAAAATCAGCTTCATCAACGAGATTGCCAACCTGGCCGAGCGGGTCGGCGCTGACGTCACCCAGATTGCCCGCGGTATAGGCTTGGACAGCCGCATCGGCCCACGCTTTCTCCAGGCCGGTATCGGCTGGGGGGGTAGCTGCTTCGGTAAGGACACCGCTGCGCTGGTTTCGACGGCCAAGGAATACGGGCTCTCCATGCCGATCGTGCTAGCAGCCCGAGAGGTCAACTACCGCCAGCGTGAGCGCATCATCGAGAAACTTCAGCACGAACTGAAAATTCTGAAGGGCCGCACCATCGGCCTCTTGGGCCTGGCTTTTAAGCCCAACACCGATGACCTGCGCGACTCCCCCGCTTTGGACCTAGCCCAGCGCCTCATCAAACACGGGGTCAGGGTGCGCGTCCACGATCCAGTGGCCCTCGAGCAGGCCCGGCAACAAAACCCCGATCTGCCTGTGGAGTACTGTGCTGGCATATCGGAGCTGGCCGAGGAGGCCGATGCACTGGTGCTGGTCACCGACTGGGCTGTCTACCGCGACCTCGACTGGGAGAACCTGGCTCGGCTGATGAAGAAACCCCTGGTGGTGGATGGGCGCAACTTCCTGGACAAACTACGCCTGACCAAAGCTGGCTTCCAGCATGTAGGGGTGGGCACCGGCACCAACCCGCAGCTCGTCACCGCGGAGGGCTGATGCGCATTCTCATCACTGGTGCGGCAGGCTTTCTGGGCAGCCATCTCTGCGAGCGGCTGCTGCACGAGGGTCATCAGGTTATCGGCATAGATGATTTCAGCAGTGGCCAGCAGCGCAATGTGGCCCTGCTCTCAAAGCTCCCCGGCTTTCAATTTGTTGAGGCGGACGCCTCACAACCCCTGTCCATCGAGGGCAGCCTGGACTGGGTGATGCACTTCGCCTCGCCGGCCTCGCCGCCTCGCTACCTGAAGCGGCCCCTCCAGACCCTTCTGGTCAACGCCGAGGGTACCCGTCACCTGCTGGACCTGGCCGTAGCCAGAGGAGCCCGGTTTTTCCTGGCTTCTACTTCCGAGGTCTACGGTGATCCCCTGGTCCACCCCCAAGCCGAGGGCTACTGGGGCAATGTCAATCCGGTGGGGCCTCGCTCCATCTACGATGAGGCCAAGCGCTACGCCGAGACCCTCACCACAGCCTACCGGCAGGCCCGCGGGGTCTCTACCCGGATTATCCGCATCTTCAACACCTATGGCCCGCGCATGGATGCCGAGGATGGCCGGGTGGTGACCAACTTCATTGTCCAGGCCCTACGGGGACAACCCCTCACCATCTACGGCAATGGGCGTCAGACCCGCAGCTTCCAATACGTGGACGACCTGATTGAGGGTATCCGAAAGCTGATGGAGGTGGAGTTTTACGAGCCGGTCAATCTGGGCAACCCCGAAGAGTACACCATGCTCGAGCTGGCTGAGCTTGTTCAGGAGCTGGTGGGCTCCCGCCTGCCCTTCGCCCACCACCCCCTCCCCCAGGACGACCCTCGCCAACGCCGCCCGGACATAAGCCGGGCCAAAGCACTGCTGGGATGGGAACCTAGGGTACCGGTGCGCGACGGGCTGGCCCGAACCATCGCTTACTTTAGAGAGCTTCTGCAAACATCACCCGAGGTACAGACATGAATGTGCTGGTTGTGGGCGGCGCAGGCTACATCGGTAGTCACACTGCCAAAAGTCTGAACAAAGCCGGGTTCAACCCGATTGTCTTTGACAACCTCAGCACCGGCCACCGCTGGGCAGTGCGCTGGGGTCCGCTGGTGGAGGCCGACCTGGCTAACAAGCCCGCAATTGTGCAGGCCTTGCGCGAGTATGAGATTGAAGCGGTGGTCCACTTCGCCGCCAACGCCTATGTGGGCGAGTCCATGCAAAACCCGGCCAAGTACTTTCGCAACAACGTGGCCAACATGCTCAACCTGCTCGAGGCCATGCAGGAGTCGAGTGTAAAGCGGATTGTATTCTCCTCCTCCTGCACCACCTATGGCATCCCTGAACGCATTCCCATCCACGAAGACTTTCCCCAAGCGGCCATCAGCCCCTACGGGGAGTCCAAACTGATGGGGGAAAAGATGCTCAAGTGGTTTGGTGAGGCCTATGGCCTAAGCTGGGTAGCCCTTCGCTATTTCAACGCCAGTGGCGCAGACCCCGACGGAGAAACCGGGGAGGTGCACAACCCCGAGACCCACCTGATCCCCCTGGTCATCGACGCCGCCCTGAGCCGCCGCCCTCCGGTGCAGATATTTGGCACCGACTATCCTACTCCCGATGGCACCGCCATCCGCGACTACATCCACGTGACCGACCTAGCCGAGGCTCATGTGCTGGCGTTGAAGTATCTGCTCGAGGGCGGTCCTCCGACCGCCTTCAATCTTGGCACCGGTCAGGGCCACAGCGTGCTCGAGGTCATCGCAGCGGTTGAGCGGGTGGGGGGGTGCCCCGTACCCGCTGTGGAAGCCCCCCGCCGGTCTGGAGACCCCCCCGCCCTGGTGGCCGACCCCAGCAAAGCCCAGCGGGTGCTGGGCTGGGAAGCCGCGTACAAAAGCATGGATCAGATTGCAGAGACCGCCTGGCGCTTCGCGATAAGTCGAAAGCAGTAGTTCCCCAATATAGACGGCCTCGCCGGGTCATAGCCTTGCTATCCGGAGCACCGCTAGCTTGTCAAAAAGTCACTGGGGTTTCGTAAGCAACGTACGCCGGATTATAATCCGAATCAGTTGCGTTCAGAGGCCTGGTTGCGCCTCGCGCGACGCAACTCGAATTCTTGAGCACACCCTACCCCTGCTTACTGCCAGCGAAGAAAACGACGCACCCCCAAGGGGCAGTGTCAAGTTCCGTTAATCCAGCAAATCGGTATCGCGTTTCTTTGATGTAATAAATCGGTATTGCGCCCGGCTACGCGAATAACTTCGATCAGGCCAGTTCGTCACCATCCTGCGACGAACTAACGTCTGGTATGAAAGGTTGCGACAGTGCTGCATCTGGTAGACATGGCCCCTCTGGTGGGCCGGCGCTTCAAAGCCGTGTAACAAGATTGTAACAGCCTCCGGCTAAACTCACCTCAATCTAGCTTTAGGGGTTCGAGATGGCGTACTTGAGGGGCCTGGGAGTCTACCTGCCTATTCCACGCATGACCAGCAGCGAGATTGCTGGGGCCAGTGGCCTGCCGGAGTGGGTTGTGCGTGAGAAACTGGGCATCTATCAAAAGCCCGTACCCGGCCCTGAAGATCATCCGGCCCGCATGGGCGGTTGGGCTGCCCAGCAGGCCTTGGACGAAGCAAACCTCGAGGCCGTCTGCGTCGACGTAGTCATCGGCATTACCGACGAGCATAAGGACTATCCTGTCTGGACCAGCGCACCGCTCATGGCCCAGATGGTGGGGGCGCACCGCGCCTGGTGCTTCGACCTCAACCAGAAGTGCGCCACGTTTGTGACGGCCCTGGCAGTGGCGGAAGGCCTCTTCGCCAGCCGCCCGGAAGTACAGCACATCCTGATTGCCGGCGGCTATCGCAACGGTGACCTGATCGATTACACCGATGAAGCGGTGCGATTTATGTTCGACCTGGCCGCAGGCGGGGGTGCCGCCGTGCTAAGCCGCCAGGGGCCGGGCCTGAAGCTGCTTTCCAGCCAGCTCAAGACCGACCCCAGCCTGGCCAACGCGGTACGGGTTCCGGTGGGCGGCACGGTAGCTCCGCTCAACCCCTGCAACCTCGAGCAGTACAAACTTCGCGTGGTCGAACCAGAACACATGAAGTCGCGGCTCGAGCAGGTCTCGATGCCGGGCTTCATGGAGGTTATCAACGGTGCCCTGCGGCAAGCCGGCTACACCGCTGCCGACCTGGACTACCTGGCCCTGCTGCACATGAAACCCTCCGCCCACAAAGCAGTACTAGACGGTCTGGGCCTTTTAGAAGAGCGCTCGATTTACCTTGCTGACTATGGGCATCTGGGCCAGATTGATCCGATTCTCTCCATTCAACTGGCCAAAGAATCCGGCCTAATTGGCCCCGGAAGCCTGCTGGCACTCGCCGCAGCGGGGGTGGGCTATCACTGGGGCGCTGCAGTTCTTCGTTGGGAAGAAGCGGAGGGTCCATGGAGCTAAACGCCAACTGGCTGGCTCGCCTGGCCGCCTACCACCCCGACCGTCCCGCGGTGTTCTGGCGTGGGCGCTGGATCAGCTATGCCGAGCTGTACCGGCGGGCGGTTCGGGCTGCCGAGTCGCTGGCCGGGCAGGGCATCCAAAAAGGCGACCGGGTAGGGGTCTTGAGCCAGAACCACCTCGGCTACCTCGAGCTCTACTTTGCCGCACCGTTGCTGGGGTTCATTCCCACCCTGTTCAACCACCGCCTGAGCGAGACAGAACTGCTGGGTTTGATTGAGTACACCGCTCCCAAAAACCTCTTTTACGGTGAAGACTGCGCAGGGCTGGCCTCACGACTACACCCTTCTACCTTCCCGCTCGAGTCGCTGCAAACCCTTCCGGCGGGCCTGCTTCCGCCCTACCGGGCCGGGCTCGAGGACACCGCCCTGATTCTGTTCACCGGCGGCACCACAGGCCTACCCAAAGGCGCCCGGATTCCCTACCGCCAGCTACTGACCAACGCTGTGCAGACCTGCATGAGCTGGGGACTGCGCCCCGAAGACCGCTACATCGTCGCAACCCCAATGTTCCACGCCGCGCTCAACGCCCTGTGCACCCCGATGCTCTACCTAGGAGCCAGCGTAATGATTCAGGAAAAGTTCGATCCTGCCGGGTATCTTCGCTGGGTGGCCGAGCACCGCGTGAGCCTGTTGTTCCTGGTGCCCACCATGTATCAGATGCTGGCCCAGCACGCCAGTTTTGCCGCGTCCGACCTGCAGAGCGTGCGCTGGGCTATCTCGGGCGGGGCCCCTTGCCCGGCCCCAGTGCGGCAGGCCTTCCAAAGCAAACAGATACGCTTCAAGCAAGGCTACGGCCTGACCGAGTGCGGCGTGAACTGCTTCACCCTCGATCTGGACGAAGCCGAAGCGTTCCCCGAGTCGGTCGGGCGGCCCATGCCGCACCTGTGGGCTCGGCTGGTAGATGTCGAAGGGCGTGAAGCAGAGCAGTCGGGCGAGCTGTGGCTGAGCGGGCCGGTGGTCATGTCGGGCTACTACCAGCGGCCCGACGACACCCGTGCGGCCCTGGTCGAGCACCAGGGGCAACTATGGCTGCGCACCGGCGATCTGGCCCAGCGCGATGAGGCCGGTCGCTACTACATTGTGGGCCGGGCCAAAGAGATGTTCATTTCCGGTGGGGAAAACGTCTACCCCATCGAGGTTGAACGCGCCCTTTACGACCACCCAGCCGTTTTGGAGTGCGCGGTAGTGGGCGTACCGGATGACCGCTGGGGCGAGGTGGGGCTTGCCGCCATCGTACTCAAGAGCCCGACCAGCGAGGAGGATTTCCGAACTTACTTGAAAGGCCGGCTGGCCGGGTACAAGGTTCCCAAGCATTTTCTGTTTGTGGCCGAACTACCCAAGAGCGGCCCAGGCAAAATCCTCAAGTCCGAGCTGGTCTCGCGTTTCAGGGGGCAGCATGCCTAAAGTTGCCGTCAACGGAACCGAGCTTTTCTACCGGCTGGATGGTCCCCAAGCATCCTCCCCGACGCTGGTGCTCCTCAACGGCATCTTCCAGCGTACCGAGGCCTGGGAGCCGCTAATGCCCCACCTGAGTGGCCTCAAAGTGCTGCGCTACGACATGCGGGGGCAGGGCCAGAGCGCAGTGCCGGATGGGGTCTATACCCCCGAACTCCACGCCGATGACCTGCAAGTGCTCCTGCAAACGCTGGGTATTGAGCGCTATCACCTGTTGGGACTGTCCAATGGGGGCATCGTCGCTCAAGTTTTCGCCGCCAGACAGCCCAAAGGCCTCGAGAGGCTGCTCCTGCTTTGCACCACACCTCGGGTAGATCCTCTCATCCGCGCCAAGGTCGAAAGCTGGCAGCGGGCCCTGGAATGGGGAGGAACTATGGGACGCATACAGATAGCCCTGCCCTGGATCTGGGGGCGGGCTTTTTTGGAGGCTCACCCTGAAACCGCCGCCCCAGCATCGCTCGAGCCCCTGCTTGCGGCAGCCCCCAGCGAACAGGCCCAGCGAAACCTGATGGCAGGCTTTCTTTCGCTGGGTGACCTGCGGTCTCGGCTGACTGGCATCCGGGTACCCACCCTGGTGCTTTCCGGTGAAGACGACCTGCTGTTTCCACCGGTCTACAGCCAGGAAATTGCCACCAGCATTCCAGGGGCTACCCACCGGGTGCTGCCCAGGGTGGGGCATGTGGCAACCCTCGAGGACACTGCACTTTTGGCGCAGGAAGTCCAGTCCTTTCTGGAGGTTAGGAGATGAAGTTCAAAGTTGGCGACACGGCGAGCTACAGCCAGACCATCGGCGAGGCCCACATCGCTCAGTTTATCGGCGCGGTGGGCGATACCAACCCCTTGCACGTCGATGCCGAGTTTGCCCGAAAGAGCCGCTTTGGTCAGCGCATTGCCCAGGGAATCCTGGTAGCCGGGCTCATCTCCACGGCCATCGGAACCCGGCTGCCCGGGGTCGGTGCGGTTTACTTAGGGCAAAGCCTGCGGTTTCTGAGGCCCACCTTTATCGGTGACACCATCACCGCCACCGTCACCATCAAGGCCATCCGCGAGGATAAACCCATCCTGACCCTCGAGACGGTTTGCACCAACCAGCGCGGCGAGCAGGTCATCACCGGGGAGGCAACCGTGCTGTATGAGGAGATGATCGCATGAGCCGCTGGTCGACTGACCCCCAATCCCCCGGCCCATTCCCCCTTACGGGAGCACGGGTCGGCTGAAAAATCGTTTCCAAGGAGGAAAGCATGAAAAAAGTTCTGGTGGTTCTTCTGGCAGTTTTGGGCTTGGCCGGCCTTGCGCTGGCCCAGACCACGGTGCGGGTAGGCGTGCTGCTGCCTATCTCGACGGTCGCGGGTAAAGCCGCGCTCAACGGCGTGCAACTGGGAGTGGACCAGGTCAATGCCGGCGGCAAGGTTAAGATCGAGCTGGTGGTCGTGGACGATGGCAATGCCCCTGCTGCGGCGGTTCCAGCCCTGACCAAGCTGATGACGGTGGACCGGGTGGATATCGTGATCGGCGGGCTGGCCTCGGGTGTGACCTTTGCCCTCTCGGGCCCGGTTAAGCAGTACAACCCGCTGTTCTTGTGCATCGGCGCGGCCAGCAGTGTGGTCGAGCAGGCTTTTAGCGACTACGGGCGCTTCTTTCACTACCACCCCTGGGACTACCACAACGTGGCCGCTGCGCTGGGCTTCTTCAAGGCGCTCTACGATGAGGGAGCGCGCCGGGTAGCCATTTTGTACGAGGATGGGCCTTTTGGCTCCGCCGGCATTCAGACCTACCGGCAACAGCTGCAAAACCAGGGCTACACCGTACAGGCCGAGCCCTTCAAGTCGGGGTCGGGGAGTTTCACTGCCATCCTGACCCGCTTCAAGTCGTTCCGCCCCGACATCCTGTACTGGATTGGCTACGACGTGGATGCCCTGCCTATCGCGGCCCAGACCCGCCAGGTGGGTTTGGAACCCAAGCTGATCTACGGCGCACCCCCCGCCTGGCCCCTGGGGTTTGAGAAAAACAGCCTCTCCAACGATGTGGCCGGCATGACCGCCTGGTTGCCTTCGGTCTCCAACAGCGAAAGCCGCCGGTTCGTGACCCTCTATCGCCGCAAGTACGGCGAAGTAACCGATGAGTATATGGCCCCCATGGGCTACGTGATCGCCCTGAGCCTGGGGCGTGCGGTCGAGGCAGCCAATTCCACCGACAAAGACCGCATCGCCGCTGAGCTGGCCAAAGTGCAGATGGACACTCCTTTTGGCCCTCTGGCCTTCAAGCCGTCCGACACCGGCAGAACCCGCTTCCAGGGCTTCAACCAGAGCATCTGGCTGCAATTCCAGTACCTGGAAGGCTCACGCCGTCCGGTCTTCCCGGCCAACCGCGCCGCGCGTCCGCTGCGCTTCCCCGGCAACTACTAAGAGCTGCTGGCAGATAGCCCGTGACCAACAACCTTCTTTCTATAGGCTTTTGGCCACGGGCTATCGGCGGGTTTTATGGAACTGCTTCTGCAAACCCTCATCAACGGCATCCTGGCGGCTGGCATTTACGCGCTGGTAGCCAGTGGGTTGGCCCTGGCGGTTGGCGTGGTGGGCATCGTCAACTTCGCCCACGGCGAGTTCTCCATGATCGGCGCCTTCGTCTCCTACCTGCTCTTTGTGAGTGCCGGCATCGACCCCCTGATCTCGCTGGGACTGGCTGCGCTGGTGCTTTTTTCGGTCGGCGCCATTACCTACTACGGCCTTATACGTCCTGTGCTGGCCGCTCCGGAGCTCAACCAGATGTTGCTGACCTTCGGCATCTCGGTGGCACTGCAAAACATCGCCTTACTGGTGTTTGGTGCCGACACCAGGGTGGTCTCGACCAGTTATCAAGGCTCGACCATTGCCCTGGGGAGCATTTCCTTTGGGGTTCCGCCCTTTGCCGCCTTTGTGCTGTCGGTGGCCTTGCTGGGTGCGCTGTACTGGTTTTTAGGCAAAACCCGGCTGGGATTCGCAGTTCGGGCGGTAGCCCAGAACCGCCTGGCCCCGGGTTTGTTGGGTATCGAGACGCAACAGATATATCTGCTGGCTTTTGGCCTTTCAGCAGCGCTGGCCGGGGTTGCGGGGGTAATGCTCTCGGTCATGCTGTACGCCTCGCCCACGGTGGGCTTTGCCTACACCCTCAAGGCCTTCGCAATTATCGTGATGGCGGGGTTGGGCAATCTGCGGGGCGTGGTTCCGGCGGCCATCATCCTGGCCCTGGCCGAGGCCGTAGTGAGTACGTATGTGCCAGGCGGGGGCGGTTGGGTAGAGGCGGTGTTCTTTTTGGTCATATTTGTGGCCCTGACCTGGCGTAGCTGGAGGGTGCGATGAGGGTCATATCCGAACTCCCGATCAACGGGAGGCCCACGTGATTCTGGCTGGGGTTCTTTTACTGGTCGCCCTGGTTCTGCCTGGGCTTCCCCTGGGGCAGTGGCGAGCCTTCATGCTGGACGCTGCCCAGTTTGCCTTCCTGATCAGCGGCCTAGCCTTGGCCTGGGATCTGCTGGCCCGCACCGGGCAACTCTCGCTGGCCCACGGCGCTTTCTTTGGTTTGGGGGCCTATGCCGCAGCGCTGTCTGCACCTGCGCTGGGTACGATTCCTGCCTTGCTGTTGGGAGGGGCTACTGCCTCGCTTTCCAGCTTGCTGTTGGGGCTGGCGACCCTACGGTTACAAGGGATGTACTTCGCCATTGCTACCCTGGCTTTTAGTGAGGTGATGCGGACACTGGTACTCAAGTCGCAGTTCACCGGTGGCTCGATCGGCTTACCGGTACAACCAGCTTTTGCCGGAGCTTACCCGCTGGGGGGGTACTATCTGGCGGTCGCGGTGTTGATTATCTGTACGCTAGTCAGCCTGCTGTTGAGCCGTAGTCGGCTGCACTATGCCATGGCAGCCACGCGCCAGGGCGAGGCCGTGGCCCGCGTGCTGGGCGTCTCGGTGGTTCGGGTCAAGCTGGTCACCTTCACGATTTCGGCTTTCCTGGCCGGTTTGGCTGGCGGCGTTTATGCCATGAAGACGCTGTTTCTTTCCCCCTACGACGCGTTCGGGCTGGGCCGGGCGGTTGAAGCGCTGGTGATTCCTATTTTTGGGGGACTGTACACCACCACCGGGCCACTTTTGGGGGGCTTGATTATTGTGAGCCTCGAGACCTGGCTGCGCTTGCGCATCGGCGAAGGCTACCTGGTGGTCTATGGGGTCATTCTGGTGCTGACCATCCTGTTCTTGCCCAAGGGCCTGATGAGTTTGTTCGCCCGCCAGAAGGGAGCCCGCCATGCTTAAGGTCACGGGACTGACCAAGCGCTTTGGAGGGGTGGTGGCGGCCAGCAAGGTGAACTTAGAGGTTCACGAGGGCGAGATTCTGGCTGTTATTGGTCCCAACGGCGCTGGCAAGAGCACCCTCCTGAACCTGCTCTCCGGGCTGGTTCGTCCGGACGCTGGGCGCATCGAGTTTCTCGGTCAGGACATCACCCATGCCGCACCTGAGTTCAGAACCTGGAAAGGGTTGGGGCGCGCATTCCAGATTGTGCAGCCCTTCCCCGAGATGACCGTTCGCGAAAACTTGATGGTGGGAGCCCTGTACGGCAAACCCGGCACCTCCATGCCAACTGCCCAAAAAGTGGTTCAGCAGGTGATCGAGTTGACCGGACTGGCGGCCAAAGCCGATACCGAAGCAGGGGAACTGACCCTGCTGGAAGACAAGCGCCTCGAGCTGGCCCGCGCGCTGTGCACCCAGCCCAGACTGCTGCTCCTGGACGAAGTGATGGCCGGACTGCGCCCAGCCGAAGCCATGGAAGCGGTCGAGCTGGTCAAACAAATTCGGGCCAGCGGGGTCACGGTGCTGTTTATCGAACACCTGATGCCGGTGGTGCGGGCGCTGGCCGACCGGGTGGTGGTGATGGACTACGGCGAGGTGATTGCCGCGGGCGGCTATGTGGAGGTCGCGGCAAATGCCAGGGTGCGCGAAGCCTATCTGGGGAGGAGCGCGTGAATAGGGCGGAGAACCTGAAGCTCTGCGCTAACGCCAGGGTTGGGAGGCCATCGTGAAGCTCAGCATCAACAACCTCGCGGCGGGCTACGGCAAGGCGCAGGTGCTGTTTGGGATGGGCCTCGAGGTGGCCGAGGGGGAACTGGTGGCCCTGTTGGGGGCCAACGGCGCGGGCAAAACCACCACCCTGCGCACCGTTTCCGGCCTGCTCAAGCCCTGGGCGGGCAGCATTGCTCTGGATGGCCAGAGCTTGCTGGGGATCTCTGCGGCCAGGCGGGCCCAGATGGGGCTGGGGCATGTACCCGAAGGTCGCCAGCTTTTTCCCTTGATGAGCGTGGAGGAAAACCTGCTGCTTGGCGCGGCGTTTCTGGCCTGGTCGAGCAAATCCGAGCAGCTCGAGCGCGTCTACAGCCTCTTCCCGCGTCTGGCCGAGCGCCGCACGCAGATGGCCGGTACGCTCTCGGGTGGCGAGCAGCAGATGCTGGCCATCGGACGGGCCCTGATGGGCAGGCCCCGCATCCTGATGGTAGACGAACCCAGCCTGGGCCTCTCACCCAAACTGGCCGAGGAGGTACTGGGTACCCTGGCACAGGTGAAAAACGAGGGCGTGGGGGTGCTCCTGGTCGAGCAAAACGTGGCCCTGAGCCTCGAGGTAGCCGACCGGGGCTACGTGGTGGAGCACGGCAAGGTGGTGTTGAGCGGAAGTGCTAAAGAGCTATCCAGCGATGAAGGAGTTCAAAAAGCCTATCTGGCTTTGTGAACCGAGGTTGTCTGATTTTTTGCTGCTACGCAGGGACACGGGCAAGGCGTGTTCTGCCAGCTGTTCGGGGACTGCAGCATACTTTCCGAGGTCGCTCCGGGCAGCCTGCTTTCGGCGGTCAACCTCTTCTTGGATAATGTAGTTATGGAACTACAAGGCAAAACCGCCCTCATCACTGGTGCTGGAAGCGGCATTGGCAAAGCCATCGCAGAGGTATTTGCCCGTGAAGGGGCCAAAGTGATTTTGAATGACCTCTCCCCTACGGCCGAAGAGGTCGCCAAAGCCCTCGGAGGGGTCTTTCTTCAGGCCGACCTTTCCAGCCAGATGGCAGTCAGGGAGCTGGCTCAAAAAGCCCTCGAGCATGGCCCCATCGACATCCTGGTCAACAACGCTGGCTTGCAGCGTATCAACCCTGTAGATGAATACCCCGAGGAAACCTGGAACATGATGCTACAGGTGCTCCTGACGGCTCCTTTCCAGCTCATCAAGTACACCCTGCCCGGCATGAAGGCCCGAAAGTGGGGGCGCATCCTCAACATCTCCTCGCTGCACGGTCTGGTAGCCAGCCCCTACAAATCGGCGTATATCTCGGCCAAGCACGGGCTGATGGGCCTGACCAAGACCGTGGCCCTCGAGGTCGCCGAATACGGCATCACCTGCAACGCCATCTGCCCGGCCTATGTCAAGACCGGCATCGTGGAGGCCCAAATTGCCGACCAGGCCCGCACCCTGGGCATCTCCGAAAGCGAGGTTGTCGAAAAAGTAATGCTAGCCCCCGCTGCCATAAAGCGCTTGATCGAACCAGAGGAAGTGGCCGAATACGCACTTTTCCTGGCCTCCAACAAGGCCGGGGCCATCACGGGCTCGGCACAGGTGATCGATTTGGGCTGGACGGCGCGGTAAATAACCAAAGAAGGTCGCGTAGAATTAGCGCTTGTATACCCGTCGTTCGGCCTCGATGGCCTGCAAAACTTCCTGGATGTCTTTGGTCAGGGCACGCACCTCATCCAGGTCGCCGCTCGCTTTGAGTTGGGTTTTGAGCTTGTCCAGGCGCATCTCGTAGTACACTTCGCGCACCCTGGCCATCGCGATGGTCAGGTGAGCCTCGAGGTTCGTGCGCTCAAAGCTGGGGCTTTTCATCAGTGCATCGATCAAGCGGGCACCCTCTCCGCGCTGCTCAAAGAGCCTAAGAATGCGGCTTTTGCCCTGCTCGGTACGGGCTGCCAGCATGAAGTCGGCCAACAGGCTGCCCTCGGGGGGCCAGGTATGGTCTTCGACGTACAGCGCCCACTGCACAAACTCCTCCTCGGGCACCGAGTACAGAAGGGCAATCACATCCAGCTCGCGCAACAAGCGTTTCTCGGTCAGGTCGGGGCGGCTAAGCCCGATGACGGAGACCGGCTCGGTTTTTGGTTGGCTGCGGCGTGGCTCGAGGCTGCGGGCCAGGTAGTCCTCCAAAGCCCGAGGCGAGAGGCCCAGTGCCCCGATGACCTTGGCCTTCAGCTTTTCGACCACCCGGTCGAAGGGTTCGCTCGAGACAAGACGGGGTCGCAGGGCCTCGAGGACCCTTTGCTTGTGTTCCGGGCGGCGCAGGTCCAGACCGCTGGAGGCCACCTCAAAGCGGTATTCCACCTCGGGAAGGGCCGCCGAGAGCGCCGCCTCAAAGCGCTCCTTGCCATCCGGCAGCAGCAACAGGTCGCCGGGGTCCTTGCCCCCCTCGAGCAACACTGCATACACCAGAAATCTGCGGGCAATGTCCAGGTTCAGGCTCTGCAGGGTGGCTTTGCGGCCGGCCTCGTCCGCATCGAAGGACAGATACAGCTCCGCAGCATCGGCCCGCTTCAGGAGGTGGGCCTGCTCGGCAGAAAGCGAAGAGCCCAGCACCGCCACCGCCTCGGTAAAGCCCATCTGGTGCAGGGCAATCACATCGAAAAGCCCCTCCACCACCAGCGCCCGCTGCCGCTCGCGGATGCTCTGGCGAGCCTGGGGGTAGCCGTACAACAGCAGGCTCTTTTTGAACAGGGCCGTCTCGGGGGAGTTGAGGTACTTGGGGTTATCGTCCTTGGCCAGGGCGCGGGCGGTAAAAGCCACTATACGGCCGAGCGGGTCGAGGATGGGGAAGGTCACGCGGTGGCGGAAACGGTCGAAATAACGCCCCTCGCGCTCCATCAACACCCCTGCTTCCACCCCCTCCTGGGGAGCGACCCCATGACTGTGGAGATACTGGATCAGGCCGTCCCGGCGTTGGGGTGCGTAGCCCAGGCCAAACTGCTCGATGGACTGCTGGTTCAGACCCCGTTGTTGCAGGTATTGCAGCGCTTCGCCGCCAAGGTGGTTTCGGAAGTAGGCCTGGGTGAGCTCGAGGACTTGCAGGGTTTCCTTGCGCCCAGAAGAGCGTCCTTTGTACTGCGGCAGCTCCACGCCGGTTTCCTGGGCAAGGCGCTCGAGGGCTTCCCGAAACTCAATGCCCTCAATCTTTTGCAGGAATGCGAAGATGTCACCACCGTTTTTGCAGCCAAAACAATAACACAACCCCTTGGCCTCATTGACCTGGAACGATGGAGTTTTTTCCTGGTGAAAGGGGCACAAACCTTTCCAAAGGCCCTTCCCACTCGGCTTGAGCGATACATAACGCCCCACCAGCTCCCGGATGGGCATCCGGGAGCGAATTAATTCGATGGCCTGGGCGCTTTGGGCATCCATAGGAAACACCGCTGTCAGATCACCAGCCCGACAAGGGTGGGTTGTATTTTACTGCTCTTGGACTCTGGGGTTGGCAAAGCTAAAGGTCGAACTCACTGCACCGATTGCAGACCGCCGCGTTCGGCAAGCAGCCCTGTCCAGGTCATTCTTTTTGCTCAGAACGCAGCTCCCATGCGGCGGCCAGTCTTTGCGACAACCAGCGAGCCTGGACACCCAAGATGCCATGTCCCCGGAAATGCTGCCCTGACAGCCTGGGTTTTCCCCCCTGAAGCGCCCTGATCAGAAGGGCTTTCCAGAGCCTGGCCAGCGGGGTTTTGGCCTCGAAATCCAGCAAACTGCTGAGCTCACGGCCCTCGGCCAGCAAGAGCTGTGCACGCAGAAGCCGGGCATATCCATGCTGCACTTCGAAATCACGTCCTGCTGTTTGACTGAGCAGATAATGGGATATGGCCAGGGCTTTTTGAGGGTTGGCTGCTTGATGGGCCAGTCCTAGCGCGGTTAGAGCATGGTAATAGAGGCTCGGACTATGGCTTCGGCGCGCCAGCAAAGCGGCCTTGCGAAGGTGGGCGGCCCCATTTTGCTTCTGGTACCTCATGCGAAGACCCAAGGCCAGCTCGCAGATGGCCTTGACCTCGAGGTCTTCTATACCCTCCAGGCCGCGAACCAGTCGCCCGAGCATAAGCCCGTTTTGCTGTCCTGGAGCCAGCGCATAAGCCAGCGCCAAGTACGCCAGGAGGGCCGGTGAAGGGGCTCGCGCCACCGCCGACTCACCGAAATAAATAGCATCGTCGAGCTGACCCGACTCTACGAGAAAACGCAGGCGAACCCGGCTGACCTGCTCGATTACGCCCACCGGAGCCCCCTCGAGCATCAGCAGGCTCTCTTCCAGTAAGGTGGCCGCTGCCTCGAGTTCGCCCAAGTCCAGCCGCAAAGCGGCCAGGCTGCTGTTGTATAGGCTGCAAAACCAGGCCGGCAGCGCATCGCCCGGTGGCTGACCCAGAGCCTGGACCGCATCCCTTAGCTTGAACTGCCGCCAGAGGGCCTCGGAAAGGATCTGTCGGGCCTCGAAACACGCCGCAGGGCTGTGGGCGTGTTCGCTCAGGTAAACCTCACTCAGAGCCTGGGCCTGCTCCATCTGACCAGAGCGCAAACTAGCCCTCGCTCGCACCAGCAAGGCAGCTCCCTCGAGGTTGGCAGGCAGTCCTTCCAGCAAAGCCCGAGCCTGTTTGATGGGTACGGTGCGGGCCAGCGCGAGTAGCAAGCGCGGCTCAATAATTTCGTCGGGCGAAGGGAGTTCAAGCAGGTCGCCCTGACCCAGGGCCAGGCTGGCCTCGAGGCGAATAGCCCAGACCCGCTGGCGTAGCGAAACCGGCAATTCCTGGGTTTCCAGCGGGAGGCTGGCCAACTCCAGGGCCTCCGCATAGCGGCCCAAGGCCAGGTGGGCCTCGGCAGCTTCGAGTGCAGCCTGCCAACGCACGTTGCCTTCAGCCAGGCGCAGGGCCTCGAGGTAGCCCAGTATGGCCCCCGAGTAGCGCTCCTCGTTCCAGGCTTGCTGCGCCACGACCCGCCACATCCGGTAGGCGGCAACGGTTTCGCCAGCGGCCTCGAGGTGGGTGGCGGCCTCGGTCAGGCGACCCTGGCGCTGATACCAGCGGGCAGCCTGCTGGTGCCAGTTCTGCACCTGCTGCCCCCCCACCTGGCCCAGGGTGGCTTCGCGCAACCAGGGAATAGCAAAGCGCAGTTGGCCGTGCTCATCGGCCTCGAGAAAACCCTCCCCCACCAGGCGGGTCAGGTCGGCTTCCTCCCCCACCAGGTGTCGTACCAACTCCGGCGGAGCGGTGGAACCCAAGACCGCAGCGGCCTGCAGAGCCACGCGGGCCAGCCGTGGCAAACTATCCAGCCGGGGTTGATAGAGCGGGATGGGCTCAGGCTCACCACTGCTGGTCAGGCAGAGGGCTTGCACAGCCAGCGGATAACCGCCGCTGGCCTCGGCCAGATGCAGGCTGGTGGCAGGGCCCAGGTCGGGCCGGGCACGCAGGATCAGACGCTGGGTGTCCTCGAGCGAGAGCGGCTCGAGCGGAAGGGAGACCAGGTCTTCGTGAGCTTCCCAGCGGTTTTGCCGGGTTACCAGCAGCAGCAGTACCCCCGGAGGCGCAGGCCGCCGGGTAAACTCGAGCACGGTAGGGTCGGCGTTGTGCAAGTCCTCCAGGACCACCACGATGGGGCCATCCCGGGCAATTCGGGCCAGCAGCGTCCACCAGGTCTGCACCAGCAGGCTATCCAGCTCGTCGGTGGGCAGGCCCGGGTGCTCTTCGATGCCAATGCTGTAGTCCAGAATGGTGCGCATATGCTCAGGGAGCTCGAGCTGCCGTAGCCGAGCAAGGCCATCAATCAACAGTTTTTGCAATCCCTGACGTAAAGCATAGCGCAGGGCCACGCCCGCGGTCAGGCGTGGTGCCACCACCCCCCGTACCCCTTGCGGGAGGGTTTGGACAAAGTGCTGGGCCAGGTGGGATTTGCCCACCCCCATCGGCCCATGCAGAACAACCCGTCGCCCCTCCCCCGCCCGAACGACCTCCAGGGTTTGCCGCAAAAGATGCACCTCGTGCTCCCGCCCCAGGGCTTCGGGTGGATCGGTGCGCAGTCCCAGGAAGCGGAAGGGTACCAGCGGTTCCGCATAGCCCTTGAGGGGTTGCGGTGGAAGAGCTTCGGTTAGCACACCCGGTATCAAGCGTATGGTGGTGGCATCACACCACACCTCGCCGGGTGGAGCAGCTTGCGATAGACGTTGGGAAAGGTTGACAGCCGGCCCCAGTACGGTCTGATCCCCTGCTAACCCCCCACCCAAGGGTGTCCGCAAAACCAGCCCGCTGGCCACCCCGGCTCGGCCCGGCAAGGTGCTCGAGGTTACCATGGCCTGTGCAGCTTCCAGGGCCGCTCGCGCGTCCGACTCCTGGCTTCGGGGCACCCCAAACACCGCCAAAAAACCGTCGCCGAAAAACTTGTCTATATGCCCGCCGTAGAGCCGCACGTGGTTGGCCGCCGTTTGCAATGCGGTGTTGGCGGCCTGCCAGGTGTCTTCCAGCGGATGGGCCAACGCATACTCGGTAAACCGAGACAAGTCGAAGAACACTGCGCTGACCCAGCGCCGCTCCTGCACGAATGTTCCCCCCGGCAGTAAGGTGTTACCGCAGCGGGCACAGCTCTCTTCGCCGGCAGCATTGGTGTAACCACAGCGGGGACAAATCATAACGAGAAATCACTAACAACACAGGTTCCTTGACGCAATGCAGGTTGAATTATACTCTTCCGTGGTACTGGGCTCACGCGATGCGCCAGTTCTGCTGATTTTTTTGCATCACCCTTGCTAGTATAAGGCCCTACTCCTCATTGTCACAAACCTCATTAGAGCCAGTCTTGGAAAATCTCTTTTGCAAGGCTAATAGGTCGTCGGGCCTTGCCCAGTGGTCTCCTACCGGGTTTGGTCCGTTCGTCACCATACGGTGCCGAACCAACCCGACCGAAGCCATCCCTTTAGCGGTGGTCGATACCGATTTATTGCAATACAGGAACGCGATAGCAGCATATTGGACTGGCCAAACGCGATACCGCCCCTTGGAAGGGAGTCGTTATCATCGCCGACCGGTAGGGAGGGGTGTGCTCTAGGATTCAAGATGTGCCGCGCGCGGCGCAACTAGGCCCCTGGAGTTTAGGATTGCGAAGATTGTCTTTTTGAGTCCGCTATTATCGAACCAGCTGTTGCTATCGCGAAAAGGAATCGGGGCGAAACGCCATCAGAGGGGGGGCCAGGGTGACAGTGACCCGGCTTCCTGGCTCTGGCAAATCTTGAGCAGCCAGAAGCAGACGCAGATCCGCACCCCCGTTTGAACCTTCCACCTTCAACACATAGAACCCTGCGTCCAGTACCGCTTCGACCAGGCCGGTTAGCCTGTAACGTCCACCCCCCAGATGCTGGACAGCGCTGGTGCTCTGAGTCGTCTCCCAATGTTCTACCTGGCCATGCAAAATCAGCAGGGATTCACTGCCCGAAAAGGGCAGCAGGGTTCGGTCGAAGACAAAAAGCGGACCCAGTGGGGTCAGTACCTCGAGCATAGGGCTTCCAAGTGGCTCGGGGCTGACGGTCCAGGTTTGTGCGTACTGCGAAAAACGTTCCCAGAAATATTCGGGGCTTTCCTCGAGCACCACTCGGTTATGGCGGCCTACCGCATTCATCGCCACTCATAATAAAGCTGGGGCCTTGGATAACCTAGCATCCTAGCCTGGTAGCTAAGTATAATCGGTGCGCGCCAGCAGGCTGGGCAAGTCGGGGTCTTCCCTATGCTGGGTCTCGTCTGCGCCGAGCAGATCAACCGACATCTCGATCTACCGTAGACAGCTCAGAGTGAAACGGCCTCACCCCGCCAAAAATCCCGCCCACCCGACTTGCGCCGGTCCAGAAACAATTCCACCGTGTTGGCATCAGGGTCATGCAGCATTAGCACCAGCGCAATGCCCCGGTCCTCGAGCCTCCAGGGAACGCCTTCGATGCGAACAAAATCGCAGGCGGCCTCAAAGTCATCCTCGGCTGCCGCCGCAAAACCCAGCGTCACTGGGCCGGAAGGGGAACCCTCCGTTAGGGCTAGTTCAAAGTGGCCCTCGTTCTCGGAAGAAACCAGCAGCGAGGTTCGGTCAAAACGCTCGGAGACCTGTAAGTCCAAAAAGCGGGTATAGAAGGTCACGGCAGACTCCAGATGCCGGACAGTCAGGTGTACGTAGGCCAGTCGGGTAGTGTACATCACGGGATATTTTAGAACAGGGTAAACCAGGTAAACTAAACGCCATGAAAATCGAATTTAGAGAAAATGGCTCCATCGGCCTCGAGACCGGCGGTAAGCTTATCCTGAGGCTAGGAGAGCAGGAGATGGTCATCGAAAAACCGCGCATCTCACTATGCCGCTGTGGTCACTCGGCCAACAAACCTTTCTGCGACGGTTCGCATAAGGCCGCCGGGTTCACCGCTCCGGCCTCTGTCATCGAGCTGCCCGAACATAATCTCAATCCTTGAGCATCCGGCGCAAGGTGCCGCCGCGAAGGATACCGCCTGGTCTGCACAGGCTGGACCGTTTTTCCGGCGGATGTACCTCGGCCAAGACCTAAACATGCAGGCCCGCAAACCGTGGGCATTTTTAGCATCAATCGGTACACTCTTCAGGGAGGATAATCATGCCCATGCGCTATCGAAAGCTAGGACAATGGGGTATCAAAGTTTCGGAGATATCGTTAGGGGCTTGGGTCACCTACGGTGACGCGCTGAGTGACCTCGAGCAGATCAAGCGCATCACCCGCATCGCATACGAGGGCGGCATCAACTTCTTCGATAATGCCGATGTTTACGCCAAAGGGTTGGCCGAAGAGCTGATGACCAAGGCGCTTTTAGACCAGTTCCCCCGTCACGAGCTGGTTTTGTCGAGCAAAGTCTTTTGGCCCACCAGCGACGACGCCAACGGCCGGGGTCTCTCGCGCAAGCACATCCGCGAGAGCCTCGAGCGCAGCCTTCGGCGCATGGGCACCGACTACCTCGATCTCTACTTCTGTCACCGCTACGACCCCGAGGTCCCCATGGAAGAAATCGTCACGACTATGAGCAACCTCGTCGACCGAGGCATGGTGACTTACTGGGGTACTTCGGAATGGCCCGCCACCCGCATTGCCGAGGCGGTTGGCTTTGCCAGGGCCAACGGGCTGCACCCTCCGGCGGTCGAGCAACCGCAGTACTCGATGCTCTACCGCGAGCGTGTGGAACAGGAAATTATGCCCGAGACGGAGCGCTTCGGGATGGGGATGGTGGTCTGGAGCCCGCTGGCTATGGGCATGCTTACAGGTCGCTACGATAAGGGCATACCGCAAAACAGCCGCTTCGAACGCTATCCCCAGTTTGGCAACCGCTTCCTCACCGAGGAGAACGTCAAAAAAGTCAAAGCGCTCAAAAAGGTGGCCAGCGAGCTGGGCATAAGCCGCACCCAACTGGCCCTGGCCTGGGTCTTGCGGCAAAAAGGCGTGAGCAGCGCCATCACCGGCGCTACCAAACCCGAGCAACTCAAAGAAAGTCTGGGTGCTGCCGGTGTAGATTTGCCGCAGGAAGTCGTGGACAAGATCGAGAAGATCGTGGGTCTGAGTAAGCCTAAAGGTTGAGGATATACCTAGCCAGTCGAACAATATCGTTTTGCAGGTTAAGGGTTTTACGCTCCTGAGGGCGGGACTTCAGGTCCTTTATCTTCTCAACGATCTTGCGTGGCTGGCGAATGTAGTAGCCCAGCTTTTCGTGGCGAATTAGCTCCACGTTGCCGTACTCCTGTGGCCAAACAAAGTCACAAACTATAAGGTCCTTGTGTTGGGAGAGGACCTCGGCGATGGTGGCCGGGCCTGCTTTGGAAACCACCACATTGGAAACGTTAATTAACTCATACATCTGGTGGGTAAAACCGAACAGAATAAGGTTTGATAGACGGTTTTTCTCCTTAAGGGCCTCGAGCTGCCGGTAGAGTTTCTGGTTGTAGCCACAGACCACCACCACATTGATGCCGTCTACCTTGACCAGCTCACGCACCAGCCTGAAGCTGATCTTGAGGCCTGCACCCCCCCCCGTAACCAACACGGTGTAGGGATGCTTCAGACCCCACTCCAAGCGCAAGCGAGCAACTTCCTGTGGATCCAGTGGTGTATCGTACTTGGGGTCAATCAGGGTTTGAAAATAGTGCAAATTCTCGGGCGGCACACGGTAGCGGCGTGCGATACTGTAAGCCTCCGGACTGGCCACCACGTACTGCTCTTTGGTATCGATAAACCAGTACAAATGCGGGCTAAAAATGTCGCTCACCACGGTAAGGGTTTTGGGCTTGTGCTTGCGCACATAGGGCAGACGC
Source organism: Meiothermus sp. (assembly GCA_036845585.1). Lineage (GTDB taxonomy): Bacteria > Deinococcota > Deinococci > Deinococcales > Thermaceae > Meiothermus. The sequence continues at coordinate 9,500 of DAIUDO010000004.1, read as the reverse complement.
TTGAAACCGTGATTGACCGGGTAACAGTAGATGATCTTATCGGGCTTGAACTCCTCCAGGTATTCGTTGATGGAAGGAGCCAGCCTCATCCCCAGCACTCGAGCAAAGGTGTTGATGGCCGGCCGGGTTTGGTAGAAGGCCTGGAATACGGTAAACAACCACCGCTGTTTGTTTACAGCAAAGTTGTACCCGTCCTGGATGGCTTGGGCTATCCAGCGGGGGCCCACATCGAAAAAGTTAAACAGTCGAACCTCGGTCTCGGGCTCGAGCTCGGTCAGCAGTTTGTACAGGTTTTGCGCCAGGGCAAGGTGTCCACCCCCGGCCCTCGTATAGACCAGCAGGATTCGTTGCGGCATACCAAGCGTAGCAAACTACGCATGTACAGCTTAGTGCATTTTTGAACGGTCAGGTGAACCCTGCCGGTACCATATGCCTTTGCGGGCAGCAGAACAGTGTAGCGAGCTTGATACCAGATGGTTACGAAGCAATCTGATCCGGTATCGGATAGCAAGGATCACTTTGCGTACCGATCGCTCGGTCGCTGGTTGGCACGGTCCTGGATGCTGGAAAACACCCGCAGACTCGCCAGACTACTGCGCGGGCGTTGCTTTGAGCCGCTCCACCACACCCCGGTCCTCGAGGGTACTGGTGTCCCCCTTGATCTCCTCACCAGAGGCCACCTGCCGCAACAAACGCCGCATGATCTTGCCGGAGCGCGTCTTGGGCAGCGCATCGGTCAAGCGAATCTCATCAGGGCGGGCAATCGCCCCGATAGCCTTGACGACGTGGGCTTTGAGCTCTTTAGCCAGTTCGGCGCTGGCGGTCTGCCCGGTTTTGAGGGTTACGAAGGCCACAATACCTTCGCCCTTGATGGGGTCGGGACGGCCTACCACTGCCGCTTCGGCCACGGCGGGGTGCGAGACCAGGGCACTTTCAACCTCCATGGTGCCCAGGCGGTGCCCCGAAACATTGAGCACATCGTCCACCCGACCCAGAATCAGGTGATAACCATCGGCGTCACGGCGGGCGCCATCGCCGGTGAAGTAGTTGCCCGGATACTGAGCAAAGTACTGCCGTTCGAAGCGGTCGGGGTCGCCCCAGACGGTGCGCAACATGGAGGGCCAGGGTTTTTGGATGATCAGATGGCCGCCTTCGTTGGGGTTCTCGACGGGCTGGCCGGAGGTGTCCACGATTTCTGGCTGCACGCCGAAAAAGGGTTTGCCCGCATGACCCGGCTTCATATCGTGCACGCCGGGCAGGGTGGTAATCATGATGCCGCCGGTCTCGGTCTGCCACCAGGTGTCCACAATAGGGCAGCGTTCCTTGCCGATTACCCGGTAGTACCACAACCAGGCCTCGGGGTTGATGGGCTCGCCTACCGAGCCCAGCAGGCGCAGGCTCGAGAGGTTGTACTTTAGGGGCCACTGCTCCCCCCACTTCATGAAGGCCCGAATGGCGGTGGGGGCCGTGTAGAGAATACTCACACTGTATTTCTCGATGATGTTCCATATCCGGCCCTCATCGGGTGCGTTGGGAGCCCCTTCGTACATCAGGCTGGTAGCCCCGTTTTGTAGCAAACCGTACACCACATAGCTGTGGCCGGTAATCCAGCCCACGTCGGCAGTGCAAAAATAGGTGTCCGATTCCTTTAGGTCGAAGATGTACTGGGCGGTCAGGTAGGTGTAAACCGAGTACCCTCCGGTGGTGTGTAGAACCCCTTTGGGTTTGCCGGTGGAACCCGAGGTATAGAGGATGAAGAGAGGGTCTTCGGCATCCATGGGCTCGGGCGGGCAGTCGGGCGAGGCATTGACCATCAGCTCGTGGTACCAGTGGTCGCGGCCCGGCTCCATGTGCACCTCGTTGCCGCAGCGTTTGACCACTACCACGTTCTCAATGGATTTTGCGTCTGCCAGAGCCTCGTCGCTGTTGGCCTTGAGGGGCACCACACTGCCGCGACGCCAGCCGCCATCGGCGGTTATGAGCACCTTGGCCTGGGCATCGTTGATGCGGTCGGCCAGCGCCGAAGCGGAGAAACCGCCAAACACCACCGAGTGGACCGCCCCAATGCGCGCGCAGGCCAGCATGGCAATGGCTGCCTCGGCAATCATGGGCAGATAAATGGTGACGCGGTCCCCCTTCTGCACCCCCAGTCCCTTGAGGACGTTGGCAAACTTGCTCACCTCGCGGTGCAGTTGCTGGTAGGTCAGAATGCGCGAATCCCCCGGCTCCCCTTCGAAGATGATAGCGGCTTTGTTGCCACGGGTGGCCAGGTGCCGATCCAGACAGTTGTAGGCGATGTTGGTCTGTCCTCCAATGAACCATTTGGCCCGGGGCGGCTTCCACTCGAGCACCTGATCCCAGGGCTTGAACCAGTGTAGTTCGGAAGCCACCCGGCTCCAGAACGCATCGGGATTGTCCAGGCTCTCGCGGTATAGCACCTCGTAGTCCTTCAAGTTGTTGATTCTGGCAGACCGCTTAAACTCCTCAGATGGCTGAAACACCCGGTCTTCTTTCAAGACTGCTTCGATTTTTTCCATCGTGTCCCCTCTCCGGTCGTGAGCCTACAGAACTGGATGCCCCGGCCTGAAAATCACCTTTTTATAGCGAGGATAGGCAGAACACAGGAGACCGTCAAGAAAATTCCGGGTTTGGCAAATGTAGGAATTTAGCAGTTACTTGACAGTAGGGCCGAACAAAGCCATGATAACGCCAACCTCAGCGGAGCTAAAATGTGTTTGCTAACAAATGAATTGATACCATTCCACCGCGAACAGAACCCCTTGGCGGGGTTCTGGTTCTACCCACTGCCAGCCCGCCACCCCGGAAACCCCCATGGGACAGAGCCGTAAACTAACCACTGTTCAGGCCGCACTGCGGGTTCTGGCCTATCTGGCCGAGCATCCCGAGGGAGTGGAGGCAGCCCGACTGGCGGCTTTTCTGGGCAAGAGCCTGTCCACCGCCTATGCCTTGCTGGCCAGCCTGGTCTCGGAGGGCTTTGCCGAACGCCAGGGCAGCACCTACCGCCTCTCCAAAACCGCGTTGGCGCCGACCCCGGCCCATCTGGCCGAGCCCGAAAAACTGACCGACGCGCTGGAGGAACTTTACCTGCGCACCCGCGAGCGCACCTACCTTGCCCTCCTCAACCGTGAAGGGAAGTTGCGGCTGTCCACCCGCGGGCGGCAGGGCTTACCGAAACTGGCGGGTCTGGATGATCAAATTTCAACCGGGTTTCATGCCCTGGCACTGGGCAAGGCCGTACTGGCCTTTTGGGGCACTGAGGCCCAGGCTCCCCACCTGCAAAACCTTCAAGCCTTTACCCGGCTTACCATCACCGACCCGCTGACCCTCGAGGAGGAACTGGCCAAAGTGCGCCAGATGGGCTTTGCCGTGGAGATGGAGGAACACTCCGAGGGTCTGTCGAGCCTGGCCGCTCCCATTTTTGGTGGGGATGGCCAGGTGATGGGGGCTTTTGGCGTGGTGGTGCCCTCGAGGCGCTTTCCCTACGCATTTACCCGATTGGTCCAGGCCGTCCAGGAGGTGGCCAAGGCGGCTTCCAGCCACGCCCGCGTGGAGCAGGTTGCTACCAATGAGCCCCAGGTGCTGCCAGCTAGCGAACCTTTGTACCTGGGTTCCTCGAGCGAAGAGCAGGCCATCTGGCCCCCTTTGAACCTTGTTCAGAGCGCCAATCTACAGGACTATTATGGTGAGTTTCAGCGCAGCCTCGAGCAACCCGAGGCGTTCTGGGAGGACTGGGCCCGACGCTTTCACTGGTTTACCCCCTGGAAACAGGTGCAAGAACTCAAGCCGCCGCATCACCGCTGGTTCTGCGGTGCCACCACCAACATCAGCTACAACGCCCTCGATCGCCACGCCGATGGCCCCCGGCGCAACCAGATGGCCCTGATCGCGCTGGCCGGCGACGGCAATGTGCACAAACTAACCTACCGCGAGCTGCGCGACCTGACGGCCCGATTGGCGGGAGGGCTGCTTTCAATGGGCCTACAGCCCGGCGACCGGGTGGCGGTTTATATGCCCACAGGCCTGGAGATGGCCCTAACTTTTCTGGCCTGTGCCCGCATTGGCGCGGTGCATGTGGCCATTCCGGCCGGTCTGGGCAGCCAGGCTTTGCGCGAGAGGCTAGAAGACACCGGGGCCCGCTTGCTGGTAGCCGCCGACCGCATCTACCAGGGTGGACGATCCATCCCGCTGGCCAACCTGGTCGAGGAGGCTACGCAAGATTTGGATTTGCAGGTGCTCTGGTTCAGCCGGGGGGGTTCGGCAAAACCGCTGGAGTTCTGGGACCTGGTCGAGGCCCACCGGCCCACCACCCCGGCCCTGCCGGTGGACAGCGAGCACCCGCTGTTCATCCTCTATACCTCTGGCTCTACCGGCAAGCCCAAGGGGGTGGTCCATGTGCATGGGGGGTACATGGTGGGCATCACCTACCACCTGCGTACTCTTTTTGACCTCAAGGACGGCGAGATTTCCTGGGCCACCGCCGACCTATCCTGGATTGTTGGGCACAGCTACGGTCTTTACGCCCCTTTGCTCGAGGGCCTGACCACCGTACTGCGGGCCGAGCGGCTCGACTACCCCGATGCCGGTGCGTTTTACGAGACCCTCGAGGACTGCGGGGTCAATGTGCTCATCACCAGCCCGACCTGGCTGCGTACCTTTCGCAAGCACGGCGATGAGTGGGCACAAAAGGCGCATCTCGCCGATTTGCGCCTGGTAGCCAGCGTAGGCGAGTACCTGGCCCCCGAGGTCTGGCACTGGGCCGCCGACCACCTGGCCCACGTGGTGGATAACTGGTGGCAGACCGAGACCGGTGGACCCTGTCTTTCGACCCCCCTTTGCATGCCCGCCAAACCTGGTAAGGCCGGTTTTCCCCTTCCGGGAGTGCAGATGCGGGTGGTGGATTCGCTGGGGCGTGAGCTGCCGCCCGGTCAGAAAGGGCATCTGGTCATCTGCAAGCCTTTTCCGCACTTCATGCGCACTTTCTGGAACGACGACGAGCGCTATGTCGAGCAGTGGAAGCGCATTCCGGGCTGCTACAGCACCGGCGATATCGCAGTGCGGGACCTCGAGGGGTACATTGCCCTGTTGGGCCGCTCCGATGATGTCATCAAGGCCGGTGAGCTGCGTATTGGGACCGCCGAGATTGAAGGGGCCATGCTTTCTCACCCGGCGGTCGCCGAAGCTGCTGCGGTGGGGGTTGCCAATCCAGAGCTGGGGGAGATCGTCAAGGTCTATGTGGTGCTCAAGACCCGCGAGACCAGCCTCGAGGTGCGCAGTATTCTATCGGCCAAACTCTCAGCCCACCTACGCCGCCAGCTCGGTAGCAACATCTGCACCGAAGTGGAGTTCATAGACCAACTGCCCCGCACCAAAAGCGGCAAAATTATGCGCCGGCTGCTCAAAGCCCAGGAACTCGGGGCTGATCCGGGCGATTTGTCCACCCTGGAACCCTGAAAACGGCTGGATTTTTCAATATCCCCGGTCCCATCAAAAGATTTTCAAGTCTCGCAGGAGGTTGAGGGCACTGGCTCAGGTACCGTAAAAGTCAAACAGCACTGCAAAGCCAACAGCGGCACCTGTCCCTCGTCACCTCTGCAAAGATAAACCCAATGGAGGCCCCGATGGAACTCGAGCAACTGCTAAAATCCAAGGTCCGCTACCAAGCCCCCGAGGCGCACAGGCAAAAAGCGAACGTCCGCGATTTTATGGCCGAGTACACCCGCAGTCTACAAGACCCTGAGGGTTTTTGGGGTGAACAGGCCGGCAAATTTCACTGGTACAAGCCTTTTGAGCGGGTGCTCGAGTGGAACTTCCCGAACCATCAGTGGTTTTTAGGGGGCACCACCAACATCACCTACAACGCCCTCGACCGCCATGCCAAAGGCCCCAAGCGAAACCATCTGGCCCTGGTTTATCTGGCCGAAGACGGAAGCGAGCAAAAGCTCACCTACGGCGAACTTCTGGATCGGGTGGCCCGCTTCGCGACCGGGCTCAGGAGCCTGGGGGTCGAGCAGGGCCACCGGGTCATCCTCTACATGCCCCTCACCCTGGAAGGCGTGATCGCCATGCTGGCCTGTGCACGCATAGGCGCCATTCACTCGGTGGTCTATGCGGGTCTGGGGGTCTCGGCGCTGCGGGAGCGCATCGTAGATGCCGGGGCCAGGCTGGTGATCGCCGGGGATGTGAGTTACCGACGGGGCAAACCGGTAGACCTCGAGGCCATCGTGCTACAAGCCATCGAAGACCTCGAGGTGCACACGGTCTGGTTCTGCCGCAACAAAGCCACGCCCCAGGGCCCTCGTTTCCACGACTTCAATCAGGTGCTGTGGTCGCACCAGCCCCAGGCCGAGGCGGTACCGCTCGACAGCGAGCACCCGCTGTTCATCCTGTACACCTCCGGCTCGACCGGTAAACCCAAGGGGGTCGTCCACGTACATGGGGGTTACATGGTGGGCACCGCCTACCACCTGCGCTCATTTTTCGATGTCAAAGATACCGACGTATTCTGGGCCACTTCCGATATCGGCTGGATTGTCGGCCACAGCTATATCGTGTATGCGCCGCTGCTCGAGGGCTTGACCAGCATCCTGCGCGAGGGGGCCCCCGATTACCCGAACCCCGCGGCGATTTGGAACGCAGTCGAGCGTTACCGGGTTAACGTGATGTTCACGGCTCCCACTGCCGTGCGCATGTTCATGAAGTTCGGCCCCGATTGGCCCGCCCAACACGACCTTTCCTCGCTGCGTTTTATCGGCGTCGCCGGCGAACCGCTCAACCCCGAAGCCTGGCAGTGGGCCGTCGAGCACCTGATGGATGGCGGCCAGCGCGGTTTCGTGGCCGACAACTGGTGGCAGACCGAGCTGGGCGGCCCAACCCTGGGCACACCGCTAACCCTGGAGGGCAGGCCGGGGTTTGTCGGGGTTCCGCTTCCTGGCGTAGAGGCCTCCGTTGTGGATGCCGACGGCAACGAAGTGCCGCCCGGTGTGGGCGGCTTGCTGGCCCTGCGGCGCCCGTTCCCCCACATGATGCGCACCGTCTGGGGTAACCATGCCCGCTATACCCAGTACTGGACGGAAATCCCCGGCAATGTGTACGCTGCCGGCGATGTTGCGAGCAAAACGGCCGATGGCTACTTTACGGTGTTGGGCCGGGCCGACGACGTGCTCAATGTGGCTGGCCATCGAATCGGAACCGCCGATGTGGAGAGCGCTCTGGTGTCCCACCCTGCCGTTGCCGAAGCAGCAGTGATCGGCGTCCCAGACCCCATCAAGGGCGAAAACATCAAGGCCTTTATGGTGTTGCGGGTCGGGCGAGAAAAAACCGAGGCTCTCAAAACCGAAATAGTGCAGCATGTGCGCCTCGAGCTCGGCCCTATCGCAACCCCCGGCGAGCTGGTCTTTCTCGACAAGCTCCCCAAGACCCGCAGCGGCAAAATCCTGCGCCGCTTGCTCAAAGCTCAGGAGATGGGGCGCGACCCGGGCGACCTGAGCACCCTCGAGGAATAGTCCCACCAGGAACTCTGCACCAGGTCTGGTACCAGATCCAGTTACTTCGTCGCCGGATGGTAACCTCGCAATGGCGCGGCGCAGAGAGAGCCGACCGAAGTTATCTGCGTAGCAGAGGGGGATACCGTTTTGTTGCATCAATGGACGGCCTTACCGTGCCATTAGCTCGATGGAACGCGGTACCGCCTCCTGGAAAAGAGACGCTTGTTTCGTCGACCGGTCGGGAGAGGCGTGCTCCAGGCCGCGTGCGGTGCAACCAAGTCTCTGAACGCATTTGGTTCGGATGATTATCTTCTTGAATCCGCTATGATGGCAGATTCGGTCAATCCGGTACCGAGTGGTAGCTCGCCTCTATCCAGCCAAGCCGTAGGAAGGGCTTGAGTGTACTTTGCAGCTAAGGCGACAAGGCACTACCGAAGACCTCGGGTTTGGATGTGTACCTTCTGGATCAGTGATCTTTCCGAGGTAGCCCCTTATCTTTGACCAAGAAAATAAACATGAGCAGCAAAAGAAAAATCACGATAGCAGCCGCAATGGTGATGACTTCGTCCACAGGCCAGAACCTCCTTTACAAGATTCTAACATTTTTGGCTAGGTCACTTTCCAGTCTCAGACACGGCTACAGAAAGATGCTTCCAAATCACAAATCTCACCTCGAGCGAATACACTGCATACGTGACGTTGCGCAGGGTTCCGGTATTCGCCTACGACTGGGTACTGATCGGTCTGGTTTTGCTGATAAATCTTATTGGTCTGGTCACCCTGTACAGCGCGGCCCCTAGCCGTGGGGTCTGGATTCAGCAGCTGCTGGCTTTTCCGGTTGCCCTGGCGGTTGGCCTGCTGGTTCAAATGTTCTCACGCCGCCAGGTGCTCTCGTGGGCTTTTCCGCTTTATGCTGCCTCGCTGGCGATGCTGATCCTGGTACTGCTGGTGGGTCGCGAAATCAACGGAGCTAAGGCCTGGTTCGATCTAGGGCCAGCCGGGTTTCAACCCCTCGAGGTCGCCAAAATTGGGTTGATTCTGGCTCTGGCCCGGATCATGGCCAACCGGCCCCTCGAGCGCCCACTGGACTATCTCCTCCCCACCGTGCTGGCAGCTCCCATTTTGGGCCTGGTCTTTATCCAGCCCGACCTCGGAGGAACCCTGGTCTTGATAGCAGGGTTCCTGGGCATCTTGTTCGTGCGGGGAATGCCAGTGCGGCATATCATCATCGGATTGATTACGGTATTCGTGTTGGTGCCAACGGTAATCTGGCCCAACCTAAACCAGTACCAGCGCGACCGGGTAGAGATCCTCTTCGACCTGTCCAAAGACCCCAGAGGTAAGGGTTTCCAACAAATCCAGTCCACCATAGCTATTGGCTCAGGTGGCCTAATGGGCAAGGGTTTTGGAGCCGGCACACAAACCCAATTGGGATTCGTACCAGAGCGCCAGACCGATTTCATCTTTGCCGTACTAGCTGAGGAGTGGGGGTTTGTGGGGGGCGTCACCCTGATGATACTGTACGCTTTTCTTTTTTTTCGTCTGGGTCGGATGATTCTAGAGTGCGTTCGGCTGGAAGATCGACTGGTCATTGCCGGGGTTTTGTCCATGCTGGCTTTTCAGGTTGTGGTCAACGTTGCTGTTACGCTTGGGCTAGCACCGGTTACTGGGCTGACCCTACCCCTGGTCTCCAAGGGGGGCAGCAGCCTGGTGATGGTTTACCTGGGCCTTGGCTTGGCTTTGCTGATGCACCGTGATCGCTACAGAGAGGTGTAGGGATAAACCGGCACCCCAACAAACACCAGTATTCTGGCAAAAAAGAAGCCGGTGTGCATTGAAGCCCCCGAAACAAGCCGCTCCACGTACCAGATTCGGGTCGTGACGAACCAACCCGACCAAAGTTTCCACTTAGCGGAGGGCGGTACCGATTTATTGGATTCACGGCAACGCGATACCGATTTATTGCATGATCTGAACGCGATACCGTCCCTTGGA
>DAIUDO010000003.1:25064-38785 GCA_036845585.1 Meiothermus sp. | reverse complement strand
CCAGCTACCACGTAGCTGGTTTTTTTGCTGACCGAGGCTGAAACTTTGGCCCCCAGGGCCTCGAGTTCACGAGCCACTTCATCCCTGGATCGCGAAAGCTCTCCGGTAAGCACAAAGGTATGCCCCTCGAGGGCGTTGCTTTTTTGTTTTTCCTTGGCTTCAAAGCGGATCCCTGCAGCCCGTAGGCGCTCGATAAAACCGCGCATCTGGGGCTTTGCGAGTGCGCTGTGGATCGCCTGGGCGGTTATCTCGGCAATGTCTTCGACCGCATCAAGGTCTTCGACGCTGGCTTCCAGAATTCGGTCCAGATGCCCAAAGCGCCTGGCCAGGGTACGGGCCGTGCTCTCCCCCACCTGGGGTATGCCCAGAGCAATCAACACTCGTTCCAGGCCCCGGTTTTTACTGTTTTCAATCTGCTCGAGTAGGTTTTGCGCGCTCTTCTCACCCATGCGCTCGAGGGCTGCTACTTCCTCCTGCTTGAGGCGGTACAGGTCCGACGCGTCGCGGATAAGCCCAGCCTGAAGCAGCTGCTCTATTAGCTTGTCACCCAGTCCCTGGATGTCCATAGCCCTCCGGCTGGCAAAGTGACGGATTGACTCAAACGACTTGGCTGGACACAAAGGATTGGGGCACAGATGGATTTTGCCCATCAGCACTAACTCGCTGTGGCACTCCGGGCATAGGCTTGGCCATTCGATCGGTACTGCACCGCGGGGACGGTCGGTAAGGACCCGCAATATCTCCGGAATCACCCCGCCCGACTTATGTACAAGCACCGTATCGCCCACCCGCAAACCCAACTCCTGAACGTAGCTTTCGTTGTGCAGGGTGACACGGCCTACCGTAGAGCCATCCAGAAAGACCGGCTCGAGCTCGGCCACTGGGGTCACCCGTCCGGTACGCCCCACCTGAAAAACCACCCCCAGCACCCTTGTGGGCTTTTCTTCCGCCGGGAACTTGTAGGCAATTGCAAACCGGGGGGTCTTAGAGGTGTAGCCCAACTCAGCCCACAGGGCCAGCCGGTTCAACTTGACTGTGACCCCATCGGCTTCGAAGGGAAGCTCGCTGCGTCGCAACAGCATATCCCGATAGCCCGCCTCGACGCCTTCGACCCCTTGCACCAGCCGGTAATGGGCTTCAACGGAAAAACCCAGTTCCTGTAGCCTAGCTAACAGATCCTGCTGCGTCTCGACACCCAGCACCTCGGGCCGTCCTGCTCCATAAAACAGGCCCCGCAGCCCCCGGCTAGCGCTGATTTTGGGATCCTTCTGCCGCAGGCTCCCAGCAGCAGCATTGCGGGGGTTTTTGAACGGCATCGCACCCTCTTCCTCGAGCCTTGCATTCAAATCAAGGAACGTTTGCAGCGGCAAGTAGATCTCACCGCGCACCTCCACATCGAGCGGCTGGGGCAGCCTGCGGGGAATGTCGCGAATGGATAACAGATTGGGGGTGACGTCCTCGCCAAACGTGCCGTCGCCTCGAGTCAAGCCGCGCTGCAGGATACCGCTTTCGTAGATCAGGTTGACCGATAACCCGTCAATTTTGTACTCGAGTACATACTCGTGCGACTCTTCACGACCCAGGGCACGGTTGATACCGGCCTCAAAATTGACAATATCCTCGCGCTCAAAAGCGTTACCCAGTGAAAACATCCGGGTAGGGTGCGGAACCGCCTCAAAGCTGGCCTCGCGAACACTGTATCCCACCGTCTGGGTCGGCGAATCGGGGGTTCGCAACTCGGGGTAGGCTTCTTCCAGCTCCTTGAGCTCTCGTAGCATTTGATCGTATTCCGCATCGGAAATTTCAGGGCTGTCGAGAACGTAGTAGCGGTAGTTGTGATAGCGCAACTGCTCGCGCAGTTCCATGGCGCGTTGCTTAGGTAAGGACATAAAAACATTATAGCGTTTTTGCCTAGCAAGATCGGAGCCGTCCGCAAAGCTTCAGTGTGAAGCGACCGCCTGTAGGCTTCCTTTGTCAAGCCCCTTCCACGACTCGTGAATTCTGCTCTATAATGCCAGAGGCTAATAGCCAGTTCAAACTTGTGTTGTACACAAGTAAACGGAGGCGAATCGCATGAAGAAAATCGTAGCGCTCGGTGTTGCTGTAGCTGCCGCATTAGGGCTGGGACTGGCCCAAGAGGTGCGGGTAGGCATGGCCTTCGACGCAGGTGGCAAGAACGACCGTAGCTTTAACCAGTCCACATTCGAAGGTGCCCAGCGTGCTGCCCGCGAACTGGGGGTTCGGGTCTTCGATTTTGAACCAGGCGACCCCGGCCAGGTAGGTCAGGGGATCCGTCGCTTTGCCGAGGAGGGTTTCGACCTGATCGTCGGGGTGGGTTTCGCCAACGAGCCTTCCATCACCCGCAATGCCCAGGAATTCAAAGCCATCAAGTTCGCCGTGATCGACTCGGTGCCTTGTGAAGGCAAGTGCGACAACGCCGTGGGCCTGGTCTTCCGTGAACACGAAGGCAGCTATCTGGTGGGCTACATCGCCGGTCGCACCACCAACACCGGCGTGGTGGGGTTTGTGGGGGGTATGGACATCCCACTGATTCACAAGTTTGAGCAGGGCTATCGTGCCGGAGCAATCGCTGGTATGCGCGAGCGTAACATCGCCAACCCCCGCGTGCTCATCAACTATGTAGGCACCACCCCCGCTGCCTGGAACGACCCCGGCAAGGCCAAGGAAATTGCTACAGCTCAGTCCAAGCAGGGTGCAGACATCATCTACGCTGCCGCCGGTGCTTCGGGCCTGGGTGTGCTGGACTTTGTCAAGCAGCAGCGTTGCTTGAAGCAGGCGGATCTGCCCGCTGGTGTGCGCTTCATCTCCAATAATGGCTCGGCGGTGCCGCGTTATGCGGCCTACAACCAGTCCTGCCCAGCGGCAACCACCCGCCCGTTGTTCATGGTCGGGGTCGATGCCAACCAGAACTACCTGGGCGACACCGACAACAACCCCCGCACCCTGAACCACGTCCTTACTTCGATGCTCAAGCGGGTAGACGTGGCCACCTACGATGTCATCAAGTCGGTCAAGGACAACACCTTCAAGGGCGGCGTACGTGAGTTTGGCCTGAACAACAACGGCGTCGGTTACGCGCTCGACGACTACAACCGGGCCCTGATCCCCCAAGCGGTCGTCAATCGCTTGGCAGTGCTACGCAGCCAAATTATCTCTGGGGCGCTCAAGGTTCCCGACAAGCGCTAGCCGGCTCTTTATGCCCGCGCTCAGGGGTTTTCCCTGAGCGTTTTTTTCATCGGGCAACCCACAGGCTTAGAGGGTGCCGGCATTCTGGCGCGGTATCTTGAAGAGAATCCCGCACCTCTGGAAAGTCGCAGAGCCATGCAGGCCTCATACCAGTTCGGTCAGTTCATAGTATTTCCACCTCAGAAATCTACGTTGCGATCCAGAGCTGGGTCATAAGATGCGCCACTGCAAGTCTCAAATGCAGATTCTGCTCAACCGAATACGCACCATTCTATCGCGGGCGCACTATCACCATCTGGTAACGAACTGACCGAAGGGGAGACGCGGGTTTCGCCAACCGTAGTGAGGGGTTTGTCCGAGAATTCCAGTTGCGCCGCGCACGGCGCAATACAGCTTCTGAAGTTTTTGAATGAGAAGATTATCTTTTTGAATCCGGTATGATTGGGGCCATGGAACATCCCGAATCCACCTCCAGCTCGCAAGAAAAGGGAGCTGTGGCCCTCGAGCTTAAGAACATCACCAAGCGGTATCCGCTGGTACTGGCGAATGACCGAATTTCCCTGGACGTACGCTGGGGCGAGGTGCTGGCGGTAGTAGGCGAAAATGGGGCAGGCAAGTCAACCTTGATGAAGATCGTCTATGGTCTGGTCAAGCCTGACCAGGGCGAAATCTGGGTGAATGGACAGAAAGTTCACATTGGCGAACCGGGCGATGCCATTGCACAAGGCATCGGCATGGTCCACCAACACTTCATGCTGGTGGATCCTTTTACGGTTCTGGAAAACGTGATTCTGGGTTCAGAGCCAAGACAGGGCGCCCAGCTCAATCTGGCCCAGGCCCGCGCAGAGGTCGAGGCCCTGATGCGAGACCTCGAGTTCGAGCTGCCACTCGACACCCCCGTGGAAGAACTACCGGTGGGGCTTCAGCAGCGGGTAGAAATTCTGAAGGCGCTCTACCGGAAGGCCAAAATCCTCATATTGGACGAACCCACAGCGGTGCTCACGCCCCAGGAGGCCGACGAGTTATTCGACTTCTTGCGGCGTTTTGTGGAGCAGGGCAATGCGGTCATTTTCATCAGCCACAAGCTGGCCGAGGTCATCAAGCTCTCCAACCGGGTAACCGTAATCCGCGACGGCAAGGTAGTGGGTACGGTCAACACCCCCGAAACCAACGTGGCCCAACTGGCCCGTATGATGGTCGGGCGCGAGGTCATCCTGTCGGTGGACAAAACCCAGGCCAATCCCGGCGAGGCGGTACTCCAGGTCAGCAATCTGACCATACCCGGTAAGGACAAAAAGCACCGTCTGCATGGAGTCTCCTTTCAGGTTCACGCGGGCGAGATTGTGGGGATTGCCGGGGTAGAGGGAAACGGTCAAACCGAGCTGGTCGAGGCCATCACCGGTCTTCGCCCTTACGAGGGCACCATTTTGTACGCTGGCCAGACTCTCAAGCCCAGTGCGCGGGTGGTTCGCGAATGGGGGGTCTCGCACATCCCCGAAGATCGCAACGCAAGGGGCCTGGTGCTGGACTTCACCACCCGCGAGAATCTAATTCTGGGTGACCACTACCGCAGCCCCAACGCGGGTTTTTTAGGTTTTATCGATGCCGACACCATTGAGCAGGAGGGTCGCGCAATAGTCGAGCAGTTTGACGTGCGTCCACGCAGCACCGAGCTGGCAGCACGACGCTATTCCGGCGGCAATGCCCAAAAAATCGTTGTGGGACGGGAACTAAGCCGCAAACCGCGGGTGCTGGTCGCGGCCCAACCTACTCGAGGGGTGGACATCGGGGCCATTGAATTCATTCACGAAAACATCATCAAGGCTCGGGATGCAGGCATGGCTGTGTTGCTGGTTTCTGCCGACCTCAACGAGGTGCGCTCTCTAGCCGACCGCATCCTGGTCATGTTTGAGGGGCGCATCATGGGTGAGCTAAAGGCCAGCGAGGCCAGCGAGGAAAAGCTAGGACTGCTAATGGCAGGCATCACGGATTGAGCGGCCCAATGCCAAGAACAACTCGGAGACCTACCAGAGCCTCCTTTGTGCAGCAACACCCCGGACACAGTCCAATTCGACCCAGCCCGATTCATAACGGCCAGCGCAACCAAAAGAAGATTGTTCTGAAACAAAGAGGCCAGGTAAAAGCGGGGCTTCAGACCCGGTTCCAGTGCGGAACATCAAGTCCGCTTCAAAGCGCAAATGTTTCTGGTGGCAGGGCGTAGCCAAGAGGCTCGAGCAAAGCCGCCAGATAGAACCTCTGAAACTCCTCGGGCGGGACATACCGGCCAATCAGGCGCAGGGCCTCGGCAGGTAGGGGCCTTAGAGCCAGAATACTGTGGTAGGGCTGAAGCAAGGCCAAGGGCAGGTTTCCACCAGCATACAGGATGAGATCGGCCTGGCGGGCGACCACGGTCACCTGTGTTTCGGCTACCGCTACCAGGCCGCGCTGAGGAGCCGGAAGACGCTCCAGAAAGCTTTCGCCCTCTGGAAAGCTGCGGCTGACCACCGAGACCCTGCTCAGACCCCGCAGGCCCTGGGCTAGCTCTGAGCGGGTAGGGCCCAGCCACAAGGCATTATCGCCAAAAGCATACCGGCGGATCAGACTGGCTAGGGCAATGGGTTCTAGATAGAACCCTCTGGTACCCGTAACTTCGGGCACCACCAGATCCACACGCCGAGCTTGCTCGGCCTCGGCCTCGAGGTTCTCGACAGCATCGGATGCCAGGGCTTGCAGGCCAGGGTCTTCGATGACAGCGCCACGAAAGTCCAACGGTTGGAGGGCCGAGAGGGCGGCCTCGAGGTTGGTTCCAGGCTGGCTGGCATAGACGAACAGGGGCAATTTGTGGAGCAGCGATGCCGTCAGGAGCGGCTGAAACCAGCGGCTGTGGCCCTGATGTAAAACCGCCAACGGGCGGGTCGCTGCGTAGTCACGGGCATGCATCGCCCCTAATCTACAACGCCGGTTGAGGGTTAGCAGCATCCCTGCAGCCGGTAGATACCGGCTCTCGAGTTCGTCACAGCCAGACTGCTGGGTTCAAAACCCTTCCACGACAAATCCCACCGTAAAGCGCTGAAAACTTTCCGAGCCAATCACCTGGCTGAACTCGAGGTAGGGGCGGTAGCCCCGGTCGGGAAACTGAATCCCAGCCGTGAATATCGCATAGAAGCGTTCGCCAAAGCGCAGCCGCAGTTCGTTCTGGCTGGTATAGCCGGTGATACCAACCGCCAACCCTCCTGCCAGGTACGGACGTACCAGCAAGAGGAAGGGCAGCGGATAGACCACTTCACCGCTCAAGTACACTCCACCCGGTGAACCCAGAACCAGATGCGAGCGAAAATCAGCTGGATAACCGTCCAGATACAACCCCAGGTGACCCATGAAATTGCCAGTGGGGCCGTTGCGCACCGAAAAGCCAATGTCGGCCCCACTGGCGAAGGCCAGGCCGAACACTACAGCAAATACCGCTCCCAGACAACCCAGATGCCTTTTCATACCCTCACCCTACCCGGCAAGGTGCGGTTTACACGAGGGGAGTCTAAAGGGCTACTTAGACGGGCTTAATCAATCTAGTCGTTCCAGTCCTGCGAATTTCACTGCCAGCTTTTTCAGGCCAACTCCTGGAAACATCACCGTGACCTCGCCACCCATCGCGGCCACCACGGTGCCGCTGCCGAATTTGGGGTGTTTGACCCTCTCGCCCCCCTTGAACTCGGATAACTGGGTGCGGGGTTTGGGCTCGGGACGGCTATAGGATAATACCGGTACAGCGCTGTCGCCAAAAGCGCCCACCTCCTTGAGCAGGTCTTCAGGAATATCATCTAGGAAGCGGCTGGGGCGGGTGTAGTCGCGCTTTCCAAAGGTTTCGCGCTCTTCGGCGTAAGAAAGATACAGACGGTCCTGGGCGCGGGTAATGCCCACATAGAACAGGCGGCGTTCTTCCTCGAGGTCTTCCAGACGGTTCAGGCTGTTTCGGTGGGGCAAAAGGTTTTCTTCCAGACCCACCAGGAAGACCGTAGGGAACTCGAGGCCCTTAGCGTTGTGCAGGGTCATGAGCGTGACGGCTACCTCCGGTGCTTCGCCCTGAGGCTCTTCAGCTCTGGCGGTGAGCGCAACCGAATCGAGGAAGTCGGACAGAGCCCCGCCCTCCTCTTCTTCCCAGTCGCGGGCGGCCCGCAGGAGCTCCTCTACGTTTTGCAGACGATCCTCGCCGTCGGGCTCCTGTTTGAGCGCCTCGCGGAAGCCGGTTTCGTCCAATACCCGCTCAAAAAAGGCCACTGGGCCGGTCTCGAAAGCCGCTTCCATCAACGACTCGATCAACTTGATGAAGGACTGCACCTGCTGGGGCCGGCTGATTACCTGCTCGGCGTCCCTAAAGGCCTCAAAAACGGTGCCCCCCACTTTCTGGGCGTGCTCTACCAACCGGGCCACCGTGGCGGTCCCGATACCCCGGGGCGGTGTATTGACGATGCGGCGCAGGTTGATGGAGTCCGCCGGGTTGATGGCAACCCGCCCGTAGGCCAGCAGCTCCTTGATTTCCCGCCGTTCGAAAAAACCCACCGCCCCAACCAGCCGCACCGGCACCTGGGCGCGGCGCAGATGCTCCTCCAACAAGCGCGACTGGGCATTGGTCCTGTAGAGCACGGCGATGTTTTTGTAGTTGCCCAGCTTGACGATCTCCCGGGCTACAAAGGCGGCCTCCTCGCGGGCGTTGGGGGCACGGTAAAGACGCACCGGGTCGCCGCTGGTCTTGGTCGGGCGCAAAACCTTCTCCAGCCGCAAGGCGTTTTTCTCGATCACAGCATTGGCGACCTCGAGAATAGCCTTGCTGGATCGGTAGTTCTCCTCGAGACGAATTACCTTGGCCCCAGGGTAGTCCTTGCTGAAGTCGAGGATGTTGTTGATATCGGCGTTACGAAAGCCATAGATGCTCTGGTCGGGGTCGCCCACCACCATCAGGTTGGGTTTTTCTCCGGCCAGCAATCGGGTTAGCTTGTACTGTACAGGGTTGGTGTCCTGGTACTCGTCCACATGGATAAACCGAGCCCGCTGGCGCACCTTGTCCAGCACCTCGGGTTGCTGCTCGAACAGCTCGATGGTCAGAAGCAACAGGTCGTTGAAGTCCACGGCACCTTGCATCCGCAGACCGCTCTGGTATTTGCGGTAAACCTCGGCCGCCCGGTCTTTAGGTACCCCACCAATGAAGTCGGGCGCCTCACGCATGAACTCGAGCAGGCCGTCGCCCCGGTTCTTGATCCGGTCAATCATGGCCCGGAAAGGACCGGGCCTGGCCTCAACCTCGAGCTCCTTCAAAATCTCCTTCAGAAGGGTGTTTTGGTCGTCGTCGTCGTAGATCACGAAGCCCGGCTTCAGACCCACGAACTCACCATAGGCACGCAAAATTCGTACTGCAGCAGAGTGAAAAGTAGAGACCCACAGGTCTTTGGCAGCACGCCCGACCATGTGCTCGAGGCGCTCCTTCATCTCGCCTGCGGCTTTGTTGGTAAAGGTCACGGCCAGTATCTCGGTGGGGTAGACCCGCCGCTCGCGCAGCAGGTAGGCAATGCGGTGTACCACCGTGCGGGTCTTACCGGAGCCTGCACCGGCCACCACCAGGGCCGGGCCTTCAAAGTGCTTGACGGCCTCCTGCTGGGAAGGGTTGAGGGAGGAAAGGAGGTCGGACATAAAGCTTCAGAAGTCTATCACCGCCCTGCTCGTGCGGGATGAGTTAAGCCACAAACCTAGACCCGGCAGATGCTGGCCCATCCCTGACCGGGATCGCAGCCCCGGCCCTACCTGTATAGTGTGGCAGGTATGGGTATGGCAAACGAAACCGCCAGTAGCAAAATTCAGCCTTTGGCAGGCATCCGCTTTGGCACCGACGGCTGGCGCGCCATCATTGGCGACCAATTTACCTTCCGCAATGTAGCAAGCGTGGCCCAGGCATATGCAGAATATCTGCTGCAGCAAAACGGAAAAAAAGTAGTGGTTGGCTACGATACCCGCTTTATGGCCGGTAAGTTCGCCCGCAAAGCTGCCGAGGTACTCGCTGCCAATGGCCTCGAGGTCTACCTTTCCAAGTCGTATCTGCCTACCCCGGTGCTATCGTTTGCGGTTCGGCACTTGCGGGCCGATGGGGGCGTGATGCTTACCGCTAGTCATAACCCCGCAGAATACCTGGGCTTCAAGATCAAGGGAAGTTACGCTGGGTCGGCAACACCCGCCTTGGTAGCCGAGGTGGAGAAGCGCCTAGGAGCAGAACCAAAAACCGCTGGGGCTTTTCAGACCTTCGACGTGCGCAAGGCCTACTACGACTATCTGGCAAGCCAGCTCGATCTGGAAGCCCTCAAAGCCTACAGCGGGGTCATGTACCACGACAGCCTGGGGGGGGCGGGCGCAGGATGGCTGGCTGGTTTTGTAAAACACGCAGGCTTAGGTTTGGAACTGCGCGAACTGCACGCCGTGCCCGATCCCATGTTTTACGGGGTAGACCCCGAGCCCATACCCCAGAATCTGTTCACCATCACGACCGTTCTCAAAGCCGAGGAGGATCCCACCTTTGCGGCCATCAACGATGGCGATGCCGACCGGGTTGGGGTGGTGCTGGCCGGGGGACGCCACTTCAACAGCCACCAGATTTTTGCAGTGCTGCTTAGACACCTGCACAGCAAGGGCCTCAGCGGTCGGGTGGTTAAGACTTTTTCGACCTCCAACATCGTGGACCGGCTAGCCAATCAGCTCGGGCTGGACCTGCAGGTCACACCCATTGGTTTCAAATACATCACCGATGAGATGCTAAAGGGTGGGGTCTTGATGGGCGGTGAAGAATCGGGTGGTTTCGGTGTGGCGGGCCACATCCCCGAGCGCGACGGTCTCCTGAACGCCTTGTTGCTCCTGGAATCGGTAGTTCACACCGGCAAAAGCCTGGGGCAGCAGTTTACCGAGATCGAGACCGAGCTGGGTTTCAAACACGCCTACGACCGCATCGACCTGAAGCTGCCATCAATGGAGGACCTCCAGGCCGCGATGAGCAGGGTTCAAGAGCCCCGAAGCCTAGCCGGTCTCGAGGTCAGCAATACCGAGCAGCTGGACGGCACCAAGTGGCGCTTTGGCGAGGCAGGCTGGCTGCTTTTCCGAGCATCTGGGACCGAACCGGTGCTTCGTATCTACTGTGAAGCACCGGACCACAAAACCGTCCAGGCGGTGCTGGGTGAGGCCAGGAAGTTGGCAGGACTGTAAAGCCAGAACGGTAGCAGTGGGTCTAGGCTGGGTTTTCTCAGACACTTGTGCGTTAGTCTAGACCAGGTAATGGGTGAAGTCATGGTTCGGCTGGTACTGCTGATGGGTTTGGTGGCATCGCTAGGGCTTGGTCAGAATGCACGAGTAGCCGAGCAGCGCATCGGCCCACAGGGTGGAGCCTTGCAACTACCTGGCATTCAGGTGGTGGTGCCCCCTGGAGCCCTGGTCTCATCGGTGCGCCTGCGCCTCGAACGCCTCCAGGCGGTCCCGACCTCACCGCCGCAGAACGAGGTCTTTTTTATTCAGACGCTGCCGGAGCGTGAAGTGGTTGGGATTTACCGACTATCGTCCAGCGCGACCAACTTCCTCAAGCCCATCGAAATCGAGCTAAGGGTCAACCCGCCCTACCGGCCCGGTGACCGTATTGTCAAAAGCGCTATCTACACTTGGGACGGCGAGGGTTACGTTAGCACTCAGGTTCCGACCTCGAGGGAATCCTACACCCTGACCCGACTCCATCTGGGGCTTGGGGCGGGCGCTGGTGGTTATCCGGCCGGGCTGGTGCTGGCCGTGTTGCGTGCCCCAGAAGAAAACCTGCGCCGAGAGTGTGAGGCCAGGGGGGGGCGCTGGACGGGCTCGAGCTGTGAGCGGAGGTAGCCGTCCTTGCCCCGTCGCACTCGATGCCATCGCCGCCCTCCCCTTAGCAAGCTGCCATCCCTGTTTCAGCCGCTCAGAAAAGGAAATAGAGGTTCGACCAGACGACCCCTCAGCACAGCCAACTAGCCGCATTTTTCGATAAGCGCCTAATATTCTTCACAAGTCGGCAACCAGCGTGCGGCTGCAGCATGGCTAATACTGAACTCACAGGGTTTTATTGTCGCCAGAACTATCTCCCAAGAACCAAGCGCTTTCCACACGTATTTCGGGCCATTTTAGAAGCAGATGGCCGATTCAGCAACCGCTCCGGATCTGTGCCCAGTTCGCAACCACATCCATAGTGCGCCCGCGATAGAATGGAGCGTATTTGGTTGAGCAGAATCTGCATTTGAGACTTGCAGTGGCGCCTCTTATGACCCAGCTCTGGATCGCAACGTAGATTTCTGAGGTGGAGATACTATGAACCACTGGTGAATTTTTCCGGATTCCACTTCAGCCTGTTCAATCCGAGCCACTAAACCCATGGTGTTGCATGAAGCGCTGCGGTAGCTGGTCACCGCAAGCGCGCGGGCGTGAGGTGGGTTGCACATTATCGTCCACATACCGATATGCTGGGGCCAATGTCCCTTTTCCTGGCGGTAGGTTTAGGACTCTATGTGCTGAATTTTCTAGTGGGGCTGGTCGCGCAGCTCCGTCTCGGACACTTTGGCATCTGGCACCACGGGCTTTATTTGGTGGTCTTCGTGAGTGCTGTAGTCGCGCTTCTGCTGACTGAAGAATGGTGGCTTTTACTCACCGTAGGGTGTCTGGCCTGGTTTCCCAGAGCAAGGCCCCGCACCTGGCTCCACCCCACACTGGGCGTGGTCGGGCTGGTGGGGTACTTTATGGCGCTGCGGAGCTAATATGGAGTTTCTGGAAGTAATCCGAAAACGCAAAACCACCAATGGACCCTTTCAGGACAGGCCCGTCTCCAGGGAACACCAGCATTTGCTGATGGAGGCTGCCAGCCGTGCACCCAGCCACTTCAACTCCCAGCCCTGGCGTTTTATCCTGATTGAAGACCGCACCAGAATAGAAAAAATCGCCGAAATTGGTGGGCGCACAATGCAACAGCTTATCGCCGAAGGTAAGTTCTTCGAGCGCTACCGTCCCTACTTTCGCTTTAGCGAAAAGGAAATGGATGAGCGGCGCGACGGCATCCTGATTGACCAGCTCCCCGGCCCCTTGCGCCCGTTCACCCGCCAAATTATGAGCCCGTCGGCCCTGGGGTTGCTCAAAACCTTGCGGGTTCCGCAGATACTAGGTGAGGACAACCGCAGGCTGGTGGCAGGCTCACCGCTGCTGCTAGCGGCTCTCCTGGATAAGCAAGAGTACCGCCCCGGACAATTGTCCGGCTTTTACAGCGTGCTGGGGCTGGGTATGGCCATCGAGAACATCTGGCTGACCACTGTCGAGCTGGGCATGGGCATTCAGTTTGTGTCCACGCCCATGGAGGTCCCTGAGGCCTGGGCAGAAATCAAGCAGTTGCTTGAAGTGCCCGAGCACTTGGAGTTGATGGCCCTCTATCGGCTCGGCTACGTGCCCCCGGAACAGCCCCGTCCCCGCATAGACTGGAAATCGGATCACCGCAAGCGTATTTCGCAGTACGTCTTTCGCGATAGTTGCGCAACCCCGGAGAGCGATGCCTGAGGTCAGGCCATGCATGCAAGAATTCTGAGCATTGCCACGGCCAATCCACCCTACCAGGTGGTACAGCCGGAGGTGCGCGACCTTGTGCGCGTCCTGTTTGATCGCCTCCATGGTCTCGAGCGCCTCATTACTGTATTCGAAAACACCGGCATCGAATCGCGCTATCTCTCGGCACCCCTCGAGTGGTTTACCAAAGAGCACAGCTTTGCACATAAGAACCGCCTCTGGTTCGAGACCGCACTGAACCTCTGTGAAGCCGCCGGCCGTCAGGCGCTGCAACAGGCCTGCATCCCACCCGAGCGAGTGGGGGCTGTGGTGCTGGTGACCACCACCGGTATTGCCACCCCCAGCCTCGAGGCCCATCTCGTTCAGCGCTTGGGTATCCCGCTCTCGGCAGTCCGGCTGCCCATCTGGGGCCTGGGGTGTGCGGGCGGGGCCTCGGGGCTGGCCCGGGCCGCCGAGATGGCCCAAAGCCGTCCTGGACAGTTCGTGCTGATGGTAGCGGTAGAGCTGTGCAGTCTAACTTTTGTGCGAGGCGACCTGAGCAAAAGCAATCTGGTAGCCACCAGCCTGTTTGCCGATGGCGCGGCTGCAGTTGTGCTGGGCACAGCGGCGCCTTCCTGGGCCAATACAGGCCCCTGGGTGCTGGGCGGGTTCAGCCGGCTTCTTCCCAACAGCTACGATGTGATGGGCTGGGAGGTCATACCGGACGGACTACAGGTTCGCTTCGCACAGAGTATCCCAGCCCTGGTTGAGGGTGAGCTAGGGGGTCTAATCCAGGGTGGACTGGCCTCTTATGGCTTTTCCGCCGACCAGGTACACACCTGGACCCTCCACCCCGGAGGGGCCAAAGTACTCTCGGCCTACCAGAAAGGTATGGGGGTTGACGAGACCAGCCTCGAGGCCTCCCGCTGTGTGCTCCGAAAGTTCGG
>DAIUDO010000003.1:23312-24964 GCA_036845585.1 Meiothermus sp. | reverse complement strand
TGGCTCAGGGCCTGCGCTACTGGGCCATCCGCAGCCTGGGGAAATACTGGAATACCCGCATCGTAGTTATTCCTGGCAGGAGGCGGGTTGCCACCGGGCCGTACCGCTTTATCCCGCACCCCAACTACCTGGCAGTGGCGCTCGAGCTGTTCTCGCTGCCGCTTGTGTTCAACGCCTGGATCACGGCCATCGTGGCCAGCATCCTGAATGCCATCCTGCTACTGGGCATTCGTATTCCCGCCGAGGAACGCGCCCTGAAGCAGTATGGTCAGGGAATCAAGGAGTAGGCTTAGGTTTTCCCTGCTCTGGGTGGGGCCGGGTCAGTCCTGGGGTACCGGCTGGCTTTTGACCAGGGCGTAGGCGTAGCCGTCGGTCAGGGCCTTGAGGGAGGCCTCGAGGTTGTTCTTGCTGGCCCCCACGGTACTCCAGCGCTCATCCCCACGGGTCATGTCGATCATCACCCGCACCCCGGAGGCGGTTCCGGCCTCCTGGCCGGAGAGAATGCGCACTTTGTAGTCGGAAAGCTCGATTTCGGCCACCTCGGGGTAGAAGGGTTCGATGGCTTTGCGGAAGGCCTTATCGAGGGCCGAAACCGGCCCGTACTGGCTCTCGGCAGCGGTGTGCTGCAGGGTCTCGCCCACCCGCACCCGCACGGTGGCCTCGGCCCAGGTGGGGGTCTCGGGGTTGGCATCGTTGACGTGAACAAACACCGTAAAACCCTCCACGCTGAAAGGCATCTGGCCGCCGCGCAGCCGGTGGGCCAGCAGGTAGAAGCTGGCCTCGGCCCCCTCGAAGGAGTAGCCGGCGTGCTCGAGCTGCTTGACCTCCTCCAGCAAAGCCCCGGCAGCCTCCTTGGGAATCTGCACCCCGGACTCGGCCAGCTTGGCCAGCAGGTTGGAGCGGCCCGACAGATCGGAAACCAGCACCCGGCGGCTGTTGCCGACCGCCTCGGGCGGCACGTGCTCGTAGGTGCGCGCATCCTTGAGCACCGCCGAGACGTGTATACCCCCCTTATGGGCAAAAGCGGCGTCGCCCACATAGGGCGCCCGGATGTTGGGGGCCAGGTTGGCCCGTCCATCCACGAACAACGAGAGCGCGCGGAGTTCGGGCAGCTTCTGGCGGGTAATACCTTGCAGCGTCCATCCGTATTTGAGCATCAAGTTGGGAATGGCGCTGGTCAGGTTGAGGTTGCCACAGCGCTCGCCATAGCCGTTGATGGTGCCCTGCACGTGGGTAGCCCCGGCCCGTACCGCTGCCAGGGCGTTGGCCACCGCCAGATCGCCATCGTTGTGGGGGTGGATGCCAATGGTCACCTGCGGGAAGGCAGCCCGCACCGCCTGGGTAATTTCAAACACCTCCTCGGGCAGGCTGCCCCCGTTGGTGTCGCACAGGCACAGGGTATCGGCCCCTCCCCTTACAGCGGCCTCGAGGGTCTGCAGGGCGTAGCCACGGTTGGCCTTGTAGCCATCGAAGAAGTGCTCCGCATCGTGAATTACCCGCCTGCCTTCGGACACCAGGTAGCGGTAGGTTTCCTCGATCATGCGGAGGTTCTCCTCCAGCGAGACCTCGAGGGCCTGGGTCACGTGGAAGTCCCAGCTCTTGGCGACCACGCTAACGATGGGCGTCCCGGCGTTCACCATGGCCTGCACCGA
>DAIUDO010000003.1:9312-23212 GCA_036845585.1 Meiothermus sp. | reverse complement strand
GTCTGCCAGGTCTTGGCTTCTGCCGGAAGCTCGTTTGTTCTTACGTAGGTCGTCAAGGTCGATGACGGGAATGGCGAGGCCATCCAGATATAGCTCTTGACGGTTCTGGTAACACTCGGCAGACTCGACCCCCGAGGGCTGCGTCAGGAGGTCTATCCTGACGGGCGGATAGCCAATCTGGACAACCACCCCTGGCTCAAGAAAGTCCTCCGGTGTCAGCGCGAGCGAGGCGAACCCGAAATCCTCAATGGCCTTGACGACTTTTTCGGCGTTTTCCCGCGAAGCTTCCACCCATATATCCAAAACTTTGGTGTAGCGGGGATACCCGTGCAGAGCCACCGCATACCCACCAACCAGCAGATACCTAGCTTGGTTCTTGTTTAAGAACTCTCCGAAGTCGGGGGCAAGCAGTGCCATACTTCCACTGGTTATACTCTGCGCGGATTGACTCGAGGGCCTCGAGGCGCTCCGAAATGCTGCGTGTCCGCCAGTACGCAGCGTCGGAAGGTTCCTGACCCATCCTGACCTTGAACACGACTGCCGCAATTCGCCGTGGCATGCAATAATCTTATCACCCGTTCACCCCAGGGTTTCACTATCTAAAAGCGTGCTTCGTAAGTGTTGCGGCCTCGAGCCCAACCCAGGGAACCCATCATCGGAACTCCTGTTGCTCATCTCCCGCTACTTCCCCAACCCGGTGCGGTGCACCTCTTCCAGCGACTTTGGATGCCGGGCGGCCTGGCCGGCGGCCAGCTTGTTGGCCGCATCGAGGTAGGCCCGCGCCGAGGCTTCGATGATGTCGGGTGAAATTCCGTGTCCGGTGGCCAACACCTCACCCAGCTTGAGCTTGACCGTCACCTCACCTAAGGCTTCGGTGCTGCCCGTAACCGACTCCACCCGGTACAAATCCAGTTCGGGTTTGAGGCCGATGGCCTCGGAAATGGCCTTGTACACCGCATCCACGGGCCCGTCGCCAATGGCCGTGGTGGTTACTACGCCTTTGGGGGTTTCCAGGCTCACCGTCGCGGTGGGCAGCATCCCATATCCCGAGAAAAATTGCAGTTTCTGGAGCACGAACAGGTGCGGCGAGGATACCGCCTCGCTCTCTACCAGGGCACGCAACTCCTCGGTCTCGATGGGACCTTTGCGCTCCACAATTTCGCGGAAGCGAGAGAAAACCGTGCCAATCTGCGAATCGTCCAGCTTGTACCCCAGGTCGGCCAGGGCCTTCTTGACGGCGGCCCGCCCGGAGTGTTTACCCAGCACCAGTACAGCGGCCTGACGACCGACCAGCTCGGCGTTCATGATCTCGTAGGTCTCTTTGTTCTTGATGACCCCATCCTGGTGGATGCCCGACTCATGGGCAAAGGCGTTGTCCCCCACGATGGCCTTGTTGGCCTGTACCACCATCCCGGTGTAGCGCTCGACCATCCGGCTCATGCGGTAGAGTTCGCGGGTGTTGATGCGGGTGTGGGCCTGGTAGTGGTCGCGGCGCACGTACAAGGCCATCACCACCTCCTCGAGTGCGGTGTTGCCGGCCCGCTCCCCGATGCCGTTGATGGTGCACTCAATCTGGGTGGCGCCGTTCTCTACGGCTGCCAGGCTATTGGCGGTGGCCAGGCCCAGGTCGTCGTGGCAGTGGGCCGAGATATGCACATCCCGCCCGCGCACCACCTCTTTGTAGATGCGGCCAATGAGCGCGCCGTACTCCTGGGGGGTTCCATAGCCGGTGGTGTCGGGGATGTTGATGGTGGTTGCCCCGGCGGCAATGGCGGTGTCGTAGAGCTTCATGACAAAGTCGAAGTCGGCCCGCATCACGTCCTGAGCACTAAACTCAACGTCATCGGTAAACTGGCGAGCGTAGCGCACCATCTCGTCGGAAAGCTCCAAAATCTGTTCGGGCGTTTTCTTGAGCATGTACTCGAGGTGCACCCTGGAAGCGCTGGTGAAGACATGAATGCGGCGCCGCTCGGCCTTTTCCAGCGCCGCCGCAGCCCGCTCGATATCCAGCTTGTGGGTGCGGGCCAGACCGCAGATCACCGGCCCCTTGACCTCGCTGGCGATGCGGGAGACACACTCAAACTCGCTGGCTCCGTTAACCGGAAAGCCCGCCTCGATGATGTCTACGTTCAGTCGGGCCAGGCCATGGGCAATTTCCAGCTTCTGTTGCAACGAGAGGGCTACGCCAGGGCTTTGTTCGCCGTCGCGCAGGGTGGTATCAAAGATTCGGATGTGCCGCATACAACCTCCGGTTCTGCGTGCTATAGGGCTTTTGAGCCGTTAGCTGCTGACCTCTTCCTTGGTAAAGCGCGATTTCAGAAAGGGCATCATGGCCCTGAGCTGCGGCCCCACCTTCTCGATGGGGTGCTCTTTCCAGTAGTTGCGGTTGGCGTTTAGGGTGGGCTGGTTGACCACATTCTCCAGCATCCACTCCCGGGCGAACTCGCCCTGCTGAATCTGGCGCAGCACCTCGCGCATGCGGGCCTTGGTCTCCTCGCGGTTGATCACCATCGGGCCGCGGGTGTAGTCGCCGTACTCGGCGGTGTTGGAGATGGAGTAGCGCATGCCCGCAAAGCCCGACTCGTAAATCAGGTCCACGATCAGTTTCACCTCATGCAGACACTCGAAATAGGCCATCTCGGGCGGGTAGCCCGCCTCCACCAGGGTCTCGAAGCCCGCGGCAATCAGCTGGGTCAGACCGCCGCAGAGCACGGTTTGTTCGCCGAAGAGGTCGGTCTCGGTTTCGTCTTTGAAGGTCGTGGCAATGGTGCCGGCCCTGGTTCCGCCGTTGGCCTTGGCATAGGCCAGCGCGGTGGGAAAGGCTGAGCCTGAAGCATCCTGGTAGACCGCGACCAACGAAGGTACCCCCGAGCCTTTCTCGTACTCCGAGCGCACCAGGTGGCCAGGGCCTTTAGGAGCCACCATAAACACATCGAGATCCTGGCGGGGCTTAATCTGCCCAAAGTGGATGTTGAAGCCGTGGGCAAAGGCAAGGGCAGCCCCTTCTTTAAGGTTGGGCTCCACCTCGGCCTTGTAGACCGCCCCCTGGGTCTCGTCGGGCAGCAGGATCATGACCACATCGGCTTTTTTTACGGCCTCGGCTACCGGCAGCACTTCCAGCCCGGCTTTTTTAGCTTTGGCCTCGTTGCGGCTGCCCGGTCGCAACCCCACCACCACCTTGATGCCCGAGTCGCGCAGGTTCAGGGCGTGGGCGTGGCCCTGCGAGCCAAAGCCTAAAATGGCCACCGTCTTGTCCTTGATGAAGCCGATATCCGCATCCTGGTCGTAATAGATCTTCATTCTTTCCTCCTGGGGATATTTAGCCTTGAGTCACACCTAGCGCTCGAGGTTGGCCCTGTCGCAAAAAAAGATGGGCACAAGCCCATCGCCTAGACCGCCTTTTTCTCACGTACCTTGAGTACCTGCTCTCCCCTCGACATACCTACGGCACCCGAGCGCATGACCTCGAGCAGGCCATACGGCCGCAGGGCCTCCACGAAGGTGGTGATCTTGTGAGAGTCGCCGGTCAGCTCGAAGATGATGGATTTCTTGGCCACATCCACGATGCGGGCCCGGAAGGCCTCGGCAATGTCCTTGACCTCGAGCCGCTCCTCCATGCCGGTGATGCTCACCTTAACCAGGGCCAGTTCGCGCTCGACGTGGGGCTCTGAGTGATCTGTGACCTTGATCACCTCAATCAGACGATTGAGCTGTTTCTCGACCTGCTCCAAAACCGCATCGTCGCCCGAGACCACCAGCGAGATTCGCGATAGCCCTTCCTGGTGGGTACGCCCTACCGCCAACGACTCGATATTGAACCCCCGCCGGGCAATCAAGCCCGAGATGCGCTGCAAAACGCCAGGGTTGTCTTGAACCAGCACCGAAACCAGGTGTCGCATACTCAGTACTCCGTCATGTCTATGAAGGTCTGTAAGGCTAAGGTCCTTTAGTGGCCTAGTCGCCCGCTACCGTCTCCCTTGGGTTGTCAATAATCATGTCCTCGGCGGCTCCACCGGAGGGAATCATGGGGAAGACACCCTCCTCGTGGTAGACCCTCGCCTCCAACAGTACCGGGCCAGGGTGGGCCAGCACCTCCCGGACCGTCTCGTGGAGTTTGGCCTTGTCGGTAAGGGTGATGCCCCGGATGCCATAGGCTTCGGCCAGTTTGGCAAAATCGGGGTTGGAGTCGGCCAGGTACACCTCGCTGTACCGCTTGGCATGAAACAGGTCTTGCCACTGGCGCACCATCCCCAAGAAGCCGTTGTTGAGAATGACAATCTTGACGTTCAAGTTGTGCTTTTTGAGGGTGGCCAGCTCTTGCAGGGTCATCTGGAAGCTGCCATCGCCATCAAAGTCAATAACGGTTTCGCCCGGGCGCGCCAGCGCCGCTCCGATGGCAAAGGGCAAGCCCACCCCCATGGTTCCCAGACCGCCGGAGTTGATCCAGGAACGCGGGGAGTCAAACTTGAAGAACTGGGCCGCAAACATCTGGTGCTGGCCCACCCCCGCCGTCACCACCGCCTTTCCCTGAGTGGCTTCCCAAAAGGCCTGGATCACTTCCTGGCTTTGCAGGTGGGGCTTGGGTTTCCAGGCAAAGGGATGCTTGGTCTTCCAGTCTTCAAGCTGGCCCCACCACTTGGCTATGTTCAGCTTTTTAGCACCCTTGGCCAGCTCGGCCGCCACCCACTTGGCATCGCCGACCACCGGAATGGCCGTTTTGACCAGCTTGCCGATTTCGGCGGGGTCGATATCCACATGGATGATGGTGTGAGCATTGGGGGCAAACCTCGAGACTTTTCCGGTTACCCGGTCATCGAAGCGCAAACCGATGGCAAGTATGGTATCGGCATTGTGAATGGCCCGGTTAGCTGCCACTGAGCCGTGCATCCCCGGCATACCCAGGCACTGGGGGTGGGTGCCCGGAAAGGCTCCCAAACCCATCAGGGTCGGGATCACCGGGATTCCGGTCTTTTCGGCCAGCGCAGTCACTTCAGAGGCCGCGTTCTGTGCCCCTCCTCCCACCATCAGGACCGGTTTTTCGGCCCTTTGCAAGGCTTCTAGGGCCCGTTCAATCTGGCGAGGATGCCCCTTGAATGTGGGCTTGTAGCCCGGCAAATCGATCTCGACATCAAAAGTTCCGGTGAACTCGGCTTGCTGTACATCTTTGGGGAAGTCGATCAATACCGGCCCTGGACGGCCCGTAGAAGCAATATAGAAAGCCTCGGCAATCACCCTGGGAATGTCATTGACCCTGCGTACCTGCATGTTGTGCTTGGTCACAGGCTGGGTTATGCCGACCACATCAGCCTCTTGAAAGGCATCGGTGCCGATTAGATGCTGCGGGACATTGCCAGTAAGAGCAACCACCGGTGTGGAGTCCATGAGGGCGTCTTGCAATCCTGTGACCAGGTTCAACGCGCCGGGTCCAGAGGTAGCCATACAGACCCCTACCCGCCCCGATGCCCGGGCGTAGGCAGTTGCCGCATGCACCCCCCCCTGCTCGTGGCGCACCAGAATATGACGGATGGGCGAGTCGTAGAGGGCATCGTACGTGGGCATGATGGTCCCACCCGGATGACCAAAGATAATCTCTACGCCCTGCATCTCGAGGGCTTTCAGAATCGCAGCAGCTCCGTTCATGGTCTCTCCCGTCCTTCAAAAAACTGCCCCCCGGCGGTTCGGGGGACTTTAGGATGCAGTTCTGAACTCTTGGCTACACCAAATCCCCCGTGGGCCTAATAATGACTAGGCCTACTACAGCTAGGGATAGGCTGCTAAGGGAACGCATCTTGTGCTAGAGCTTACAGGTGCTTGGTATACCGTGTCAAGCTTCCCGACACAGCCATACAAGGCTCTGCCGTTACCCTGAGACAGGCCTGGTCACCAGAGGGGCCTGACCCAGTCCTGTTAGGAAGCAAACAACCTGGCAGACCGCGCATTTGGGCAGTTTGCGTCGAGCTGCGCATACGGATGCGTGTAATCTTGAATGCGGCGTGGCGCAGAACTTTTGAACCACCCGACCAGGTGTGCTCTATTTCGACTTACCAGCCGCAGTCAAGGTGAAAGTGGCTTTCAAAGAGTAGGGGCTTCCCGGCCAGCACTGAGCGTCATTTGCTGTGCACTGCCGCTTCGGCACAGAGCAGTAAAAAATCACCCGCAACCAGCTAGCAACCTGGCACGAAACGCGGTTTCGGTGTAGCTTTGGGTGGTGCGTTTTGAACGGTGCTAATCGGGTATGTCCAGAATGATTCGCAACACCTTCTTGGTCATGGCGGGCACGTTGTCCAGCCGTCTACTGGGGCAGGTGCGCCAGATAATCCTGACCAACCTTCCGCTTCCAGACGCCATAAAAGACGCCTTCTGGGTGGCCTACCGCATTCCCAATCTGCTGCGCGAACTGCTGGCCGAGGGAGCCATCCAAAATGCTCTAATCCCAGTTCTGACCAGCCTTGATCCGAATGAAGCCCGCTCGTTCACCCGGCGTTTTGGGGCTTTCCTGCTAGGGGTCAACCTGCTAATTCTGGGACTCGGAATTTTGTTTGCCCCCCAGATAGCTAGTGGACTGCTGTGGCTATCCGAACTTTCTCATAGCCAGCCTAGCCCATTGCGCGAACCAGCCGTTTTCGAGCAACTGGTGCTGCTCATACGCCTGGTGATGCCATTTTTGCTTACGATTTCATTGGCCTCGCTGTTTTCTTCCATGCTGCAATCGAACGAACGCTTCGGCATCACCAGCTTCAGCCCGGTGGCTTTCAACCTAGGTTCGATTGTTTTGATGGTGTTGTTTCCCAACAGTGTGGTCGCGTTGGGCTTGTCGGTTACGCTTGGAGGAGCTTTGCAGGCTTTGGTACAGCTTCCGGCCCTAAGGGGGTACGGGTTGGAACTCAAGTGGCATCCGGCTTTCCGTGATGCCCTCTCACGCATTGGACCATTCGCCTTCACGACCTCTGTTCGGCAGTTCTTGAACCTGATCCTACTCGGTATTCTAGCAGCTTATCCGTCTGCAGCAGTAACCGGGTTTCAGAACGGTGAGCTGATCTTTACAACCGCTCTGGGGCTGTTGGCGGTCTCACCGGCCATAGCTGCCTTTCCTCGGCTATCTGCATTGGCTGGTGATGGCAATATGGTTGCGGCTCGAGGTCTGCTTCAGCGCATGGTTGCAGGGCTGGCTGTACCTTTGGCTTTTGTATCGAGCATGATGGTGGCGCTGGCACCCTGGATTGTAGGGACGCTGTATGCTATGACCGATAACTTTTCTGAGGCAAACAGAGTTTTCACCACCCAGACACTGATGGCCTTGGGTTTTGCACTGCTTCCATGGGGTCTCAATCAGCTTATTTTGCGCGGCTTCTACGCAGTTGGCCATATTAGTCAGGCTGTGAGCGTAACGGTTATGGTCGCTCTGCTGAACACATTTGGCTACTGGTTATTCCGAGAACAGGGTCTATTCGTACTCAATCTGGCAACCGCCATCGCCGGCTGGCTTGGCCTGGCCATCTATACCAGGCGTTTACAGCGGCTTGGCTTGGCAAGTCTGGCTGAAGTCTGGCTGGTGGTTGGAAAAGTACTTCTGGCAGCAATTCCGGCAGGTTTGGCTGCTCACTTCGCGGCCGGGCAGTTTGGAGTTCCCGAATTTTTTCTTCAGAATATACCACCCTTGGGGGTTGGAGGACTGCTGGGATTGGCCGCGTTCACTGCGCTTGCGTATGCTTTGCGGCTTCCACTGAAGATTCGCTGAAGCAGTTGACTACTGCGGTGAATGCCTTGTCGGCAGAATGTACAAATCGGGTTTCAAAATCATCTGGACGTTTTTTAAAGCTGGTTCGGTCATAAGACGCATTTCCGCAAAGGCCATATGCAGCTGACACCAGCCCAAACCACGTTCTTCGGTGCGACCTAGTTGCCTTCTCAGCCTGCGGACGGCTTTACCTTTTTCTGCGGCTCCGCGTTTTCGGGTGTAAGTTCGCGCAGCAGGGCCAAGCGAAGCCGGGCTATCTCCGACTCGAGGCGGTTTTGCTGTATATCCAGCTCGTCGCGCAGGCGGATGATCTCTTCTACCCCCGCCAGGTTGACCCCTAGCTCTTGGGTGAGGCGACGAATTTCCCTCAGCTTCTCGACATCCCGCTCAGAGTACAGGCGGGTCTTGCCGGATGTACGTCTGGGCGACACCAGGCCCTCCCGCTCGTAAAGCCGAAGGGTCTGCGGGTGCATGCCAACCAGCTCAGCAGCCACTGAAATAATATAGACAGGCCGTTCTTTATCGTTGACCTTCTGGCCTTTGCCTTCACCTGGAGCGGGCAGGGCTGGCGGTGTCTTGAGAGCCTCGAGCTTTTCACCCAGTTCGGTCTTTAAGCGCTCGGCTTCTTCACGAAAGCGCCGCTCGAGGGTCCATAGCTCGTCGCGCAGTTTCATGATCTCTTCCACACCGGCCAGGTTGACCCCCAGCTCCTGGGTCAGACGCCGAATTTCCCTTAGCTTTTCGACGTCCCGTTCCGAATACAAGCGGGTTTTGCCGCCGGACCGCTTAGGCTGGATTAACCCCTTACGCTCGTACAATCGCAGGGTCTGCGGGTGCATGTCCACCAGTTCGGCAGCAACCGAAATGATGTAAACGGGGCGGTCTTTGCTGTCCATAGACGGTCAAGGCTAAAGGCCCTTGACACCACCAGTATACGGAAATCTGTGCAGTTGGTTACCAATGGCGGTTTTTGGGGCTTACGCCACGCGGATAACTACGGTCGGTCGCCTCTTCGCCGCGCCATAAGGCGAGGCCTCCATCCGGTGACGAACTAACCCAATCCGGTATAAGCCGGTCCTGGAGCCGCTTTCGGAAAAAATACCGGCAAGTCAAACGAACACGTACAAACCCTTTCGGGAGTCGCTGTGGCTGTGCACCCGGGGGTTGTGAATCAGGTAGTTTTGCTGTCCGTTCAGTCGGACAGCTCAAGCATAGCTTTAATCCGCACTGTCTACAGATTTGCTTCTGCGGGTTTGAAGGGCAGATATCTGGGCTGCCAAAAACGCTCGGCCACGTAGGCCTGAATAGCCTCCATACTAAGTCCGACCAGACGCTCCTCGCGGGCCAAACCCTCTTTCATGGCCTGGCGGATCACCCTTGCGGCCACATACTGGCTGACTTCGCGCAGCTCTGAGGTCGGGGGATAAACACGGTCGGGGTGATGCTTGCTGGTGTAATCGTAAAGGGCATAAGCTGCCTCCAGAACCATTCCGTCGGAAACTTCTCGGGCTTTCGAGAGCACCGTTCCAAAACCCAGTCCAGGAAACACAAAGGCATTGTTACCCTGCCCGATGGGGTACGTTTGACCCTCTAGCTCCACCGGCGGGAAAGGGCTCCCTGCAGCAACCAGGGCCTTACCCCCAGTCCAGCGCAGGATTTCCTCGGGAATGGCTTCGGAGGAGCTGGTGGGGTTGGAGAGCGGGAAGATGACGGGAACCTCTGTGTTGGCCTGCATGGCCTCCACGATGGGCCGGGTAAAAGAACCTGGCTGACCAGATAAACCCAGCAAAACAGTGATTTTGGCACCCACGATGGTCTCATACAGATTGGGGACCTCACCGGCTACCGACCAGTCCTTCACTATCGAGGGGTCTTTGGCAAACTTCTGTTTGTAGCCCTCCATAACGCGACCCTCAAGCAACAAGCCCTTGGAGTCGAGGACAAACAGGCGTTGGTGGGCCTCTTCCGGGCTGAGCCCTTCGCGCATTAGGCCATCCAGGATGGCCTGTGCAACCCCCGCCCCGCCGGCTCCAGCACCATAGACGAGTATGCGCTGGTCGGAAAGGTTCTGTCCCTTGATGCGGCAGGCCGAGAGCACCCCCGACAACGTGACCGCACCGGTACCCTGGATGTCGTCGTTGAAGGAGGGCAGCACCTTGCGGTAGCGCTCGAGGACCGCGAATGCGGTGTCTTTGCCAAAGTCCTCCCATTGCATAACCGCATTGGGGTAGCGTTTACGGAAAGCTTCCACAAAACGGTCCATGAAGGCAAAATAGGCCTCGCCAGAGAGCCTCCGGTGACGCACCCCCAGGTAGAGGGGGTCGTTGATGAGATCGGCGCGGTTGGTTCCTACATCGAGCTCGACTGGCAGGGCCTTGTCGGGCCCTAGCCCCCCAGCTGCCGTGTAAATGGCCAGCTTCCCGATCGAGATGGCCAGCCCACCAAAACCCTGGTCGCCAATGCCCAGAATGGCCGAGGAGTCGGTGGCTACGGCGAGCCGCACATCGTTGAGCGGTATGTTGTCCAGGGCCTCATCAATGTCCTGTATGTTGTCGGTTGATGCCGTAAACCCTCGAGGGAAACGGTAAATGTATGAGAACTGCTTGACGGCCTCGCCCACCGTGGGCGTGTACAGAATAGGCAGCATCTCGCTCATGTGGTCGGCAAACAAGGCAAAAAACAGCACCTCGTTGCGGTCTTGCAGGTTACGCAAGAAGATGTGCTTTTCCAGGTCGTTTTCGATCAAGCGAAAGCGCCGGTAGTTGCGCTGCTTCTGCTCCTCCAGAGTGGTTACATGCGGCGGCAGCAGGCCCTCGAGCCTGAGCGCTTTACGCTCCTCATGTGTAAATGCAGTCCCCTTGTTCAGAAGCGGTAAACCCAGCAGCAACGAACCCACCACGAAGGGTTCAATGTACCGCTTTCCTCGTTCATCCCGTTTGACATCGTAATAACGGCTGACCATCATATGCGTAATGCTACGCTGAGAGCACCAGAAGGGTCTAGAGTCAACGCCTGTGCGCTCCCAGCAGACTGTGCAGTCAAGCGCACGGCGTAGGATCAGGACCAACACCCCGCTTCGGTGTACCTACCCCCGACCTTTGTCCTTCGACAGTGGGCCGGTGGCAAGTTATTATCGTGAACGGTAAATATGGGCTGAAGCCCAACGAAAGGAGCTTCTGAATGAAATCCCCTGTTCGTGTCGCGGTGACTGGCGCTGCCGGTCAGATTGGTTACAGCCTGCTGTTCCGTATTGCCTCGGGCGAGATGCTGGGCAAAGATCAGCCTGTTATCTTACAGCTACTGGAGATTACCCCGGCCCTCAAGGCGCTGGGCGGCGTAATTATGGAGCTCGAGGACTGCGCCTTCCCCACCCTGGCCGGTATTGTGGCCACCGACGACCCCAACGTAGCTTTTGGCGACGCCGACTATGCTCTGCTGGTAGGTGCCATGCCCCGCAAGCAGGGCATGGAGCGTTCCGACCTGCTGGCCGCCAACGGGGCCATCTTTACCGCCCAGGGCAGGGCCCTCTCGGATAGTGCCAGGAAGGGTGTCAAGGTACTGGTGGTCGGCAACCCGGCCAATACCAACGCTCTAATTGCCTACAAAAACGCCCCCAACCTGAACCCCCGCCAGATTCATGCTATGACCCGGCTCGACCACAACCGGGCCATCTCGCAACTGGCAGCCCGTCTCAAGGTACCGGTTATCGAAATCAAGAAAATGACCATCTGGGGCAACCACTCCACAACCCAGTATCCTGACCTGTTCCACTGCGAGGTGGGCGGCAGAAGCGCCTATGATCTGGTGGGCGACCACGACTGGTATGCCAATACCTATATCCCCAAGGTTGCCAAGCGTGGGGCGGAGATTATCGAAGCACGCGGCGCCTCTTCGGCTGCCTCGGCCGCCAGCGCTGCCATCGACCACATGCGCGACTGGGCGCTGGGCACCCCAGCGGGCGACTGGGTCAGTATGGCTATTCCCTCCGACGGCTCGTATGGCATTCCTGAAGGGCTGGTCTACAGCTACCCCTGCGTCTGCAAGGATGGCGATTTTGAGATCGTAAAGGGCCTGGACATCAACGAGTTTAGCCGTGCCAAGATGGACGCCACCGCCAGGGAGCTCGCCGAAGAGCGGGATGCGGTTCTACATTTAGGGTTAATTAAGTAATACCTGGAAATAATGGCAAGAGTGCACACAGTGCACTCTTTTGTATTTCAGCTTTAGGCCTGACCCGACCCCTGCCCCAGGGTAGTCCAGCCCTGGGCTGGATCCCAGGGGTAGACGATCCAGGCATCGGTCTCGGTAGCGTAGTAGTCGGGGGCATCGCCCGGAAACTGGCTTTTGAGGGGCTTGTAGTGCAAAACAGCCACCTGGGGATGTCCGCCGGCCATCTTGATGCGCTCGCGCACGGCTACGGCAGTTTTGCCCGAGTCCCACACATCGTCCACAATCAGCACGCGCTTACCGTAGAGCAGACTATCGGAAGGGAACTGCAAAAAAACCGGGTCTTTGATGGTCTCGCCCACATCGGTGTAGAACATCACGGCTGCAGTGAGGATGTTGCGCTGGTCGGTGGCTTCCGAGACCAAACAGGCCGGAATCATGCCGCCTCGGGTGACGGCCAGAATGCAGTCGAAGTCGTTGGGGTTCACCTGGCCCAGGAGCTTAGAGACCAGGTTGGTGATGTCCTGCCAGGTTAGATACTGTTTGCCGGAGTATGCCTGGGCTTCACTCATTGATAACTCCTTGGGTTGGGCCGATGGCCCAGAGCCGAACCCCACAGTCGCTGGAGCCTCGAGCCCTACACCCTATGCAACCGGCCGATCCAGCTCAAACGCGCTGTGTACGGCGCGCAGTGCGGCCTCAGCGGACTGCAAGGGGATGATGGCGGAGATCCGCACCTCGCTGGTGGCGATCATATCGATGTTGGCACCCACGCTCGAGAGCGCCTGGAACATCCGGGCCGGAATACCTGGGGTGGAGGCCAGCGCAACCCCAACTATCGAAATCTTGCAGATGTCGCGCCTTAGCTGGGCCTCTCCGCCAATCTCGGCCAGCACCGGCTCGAGGGCCTCCAGGGCCTCTTCGGCAAAGTCCTGGTTGACGGTGAAAGCCATCTGGGTACGGCTGGCCTCATGACCAGGAACCCCCTGGATAATCATGTCCACCGCCACACCTTTACGCCCCAGCGCCTCAAAAACACGAGCCGCGATACCCGGGCGGTCGGGGATCCCTACCAGGCCAATCTGGGCTATTTCATCGTCCAAAGCCACACCCGTCACTGGGCGATCCAGTTCCATGCCATCCTCCGTAACGATGGTACCAGGGTTGTAAGAAAAGCTGCTGCGCACGTGAATTTTCACACCATAGCGTTTGCCGTAGTAAACCGAGCGCGGATGGAGAACCCTGGCCCCCAGGGCGGCCATTTCCAGCATCTGGTCGTAGCCGATCCTGGATAGCTTCTGGGCCTCGGGAATCGCGTGGGGGTCGGTGGTATAGACCCCTTCGGTGTCGGTGAAGATTTCGCACTCGTGCGCTCCCAGGGCCGCTGCCAGGGCCACCGCGGTGGTATCGGAGCCGCCCCGTCCCAGGGTGGTCAGCTCTCCCTCGGGGGTGGTGCCCATGAATCCAGCCACCACCGCTACCTCCCCCCTGTCCAGGGACTGCTGAATGAGGGTGGGTTCGACCCGTAAAATTCGGGCGTCACCATAACGGCCATCGGTGGTGATGCCGATCTGATGCTGGGTGAAACCCCGCGCCGGAATACCCATGGCGTTGAGCTGCATCGAGAGCAGCGCCACCGACTGTTGCTCACCAATGGTGGTGAGCATATCCAGCTCGCGCTGGGGAGGGCGTTTATGTACCCGCTTGGCCAGGGCAATTAGTTCATCGGTCATGCGGCCCATCGCCGAGACCACCACTGCTATCTGGTGGCCCTTCTCGCGGTAGTGTTCGATGCGCTGGGCCACCTTGCGAATGCGCTCGAGGTCGCCCACGCTGGTTCCCCCGTACTTCTGAACAATCAAGGCCATAGCTAGCACAGAATGCTAACACGCTGCATGCCGATCGCCAATAGCCGTAGGCCGGCAGCAAATGCCGCCCAGACTGCCCTTCACGGTCCTTCGGCAGCAGAAGTTCAGGCCAGCCCCACCCGGCAGG
>DAIUDO010000003.1:0-9212 GCA_036845585.1 Meiothermus sp. | reverse complement strand
ACTGCCCTTCACGGTCCTTCGGCAGCAGAAGTTCAGGCCAGCCCCACCCGGCAGGGTCAGCCATCACGACCGGATACAACTCACCGCAAAAACGTTCAGCAACGCACTGCGCGACCGCGGGCTTGGGCGTGCCGACCAGTTAGCAAGGGGAGAGCCTTAGCAGCAAAATGACTCCAAGCGCGATAAGCTATGAACGAGGTTCAAACATGGGTGTTTTCTCCGAATGGTTCAAAGCTTTCAAGCAGATCGAAATATGGCCAGGTTTGGATATGGCGGTGCTTTCGGGGCACAAGGGGCAGATTGGGTTTGCCCAGGTTTCCGAGGAAATCTTCGTACCTGAGCACGCCCACGAGGGACAGTGGGGGGTGGTGCTGGAGGGCGAGGTCGAGTTCGTCTTGGGCAGTGATCGGAAAGTCTTTCGCAAAGGTGATTACTACCACATCCCTGCGGGAGTCCCCCACAGCGCAAAGCTGGCCGCAGGCACAGCCCTCATAGACGTTTGGGAAAACGAGCGGCTCCCAGCAGATCGGCTCAAGTAGGTGCGTATGTACGAGAACATCCTGGTTGAAACCCACCACAAGGTGGGACTGGTGCGGCTCAACCGACCCAAGCAGCTCAATGCCCTCAGCACCGCCACCCTGAGCGAGCTGGCCCAAGCAGTGGGTGAATTGGAAAGGGATGCCAGCGTTGGGGCAGTGGTCATCACCGGCAATGAGCGGGCTTTTGCGGCAGGGGCCGACATCGCCGAGTTCCAGCAAACCACGCTGGCCGAGCTGATGAAAGGTCTGCGGGCCGACCAGTACGAGGTTTTACGCAAGGTTCGCAAACCTTTGGTGGCCGCCGTCTCGGGCTTCGCCTACGGCGGGGGTTGCGAGCTGGCCATGCTCTGCGACCTGATTGTGGCCTCCGAAACGGCCCGCTTCGCCCAGCCGGAGATCAACCTGGGCATTATTCCAGGTGGGGGCGGCACCCAACGGCTGACCCGGCAGGTAGGAAAGTATCTGGCAATGGAAATGATACTGGCGGGTCGAGTGCTCACGGCCTGGGAAGCACAAAAGCATGGGCTGGTCAACAAGGTGGTTCCCGTGGAGCTTTATTTGGAGGAGGCCCTCGAGCTGGCCCAGTCGCTGGCAGCCCGCGCGCCCCTGGCCCTCCGACTAGCCAAGGATGCCGTCAACCGTGCCCAGGATTTGAGTCTGGAAAATGGGCTCGGCCTCGAGCGCAGCAACTTCCTGGTCGCTTTCGGCAGCGAGGACAAACAAGAAGGCACCACGGCCTTCGTGGAAAAGCGCAAACCAGAGTGGAAAGGACGGTAAAGCCATGAGCGTGTTGCTATGCGAGGCCCAAGGTGGCATCCTGACCCTGACCCTCAACCGCCCCGAGACCATCAACGCCCTTACCAGCGAGATGCTGCGCGAGTTGGCCAGGGTCTTTGCCAAGGATGCCACCCAGCCGGAGGTTCGGGTGGTGGTTCTGCGCGGGGCCGGGCGGGGCTTTTGCTCGGGGCAGGATCTGCGCGAGTTTGAAGGCAAACCCATCTCCTACAAGTCCCACCTGCGCAACTACCAGGCCGTGGTGGAAAGCATCGCCAACCTGGAAAAGCCGGTGATTGCCGCGCTACACGGGGCTGCTGCCGGTGCGGGCCTGTCGCTGGCGCTGGCTTGCGACCTGCGCATCGCCGCTGCCGATGCGGTGCTCACCACCGGCTTCAGCAAGATTGGCCTGATTCCCGACGCCGGCATGAACTACCACCTGCCGCGCATCGTAGGTTATGCCAAAGCCTTTGAGCTAGAGGCGCTCTCCGAACGGCTCAAGGCCGAGGAAGCCCTGGCCTTGGGCCTGGTGAACCGGGTGGTTCCGGTGGAGTCCTTTGAGGCTGAGGTGGCCCGGCAATCTGCAGCGCTGGCCCAGGGTCCCACCAAAACCTACGGGCTGATCAAGCGGGCCTTGCGGCGCAGCGCCAGCGCCACGCTGGAAGAGATGCTGGAGTACGAGGCCCTGCTGCAAGAGGTTGCAGGACGCACCGAGGACCACAAAGAAGGGGTGCAAGCCTTCTACGAGAAGCGCCCTCCCAAATACAGCGGAAAGTAAACTGGCGTGATTCGTTACCTAAGAGGAACGGTAATCAAAAAGGGGCCGACTACGGCGGTGGTGCTGGTAGGCAGCGTGGGCCTCGAGGCAGGCTGCCCAGCATCTACCCTGGCAAGCCTGACCGAAGGACAGGAGGCCACCCTGTACACCAAGCTGATTGTCCGCGAGGATGACCTGTCGCTTTTTGGCTTTGCCGACGAGCGTAGTCTGGAGCTATTTGAGCTGCTGCTGTCGGTTTCGGGGGTGGGGCCAAGGGTTGCCCTCAACCTGCTTTCCTCACAAACCCCCGCCTTGCTGGCCCGGGCGCTGGCCGAGGGCGATTTGCGCTTGCTCACGGCGGCCCAGGGGGTCGGCAAGAAGCTGGCCGAGCGGATCGCCCTCGAGCTGCGCGGCAAGGTGCCGGCCCACCTGATGGGTGAGGGCGGGGCGATTGTGCGCACCTCCAACACCCAGGAGGCCGAGCTGGCTCTGGTCACCCTGGGTTTCCGCGAAAGCCAGGTGCGCAGTGTGGTGGCCGAAATTGCCCAGAAAAACCCCCAGGCCGGCACTCAGGAGCTCATCAAGCTGGCGCTCAAGGCGCTGCGCTAAAGGTAGCGCCCCCGCATCTGGCGCAGGAAATCCTCGCTCACCACAACCCCCGACGCCGAGCCCAACACGGAATCAATTCCGCAGTGCGGGCAGGGTGCGGTTTCGCCATCAACCCACTCTTCGATCTCGGTAGGGGGAAAAATGTGCAGACAGTAAAAGCAGCCACACAGCTCACCCTGCACAACGGTGGTGAATTGAATGCCGGTGGGCCTCCTGGGGGGTCATAAGCTCTCCAGCCAGGGTAGCATCTGCAGCAGGTTGGAGACCTCGAGGTCGGCGGGGTGCTGGGGGTCTTTGGCTTTGAAACCGCGCTCAACCCAGACCGACTTCATGCCCACGTTGGCCGCCCCGGCCACATCGCGTTCGGGATTATCGCCAACCATAACACAGGCCGAAGGCTCCACATTCAGTTCCTTGCAAATGTGCGCGAAGATGCCCCGGTCAGGCTTGCCGATATCCAGCTCACCC
Source organism: Meiothermus sp. (assembly GCA_036845585.1). Classification (GTDB taxonomy): domain Bacteria; phylum Deinococcota; class Deinococci; order Deinococcales; family Thermaceae; genus Meiothermus. The sequence goes on along the minus strand of DAIUDO010000003.1, from coordinate 6,065 downwards.
GAGACCGCAATGGCCTGGAAACGATCTGCAAGACCAAAGCCCTCGAGCTTATCCCGCTGCAAATCGGGCACCCCGTTGGTCACGATGCCCAGTCTGTAGCCAGCCAGCGCCCGGAGTAGCTCATCTACCTCGGGATAGCGTGGGTACAGGCGCCGCTCGCTAAAGTAGCGGTGGGCTAGCGCTTCGCTAAGGGCATCGTCGTGGATGCCCTGGTCGGCCAGGGACTCCTTCCAAACAGCCACGCGATAGGCCGGGGCCCACTCGTGCAGGGTCTGGAGGGCCGGGTGGGTCTGTACTTCGTAGCGGGCCCAGAGCCCTTCGCCTGCACTGTGGCCAATACGGTTGCTGTAGTCAAAAACCGGCGATTTCTTCCAAAGCCGCACCGCGGTCTGTTCGGCGGTCTGAACTAAACGCGGAATGTCGAGGCTGTACCACGAAGCGGCGTAAAAGGCACAGCTTCGCAAGGCATGCAACGAGACCGGATGGTCGAGAATGAGGGTTTCGTCGAGGTCAAACAGAATGGCCTGAATCACGCCTCAATATTACGGGAAGCGCATCCCTACTGCGCTATCGTGGTTTTGCTGCTGGGGGAGCGGCAAAAAACAATCCGGGCGGCCTGCAAGGCTTGCTGAAAAGGCCCGACCCACCCCGGGGCCAATCGTTCCAAACATCAGGCTTGCTCGAGCAACGCCCGCGCCCCTTCCTTGAGGGCCTCCTGCTCATTCTGGGTTAGCTTTAGCCCCTCCCACAAAGCATTGAAGTAGCTTTCCTGCATGAGGGCAATCTCGACGGCCATCACTTTTTCAAAAGCCGAGATTGCCGCCAGCATCTCGGCCCCGCGCAGGGCGTTGCGAAAGTGCTCGAGGGTCAGCTCCTGGACAATACCTACAGCCGGAATAAAGTGGCTTGGGCGCACCCCCACCCGGGCATGAACCAGGCCAATGCGAATCCGACCCTGGGCATACTGCGCATCGTATTGACCGGAAAAAAGCTCCCTGTACCATACCGCAAAAGACTGGTATAGCCGCTCGACCCGGCCCGGAACACTCCACAAGATTTTGTGCATCTCGGGGTCGCGGCCTAAGTAATCGTAGAAGGCCAGAGCAATTTCAGGAGCCATAGGGGCTGCGATGGGCTCGAGGCTCCGCAAAGCCTTGATGTGCTCTGGTTTGAGTCCGGTGCGGCGAATCAGGGTTCGCAGCAACTCCTCGGGGTTCATCCCTCGGATTCTACTCCATAGCTTGTTAGGTCAAGAACGGGACTCGGTTATGACTGCAAAGCCGAGCCGCTACCGCGCTCAGCCTGGGAGAGGGTAGCTGTACCTGCCTTGTTACCCAGGACAGTCCTGGGCACATCCGGGTGCTTATGGATGAGGCGGACGCGGTGTGCAGTTTTGAGAGTAAGCCACTCATCTGAAGAGTCTTTTTCAGCAACCCTGCCAGCCCGAAACCACTTCGCACCAGGTTCGGCAAGTTCAGCATCGAATAATTCCGTCGCTTCGCCTGGGCTAGGAGACCCAACCAAAAGACAAGCCTTTTTCGCTGACCAGCGGGGAGGGGCATTCTTTTGAATCCGGTACTAGTTCGCCTTGCCCAGCATGGCCCTTGCACCCACAACCAGGGCCTTTTCCTGGTCGGCGGCAATGCCTAGACGATAACCGAACTCCATGGCCTGCATGTAGGTGTCCTGCATGATGGCCGCTTCGATAGCCAGGATCTTCTCGAATGCCTCAACGGCGTTAAATATGTCTGGTGGTCGCAGACTGTTTCGCAGATGTTCGAGCGACAGCTCCTGCACGATCCCGAACGCCGGCATGATGAAGCTGGGTTTAACCCCTATAGCAGCGTGCACCAACCCAATGCGAGCGCGCTTTTCGGCGTATTCCTGGTCGTAGCAGCCGCAAAAAAGACCCCGATACCAGTCCGAAAAACTCACATACAGCCGCTCGACCCTTCCGGTAGAGTCCCACAGAATGGCCCGCATCTCTTCGTCGCGGCCCAGATAGTCGTAGAAGGCCAGGGCGATCTCGGAAGCCATCGGCGTCATGATGGGCTCGAGGCTCACAAGCATTCGCACGTGCTGATCGCGCAGTCCTGTACGGCTTATCAGTTTATCCAGCAAGATTTTGGCTTCCATTTGGGACAATTGTACCTTGACTTTAAAGTTTTTGTTGGCAAGGGTGCAAAAACTGCATCCGGATATAGAATGAGCCCTAGACAGTTTTCGAGCTTTGACAGACACCAAATTGGGTTAGTCGGTCAACCGTCATGGCCCACCGCACCAAAACCAGACGCCAAAGCCATATGAATGCGATCCAACAGGGTAGGATATAACGTAATTATGGGCTACTGGCAGAAAAACGGTAGACTTTATTTATGATTCAAAGTCACATCGGCTCAACGGAGCGCGAAGCGCCGGCCTTCAAGCAGAACAAAGATGCCTGGGTGAGGCTCATTGCAGATTTTCAGGATTCTCTGAGCAGGGTGCGCCAGGGTGGGGGTCGGAAGGCTGCCGAGCGCCAGCACGCCAGAGGCCGGCTCACGGCCCGCGAGCGGATCGCCGCGTTGATAGACCCGGACAGCGAACTCGAGGAAATTCTGGCCTATGCCGGGTGGAACATGTACGGGGAGTGGGGCGGGGCTCCGGGTGGGGGCGTGGTTACGGGGATTGGCAAAATCGCTGGAAGGGACTGGATGATTATTGCCAACGATGCCACCGTCAAGGCGGGGGCTTTTTTTCCCATCACTGCCAAAAAAGTAATCCGGGCCCAGACCATCGCCATCGAAAACCACCTCCCCACGGTTTACCTGGTCGATTCGGCGGGGGTGTTTCTTCCCCTGCAAGACGAGGTGTTTCCCGACCAGGACGATTTTGGCCGTATTTTTTACCTGAACGCCCGCATGAGTGGGCTGGGCATACCGCAGATCTCGGCCATCATGGGCAACTGTGTGGCCGGGGGGGCTTATCTGCCCCTCATGACCGATGCCCTCATCATGACCGAGGGCTCGGGGCTGTACCTGGCCGGCCCGGCCCTGGTCAAGGCGGCCATCGGGCAGGAAGTGGGCTCGGACGAGCTGGGCGGTGCGCGCATGCACGCCGAGGTTTCCGGCACCGTAGATTTCTACGAACCCGACGATGCCTCAGCCATTGCCCGCATTCGTACCCTGGCGTCGCTGTATGCCAGACCGGAACAGGCCCCCTGGGCAGCCGAGCGCCACAGCGAGGTGGAGCCCTTTCATCCCCCCGAAGACCTGTATGGTCTGGTTTCGCCGGATGGGGCACGGCCCTACGACGTGAACGAGGTAATTGCCCGGCTGGTGGATGGCTCGGAATTTCACGAGTACAAGGCCAGCTACGGCCAGACCCTGGTGTGCGGCTATGCCCGGCTGGGTGGGTTTCCGGTGGGGATTGTGGCCAACCAGCGCCTGGTCATCAAAAAGCCTGGCAAGATAGAGGTGGGTGGGGTCATTTATGCCGAGGCCGCCGACAAGGCCGCCCGCTTCATCCTGGAAGTCAACCAGCGGTTCATTCCGCTGTTGTTTCTGATGGACGTGACCGGATTTATGGTGGGTAAGGAGTCCGAGCAGCAGGGCATCATCCGGCGCGGGGCCAAGCTGGTGAGCGCGGTCTCCAACTCGGTAGTGCCCAAAATTACCCTGATTTTGGGCGGCTCCTTTGGCGCGGGCAACTATGCGATGGCCGGAAAGGCCTACGGCCCGCGTTTCATCTACGCCTGGCCCTCGGCCAAGTATGCCGTTATGAGCGGCAATGCCGCCGCCAAAACCCTGATGGAGATAGAGCTGGCCAAGCTCGAGCGTGAAGGGCGCAGGCCCACCGAGGAAGACCTGGTCGAGCTCTACGAGCGCATCAAAGGCCGCTACGAGGAAACCCTGGACCCCCGTTATGCTGCCGCACGGCTATGGGTTGACGAGGTAATATTTCCTCACGAGACCCGTGAACGCCTGATTAGGAGCCTCGAGGTCTGTGCCCTGAACCCGCATCGCGAGCAGATGCGCTTGGGCGTATTTCAGGTGTGAACAGCCCGAGATGGTTCGGTCAAAAACTGCGCTCTCAAAAGGCGTCGTGAACGCCTAGCTTGCATCGGGTTTGAACACATGGGCTGGGGTGTCCATCTCGGCCAGGGGCAGCACCTCGTACCTGGCGAAGTTGTAGACCGGGGCCATCGCCAGCAGGCGCTCGAGTTCTTCGTTGGAGTCCACGTCGTAGATCCAGGCCCCGCCGTGCCTGCCCACGATATGGTAGCGCCCAACCAGCTTGCCCCGCTCGCGGATTTTCTGGGCGTACTCGGGCATTCGCATAATTACCGTGGCAAAATCCCCGCGCATTCGGGATAGATCCAGCTCCCATAGCACCAAAAACTTCATTCCCATAAAGCCTCCAGACACACCATGGTTTCAGTTATCACTGCGCAACAGCTCCCGGAGTGCAAGGTATTTTCCGAAAACTGCTCCAACACCGCGATTATATTGTGCTTCTCTGTGAGCTAAAGACCCTCGAGGCGATAGCACCCAGTCTGGTCGCGCCCAAGCTTTTGGATTTTGCGGTGTACAGGTCGCAATTCTCGTGTCATCCTTGATTCGGCTATCATCCCAGATAAGCGGTGTAAGCCCTCCATCTTTTCTCAATACAGGCTTTGAGTCGACTTGCACCGGGTTTGCACAGCGGTTGAGGTATACTTCGCTAGGGAATAATCCCAAACTTTATCTCGTGGAAGGTCTAGGCATGTATCGTCGTATCGCACTGGCTCTTGGCGTTTTGCTGCTGGCAGCCTGTGGAACTAGGGTGGATATGGATGTCCAGGCTACGGTGCTCGGACTGAACAACCCAAATGTGATCCAGGGTCAGTACATTGTGGTTTATAGAGAGAGCGCCAGTACACTGGCCTCGCTGCAAAGCCTCAAAGCCAGCCTCGAGGGGGGGGTAAGCCTGCAGCGGCAGGCGGAACTGCAAAGCCTGGGTCTGGCAGCCGATGCCAGCGTGCAACATGTCTACACAGCAGCTTTGCAAGGTTTGGCGGTGCGGCTTTCGCCGGAAAACCTTGCTGCCCTGCGCCAGGATGCACGGGTAGCATACATCGAAGCAGACCAGATCATGACTGCCGACGCCATCCAGTCGGATGCGACCTGGGGCCTGGATCGAATTGACCAGCGGGATTTACCCCTGAGCAGTACGTACACCTACACCAATTCCGGATCTGGCGTGAACGTCTACATTATCGATACTGGAATTCGCATCAGCCATGTCGAGTTTGGCGGTCGAGCCTCGGTGGGTTACGACGCTATAGGCGACGGGCAGAACGGCAACGACTGCAACGGTCACGGAACCCACGTGGCCGGGACGGTGGGGGGTGCAGTTTACGGGGTAGCCAAAAGCGTGCGCCTATATGCCGTACGGGTACTGAATTGCAGCGGCTCGGGCACCAACTCGGGCGTGATTGCCGGGGTGGACTGGGTACGACAGAACGCCCAGAAACCCGCGGTAGCCAACATGAGCCTGGGTGGGGGGGCCTCGAGCGCCCTTGATGCTGCAGTCAACAACGCCATCAATGCGGGGATCACTTTTGCTTTGGCCGCGGGCAACAGCAACCGCGATGCCTGCAATTACTCCCCTGCTCGTGTAGCTGCGGGCATTACGGTGGGAGCCACCACTTCTACAGACGCCAGGGCCTCGTACTCCAACTATGGAAACTGCTTGGATCTCTTCGCGCCAGGCTCCTCGATTACCTCAGCCTGGATAAACAACGACAGTTCAACCAGCACCATCAGTGGTACTTCAATGGCTACGCCCCATGTGGCTGGGGTAGCTGCCCTCTACTTGCAGAGCAACCCCGCCGCCAGCCCCGCAACAGTGCGCAACGCCATCGTTGCCAATGCCACCTCCGGCAAGGTCACAAACGCGGGTCGGCGCTCACCCAACTTGCTCTTGTTTAGCAACTACTGACCAATTGATTTCCTCAAGTTATGCCTGGCGACGGAGGGTTGCCAGGCGTTTTTTTCAGCGTACTTGACCGGCCCGACGCTCGATGCTACCCAAAACCCCTACCA
>DAIUDO010000002.1:0-39326 GCA_036845585.1 Meiothermus sp. | reverse complement strand
TCCAACATCCCCGAACCCCTGCGTGCGGCCCACCTCATCGCCAGCGGCATCGCAACCGGGCAGAGCCGGGCCAGACCCTAAGCGCTCACCACTACAGCACCCCTGGCGTCCCGCTGCGTAGAAGCGAAGCGCTCAGAAACATGGCTTATCGCAAGCGGATGCTCCAAGCGTACTCGAGGATCTTCGCCGGAATATCCACGCCGGTCGTCGAGACCGAGTTCTTGAACTCCATGGTGTGGTTGACCTCGTTCACCAGCAGGCCCCTGGGCGACTCAAAGAGGTCAATCGCCACCACCCCGCCCCCCACGGCTTTGGCCGCCCGCACCGCAACCTCGGCCAGTTTGGGCGTGACCTCGCACTTGCTGGCCTTGCCGCCCCTGGCGGTGTTGGTGATCCAGTGCTCGGAGGTGCGGTAGATGGCCCCAATACAGGTGTCGCCCACCACAAAAGCCCGGATATCGCGGCCCCCTTTGTCCACCAGCTCCTGCACGTAGTAGAGCTGGTGCTGGTAGCCGCCCAGGACTTCCTTGTGCTCGAGCACCGTCTCGGCGGCGTCGCGGTCGCGAATCAGCGAGAGCAGGCGGCCCCAGGAGCCCACCACCGGCTTCATGACCACCGGGTAGCCCATGCGCTCGATCAACTTGAGGGCCTCTTCGCTCTCGGTGGCCAGGGCGGTTTCGGGCTGGGGCACCCCGGCAGCCTCGAGGGCACAGCTGGTGGCCCACTTATCGCCACAGACCTCGATGACTTCGGGCCGGTTCACCACCGGGATCCCTAAGCTGGTCAGGTAGCGCGAGACCGCCAGGCCCTTGCTTTGCGAGACCAGCCGTTCAACGGCGGTAGTGACCCCCTCGAGCTCGGGGGGGCGATGCCCCAGCCGCATGGGCAGTTGTTTGGCGTAGATTTTTTTGAAGGGAATACCCAGCCCCTCGGCGGCCTTGAAGAGCATCTCCTCGTCGGGGCGGATGCGGTCATACAGAATTGCGAGCATAGAAGGGTGGTTTACTCTCCCCAGTCCTCTGCTTCCTCCGGGGCGGCCTGCAGCCTGAGGGGCTCGAGGCCCACCACCTCGAGTTCGGCCCCGCAGGTGTCACAGACCACCAGTTCTCCCAACTCCGGGTTGCTCAGTTCAATCGGGCTGCCACATTCCACGCATTCGGCTGTCATAGGTTCTCCTTGTCTTGGTATCTTTCGGGGGCCAGCGGCTGGCTCCGCTAGTCTAAGCTCTCTTCGTCCTCGTCTAAATCCGACCAGTCGGGCGCAAAGCGATGCCCGCACTCCGGGCAGATCACCTCGTCCTCGTCGCCGTCCACCTCGAAGGTCAGGCCGCACCCGGGGCAGTCCACAAAAAAGCCCTCCTCGCCGTCTTCGATGACCACCACCTCGAGGGGGTCGGTGGAAAGAACCTGCAGATAGGCCCCACAGGACTCGCACTCGAAGTAGTCGTCCTCGGTGAGTTCCTCGAGGTCTTCGGCGGGAATATAGTTGGGTTCGCTGCACACCGGGCAGATCACTTCCAGGTCTTCCATACAAGCCTCAACCCGTCCAGTTTACCCCCCGACCCCTTCGCCGGGAAACCGCCCATATTTCCGGTAGTAATCCAGAATGCTGCCCTCCTGGAGGGCTTCCAACAAAAAGGCGGGCGGTGGCGTGAGCTGGAAGGTCTGCGAACCGCGCCGAAGAAGCCCCTGTTCAAACATTAGCTCCACCTCGTCGCCGTCCTGCAAGGCATCGACCACCTCTGGAGCCTCGAAGGGCATGATGCCCAGATTAACCAGGTTGCGGTAGAAGATGCGGGCGTAGCTCTTGGCGATGATGGCCCGCAGGCCCAGCTTGCGCAGTGCCTCCGGGGCGTATTCGCGGCTGCTGCCCAGACCGGTGTTTTTACCCGCGACCAGGAGGTCGCCCGGCCGGTAGCCGGAGGCAAAATCGGGGCGAAGGTGCGCGAAGGCGTAGGTGTGAAACCTGTCCTCGCCCACCATAAAGGGCGCGTACTTGCCGGGCAGGATGTCGTCGGTGTTGATGGAGTCGCCAAATTTCCAGACCTTAGCCATTATTTCCACTTCCTTTGCTCCCAGTAATCGGGGTGGTCTACCGCGAACACATCGGGCGGGATCAGCCCCAGTTGCCGGGCAAACAGGTACAGCTGGCCGCGGTGGTGCAGCTCGTCCTGGTAGGCGTGTTGCAGCAGCAGCCAGCCTCGCATGCCCTCGTGCCAGGGGTTATCGGGGGCGAAGTCTTGCAGCCGGGTTCCGTCAGCCTGCCGGGCCCACACCCGAAGGCGCTCCTGGACATCCTCGAGCCAGCGGTGCAGGGTCTGGTGCTGGTAGATGGTCAGGTGCTTGTGCAGCTCCCAGTCGGCATCGGGGCTTTCCTCTAGCGTCCCGCTAGGCTCCCACTGGCCCAGAAAGAGCCCCCTGGCCGCATAAAACTGATGCCCCCCGATGTGGTGAAACATCTCCCCTACCGTCTTGGAGCCTGCCCACAGCGCTCGCCGCAGGTCGGCCTCGCCAAAACAGTGCAGCAGCTTCAGCGTAACCATCCGCACCCCATCCCAGTGGTCGAGGAAGCGCTCCAGGGTGGTGTAGGGGGCGGCCGCGTTCATACCGGGTGTAGCGCCGGCAGTTCCTCCGGCGTGGTGATATAACCAGCGACCGCCGTTGCCGCCGCAACCCGTGGCGAGGCCAGGTAAATCTGGGCATCGGCAGCGCCCATACGGCCCCGGAAGTTACGGTTGGAGGTGCTTACACAGACCTCGCCCGGCGCCAGCACACCCTGGTGCCGTCCCATGCAGGGGCCGCAGCCAGGGGTACCGAGGGTAGCCCCGGCCTGCAAAAGCGTGAGCAGCGTGCCATCCCGTGTAGCATCCTCCAGCACCTGCGACGAAGCCGGGATGATGAGCATGCGCACCCCCGGGGCCACTTTACGGCCTTTCAAAATGGCCGCGACCTCGTGCAGGTCGTCCAGACGCCCGTTGGTGCAGGTGCCCACGAAGACCTGATCTACCCGCTTGCCCCGCACGGCCGAGACTTCCTCCACGTTGTCCACGAAAAAAGGCACCGAGACCCGCGGGGTGAGGCTCGCCAGGTCGATCTCGACCTCTTTGACGTATACGGCATCGGGGTCGGGGTAGAGCCACTCGGGCACCGCGTACATCTCCAGAATTTCGCCGCTGGGCACCACCAGGCCGCACTTGGCCCCGGCCTCTACGGTCAGGTTGGCCAGGGTCATGCGCTGGCTGCGGGTCAGGTACTCGGCCCCCTGGGTCAGGTGCATCTCGATGCTCATGTAGGTAGCCCCGTCGGCGGTGAGCACGCGAACCATCTCGAGGGCCGCATCCTTCGCGGTCACGCTGGGGTTGAGCCGACCTTTGAAGGTCACCTTGACCGTCTCGGGCACCCGCAGCCAGGTGCGCCCCGAGGCCGCCGCCAGGGCGATATCGGTGGCCCCCATGCCGGTGCCAAAGCAGCCAATCCCGCCGTAGGTGGTGGAGTGGCTGTCCGAGCCCAGCACAATGCCACCGGGCAGTGCCAGCCGCTCCTCCACCAGCACCTGGTGACAGATGCCACGACCCACATCGAAGACCGGGCAGCCGTGGCGGTTTCCCCACTCGCGGATTTCCTTCTGGGCCTTGGCCACCTCCACATTGGCGGCAGGAGCCACATGGTCAATTACGATAGCCACCTTTTCGGGAAAGCGCGGGGTGGCCGATAGCTGCTCTAGGCGCTTGAAAAAGCTTCCAGCAATGGAGTCCACCACCATCACCTGGTCGACCTCCACCACCACCAGCTCCCCTGCCCTGACCTCGCGCCCTGTACGTTGTGAGAGGATTTTTTCAGCCAACGTCAGTCCCATTGGGTCCCCCTGTTAAGGATTGTATGAAACTCTGACGAGCGGTCTAGCAACAGGGTGGTCGGTATGCAACGATGACCCCAAATAAACCGCCCCAAGGCAGATCCCGCTACTCTACAGACCGAATTCATACCGAAAACCAGCGCACCGGAGCATTAATCCAGGTTCTCGAGGCGGGCCGTAGGCACCTCTTCGGGCAGGGTGTGGCGCTTTAGGTCGTGAAGTTCGGCCAGCTCCAACAAAAGTTCTTCGGGTTTTTTGGCCCGGCCAATCTCGGCAGTGCGGCCCTTAAAGAGCTGGGCAATCTCCCTGGCCTGGTCCTTGCTGATGACGAAGTTTTCCACTTCTTTGAGGTAGTAGTAAATCAGGTGCCAGCCCGAGAGCGGCCCCAAAAGAAGCTGGTTCTTGTCGACCCCAAAGTCGTGCAGGTTGTGAGCCTCGTAGACTTTCTTCTCATTCAGTACAGCCTTCTGGTGTACCCCGGCGGTGTGGGTGCGGTTGGTCAGCGAGACCGGTTCGGTGTAGGGCACCAGCGTGCCCAGGATAGAGGCCATCAACACGTTGAGGGGGTAGCACTGGCTGAGGTTGTACTGCTCGAAAAGCTCGGGGCGGTGCTTGGACAGGTTAAACAGCACCCCGGTCACCGAGGGTATCCCTGAGCGTTCGGCCAGGCCCCAGATGGAAGCATCCACGTAGCGTACCCCGGCGCGCGCGGCAGCCAGCACGTTGGCGAAGGCCAGGCCCCGGTCGTTGTGGAAGTGGCACTCGAGGGCTACTTCAGGGTAGCGTTCGCGCAGGGACTGCACCACCCGGCGAACATCCTCAGGTTCAGCCAGCCCAACCGTATCGGGCATACCAAAGGTGTTGACATAGGGGTAGAGGGCGTCGTACAGGCAGTACAAGTCCTGCAGCGGTGTGCGAAAGGCATCCTCTGCGCTGAAGCGCAGGTAAAGCCCCGGATGGGCTGCACGGGTCTCGCGCACCACCGAACGGGCCAGGGCGATCCCCTCCTCCAGACTTTTCTGCGCATTGTGCTGCTGGGCCAGGGGCGAAACCCCCAGGTAGAGGTTGAGGCCGTTGAAACCCGCCTCCATAGCAGCTTGAATGTCGGCGGGGTGACAGCGGCAGTGAGCCAGGAACATCAGGGGTCGCCGGCTTCGCTGGCGGGCAAAGTCCATCAACTCCTGCACGTCTTGGGCCTCAGCCTCTCCCACCACCGGCGAGAAGAACTCGAAGTGGGTTACCCCCAGCTCCATCAGCCCGGCCAGCAACTGCTTTTTTTCCTCGAGGCTAAAGCGGTACTTCTCGGTGTCGAACAAGAGCGGCGACTGCTGTCCGTCGCGGAAGGTGGTATCCACAATCTCGATGGCGCGGCGCTCAGCATTCGATTTTGCTGAGGTGATCTCACTTCGGTTGGGTGGGTCAAGGTTTGCCATAGAATCCTCAATAAAAAAAGAGCCCGCAAGCGTTGTGCGGGCCGGGAAACGCGGACGCGCGGACTAGCTCAGACTAGCCCCCCGGCACTGGGTTTTTTTGCACTTAAGATCATCCCGTGCAATGGTAATAGCCTTGCACCAAGGTTGTCAAGATTATAAAAAGCGAGGGGGTGTGGGGGAGCTATAAAACCCATCCCCTTCAGGAATGGTCGCCTCGCCAAGGCAAAGCGTGGACTCCCCCACGTCCGCCTCTGGCGGACATAGCACGGTGGGTGGCTTGTGTGGTAAAGCGTCTATCGGGAATTCGATTCCCCTGCCGTGGGGCACACGGGAAGCCACGCCTGAAGACGGTTGAAATGCCGTACATCACCGTGTAAGACGCCCATACCAGGCGCAGTGGTGAGCCCAAGAATCCCACGTGCTTTATGTGGGAGTGTCAACGCGGCTCCCTCTGTGTTTGCCGCTCGCGAAAACTAAGAGTGTGTCGGCTAGGTTATGGCCTGAGCGATGGCCCCTATTCGGTGCACGCCGCTGCCTGCGGCGGCGGTAGGCCTGCGCGGTTTCTGCGAAAGCTGTGCGGGCAGATCGGTATGGGTCCGTCCCAATTGGGAATCTTCCATGTGCAAAAAAACGAGTTCTGTACAGCTCCACGGCTCTCCTGGAGTGCGGAATTCATTCTTAGAAGCGCTCTGGGTAGCAGCGTGCAGGCCTTAAAGTGGAGCCATGACCCAACCGGAAATTGACTTGTTGCAACACCAGGACTCCTGGCGGTTGTGGCGCATCATGGCCGAGATTGTAGAAGGGTTTGAAGTTTTGGGTGGGCTGGGAGTACCGCTGGTCACGGTGTTTGGTTCGGCGCGTTTTGGCTCGGACAACCCGCTATATGGTCAGGCCCTGCTGCTGGGGCAGCGTCTGGCCGAGGCAGGGTATGGCGTGGTGACGGGAGGCGGGCCGGGGTTGATGGAGGCCGCCAACCGTGGGGCCTACAATGCGGGCGGCATCTCGGTGGGTCTTAATATCCAGCTACCGCACGAACAAAAGGCCAACCCCTTCCAGACCCACAGCCTGAGCTTCCGTTATTTTTTCGCCCGCAAGCTGATGCTGGTACGCTATGCCCGGGCATTTGTGCTCATGCCTGGTGGTTTCGGCACCCTTGATGAACTGGCCGAAGTGCTGGTGCTGGTTCAGACCGGCAAGGTACATCCTTTCCCCATTTTTGCCCTGGACCGCGGCTATTGGAGCGGCTTGCTGGACTGGATGCGCAGCACCATGCTGCGCTCGGGGGCCATAGAAGCCGACGATTTAGACCTTGTGACCGTTGTGGATTCACCGGAGGAGGTGCTTCAAATCCTGACCAATGCCAGAGGCGGGTGAACAACGAAACGGGCAGGCTACCCAAGTCTAGAACAGCCAAACTCCACACAACCCTCTGGAATGTGTTCTACACACGTTTGCAGGTTAGTTTACAATCTTTATCAACTTTTATCTCCATGATGAACAACCATGGAATGGCTCATCCAAACCTGGCCCTGGTACGTGGCCGGCCCGGTGATTGGCCTGATGGTGCCCCTGCTCCTTTTGCTGGGCAACCGGCGTTTTGGCATCTCCTCCTCCCTGCGCCATATCTGCGCGGCCATGGGCAGCCGGCTCCCTTTCTTCCGCTATGACTGGCGGGCCGAGGGCTGGAACCTGGCCTTTGTACTGGGTATCGCGCTGGGGGGGTTTATGGCGGGAGTGTGGCTCGGTCTCCCGGAGGTAAACCTCAACCCCAAGACCCAAGCAGCCCTCGAGGGCTTAGGGCTTCCACCCGACTCGGGCTTCCTACCCCAGGAACTTTTCTCCTGGTCTGCTGTGCTGCGCCCGGAGGGGTTTTTGTTCTTGCTGATAGGCGGCTTTTTGATCGGCTTCGGCGCCCGCTGGGCGGCGGGCTGCACCTCGGGCCACGCCATCACCGGGCTTTCTGCCCTGCAGTGGCCCTCGCTTGTGGCCACTGTCGGTTTCTTTTTGGGTGGGCTGGTCTCGGCCCGCTGGCTCCTGCCCTGGCTGCTGGCCTGGTTAAGGTGAGGTATGGCCCTGCCCATTCCCGATGAGTTCAAACCGGAAACCAGCAGCAGACCCATCTCCCTGGGGGCTTACCTGCCCTACCTGCTGGCCGGGGCGTTTTTTGGCTTCGTGGCCATCCGCTCGGAGATCGCCTCCTGGTACCGCATCTACGAGATGTTCCGCTTCGAGTCGTTCCACATGTACGGGGTGATCGGCAGCGCGGTGCTCACCGGGGCTTTTTCCCTCTGGCTTTTGCGCCGGCTGGGGGTGCGCGCCTCTGGGGGCGAACCCCTGGCGGTGCGGCCCAGCGAGCCGGGCCGCTACCGCTACCTTTTGGGCGGGCTGGTCTTCGGGCTGGGCTGGGGGCTGGTGGGAGCCTGCCCAGGTCCCATCTACGCCCTGCTGGGCAGCGGCCACGCCGGAGCCTTGGTCATCCTGCTGGGGGCCTTGCTGGGCACCTACGTCTACGGCCTGGTGCAGCGTCGGCTGCCGCACTAGTCCAGCAGGGCCAGGGCCCGCTCGAGCCAGGCCAGCTCGGGGTGGCCCGGCCTAAGCCGGCATAGGTAGGCCAACCGCTCCTCAAGCGCAGCCCTGAGCAGGGGGTGCTTCTGCCGGAGCAGGATCGGCCCGTAGCGCAGGGCCAACGCAAGGGGCAGGCCCTCGTAGACCGGGCTGGGCCCTTTTTCTAGGGTCAAAACGGTGTAGCGCCAAAAGCCCTCCACCATCTGCTCGTTAACCAGACCGAAACCGGCCGCCACCGCCCAGCGGCGCAATGGCTCGGCAGCGTCGTTGGGCTGGAGGACGATCCGGGAAGGAAGCCGCTCGGGGTGGGCCGAGAGGATGCCCACCATGCGCCGGGCCCCCATCCCGCAGAGGCTCAGAACCTCTACCTCCCCCGGGGCCAAGGGTGCGAGGCCATCCCCCAGGCGCACCTCGGCAGGCAGGCCCTGCAAGGCCCGCCGGGCGTTCTCCCAGGGCCCCCGACTCTTCTCCACCGCAATCGCCCAGCGCACCCGGCCGGTCTGAAGCAGGTAGCGCGGCAGCAGGGCGTGGTCGGCCCCGATATCGGCGTAGGTCCCGGCCCGAATCTCCTGGGCCACGGCCCAAAGGCGGGCCTCGAGCCTAACGGTAAATCCAGGCATAGGCCAGAAGCAGGGTCAGGAGCGTAAGGGGCAGGCCGAAGCGCAGGTGCTCGAAAAAGCCCAGCCGGCAGCCCTCCCGCCGGGCGGCCTCGGCCACGATCAGGTTGGCCACCGAGCCCAGCAGGGTCAGGTTGCCGGCCAGGGTGGAGGCCGCGGCCAGCAGCAACCAGCCCTGGGTGTCGTCTTGGGGAATCAGCGGGTAAAGCAGCAGCACCGCCGGGACGTTGGAGATGAGGTTGGAGAGCAGGGCGGTGACCCCGGCCAGGCTTGCCGGGGCGGTGGCCAGGGCCTCCAAAGGGGCCAGCAGGCCCAGCTTCTTCACCGCTGCGGTAACCATAAACAAACCAGCGAACAGCACCAGCAGCTCCCAGTCCACCCGCATGAAAAACCGCTCGGAGCGAAGCCGTCGGCTCAACAGCAAAAACCCCGCTGCCACCAGCGCCCCCTGGGCCAGCGGGTAGCCTAGCAGAAAGGCCGCCAGCAGGGCCAGGGTAACCCAGACCCCCTTAGCCAGCAGGGCCCGGTGCAGGCGGAAGCGAAGGGAGGGCAGGGGAGGTAGGGGGGCCCTCGAGCGCACCGCCGGGTAGAGCACGTAAAGCAGGGCTACCTGCAAGGAAAGCCCCAGCAGGGCCACCGGGGCCAGGGCCTGGGCGAACTCGAGGTAGCCGATCCTGGACAGGCTTCCCACCACGATGTTCTGCGGGTTGCCGGTTAGGGTGGCCACGCTGCCCAGGTTGGTGGCCCCTGCCAGGGCCAGCAGGTACGGCACCGGGGGCAGACCCAGGGCCCGGGTCAGGGCCAGCACCAGCGGGGTGAAGAGGATAGCGATGGTGTCGTTGAGAAACAGCGCCGAGAGCAGCCCGGTGCCGTAGGTCAGCCAGACCAGCAGGCCCAGAGGGGTGCGGGCCAGGTGCAGCAGGCGATCCAGGGCCAGCTGGAAAAACCCCGCGTAGCCCAGGTGGGCGTTGAGCACCATCACCCCAAACAAAAAGGCCAGGGTATGCGGCTCCAAAGCCTGCCAGGCAGCCGCGAAGTCCAATACCCCCAGGGCGATCAGGAAGGCCGCCCCGGTAAGCGCGATGGCCGCCCGGTTCATGCGGTAACCGGGCCAGTAACCCAGGCCCAGGCCCAGATAGGTCAGGAACAATGCCGGATAAGCCAGATACTCCACACCCTAATACTAATGTGGCCTGCTCGCCTGCCCCGATTGGCGATTAGAGCCCGTCACACCAAACTAGGTGCTCCATATAAATTTTTCGAGGCTGTGCTGTTTGATCGTGTGGGTCGCTCAGGAGCAAGTAAGCTTCCAAGAACGGCCCCACCACGCCCCTCAGGCTTGCTGGGGCTGGGACTCCTGCAAAACTCGCAACAGTGTTTGGGCTTGCTCGAGGCGCTCCAGGGGATAGCTCGAGCCGGTCTCACTGATGGCCTCATACTCGCCCCGTTCCTCGTCAAGGCGCACCGCCACCACCCGGCGGGCTTTGATAAAGCTTTGGGCCCATAGGGTATAGTCAACCATTCTGCTCATACGATTTATTGATAGCCTTTACCCAGAGCCGGGAATGTCCAAATCCGACAAGAAAAATACGTAACGCGTTTCTTGGACTCTACACCCAGCTCACCACACCGCCACCCACGCCGGGTTTCGCGCCGGCCACAATGGGCAACCTTGCTTCGGTAAGGCCCATCAGACCACCTATCATCGCGGTCAGGCCTATCAAACTGCCCATCATCACAAGGGTCAGGATCAGCCAGACCCCCAGCACCTCGACGAGAGCTGGGGTTTCGGTGCGCCAAAAGCTGGGACGGCGGATCAGCTTTGCGGCAGATAATGCCGCCAGCAGTGCAAACAAGAACCACAGAACCAGCATCCTGGCCTCAAGGTAGCAGCCCTTGAGCGGTTTGCCTGTGCGAAAATACCTGGGGTTTATGGAGCTGCCCATCCACCAGGTTCTACCCGCGCTGCAGGAGGCGCTCAGCCAGCACCGCCGGGCTGTGTTGCAGGCCCCGCCGGGTGCGGGCAAGAGCACGGTACTGCCGCTGGAGCTGCTGCGGGCGCCCTGGCTGAAGGGGCAGAAAATCTGGATGCTCGAGCCCCGCCGGCTGGCCGCCCGCAGCGTGGCCGCCCGCATGGCGGAGCAGCTGGGGGAGGAGCTCGGGCAAACCGTGGGTTACCGGGTGCGCTTCGAGAGCCGGGTGGGGCCGCAAACCCGCCTCGAGGTGCTCACCGAGGGCATCCTGACCCGCCGCCTGCAGCACAACCCTGGCTTGGAGGGGGTGGGGCTGGTCATCTTCGATGAATTTCACGAGCGCAGTCTGCAGGCCGACCTGGCCCTGGCGCTGTGCTTGGAAGTACAGGAGGCCCTGCGCGAAGACCTACGGCTGCTTTTGATGTCGGCCAACCTGGAGGGCCTGGCTCTGAGCCACCTGCTGGCCGCTCCCCTGCTGCAGGCCCAGGGGCGGGCCTATCCGGTGGAGCTGCGCTACCTGCCCAAAGACCCCGAAGGCTCCCTGCCAGGGGTGGTGGCTGGGGCCGTGGAACGGGCTCTGGCCGAGCAGCCGGGGGATGTACTGGTCTTTTTGCCAGGAACCAGCGAGATTCGCCAGACCGAGCGTCTGCTGGCCGGGCGCTACCCCGGGGTGAGGCTCGCCCCGCTCTATGGCGACCTGCCCCTCTCGGCCCAGCAGGAGGCCATCCGACCCGACCCCCGGCAGCGCAGGATAGTGCTCTCCACCTCGATCGCCGAGACCAGCCTTACCATCGAGGGTATTGGGGTGGTGGTGGATTCGGGTTACACCCGGGTGGCCCGCTTCGACCCCAGGAGCGGGCTGAGCCGTTTGGAAACCTCACGGGTGACCCGCGCTTCCGCCGACCAGCGGGCCGGGCGGGCCGGGCGCCTGGGGCCGGGTGTCTGCTACCGGCTGTGGAGCCCGGCCACCCAGGCCCTGCTCCAGGCCGAGAACCGGCCCGAGATACTGGAGGCCGACCTGGCTGCGCTGGTGCTCGAGCTGGCCCAGTGGGGAGTGCAAGACCCCAATGCCCTGACCTGGGTCACGCCGCCGCCCGCAGGAGCCCTGCGACAGGCCCGCGAGCTACTGGAGACCCTGGGGGCCCTGGAAGCAGGCCGCCTGACCGAGCGGGGACGGGCCCTGCTGGCCTGGCCCACCCACCCCCGCCTGGCTCACCTGCTTTTGGAGGGGGCCAGCACCGGGCAGGGTGCCCTGGCCGCCGACCTGGCCGCCATCTTGGAGGAGCGAGATCCTCTGGACACCCTCGAGGCCGACCTCACCTTGCGGCTGCTGGCCCTGCGCCGCTGGCGGTCTACGCGCCAGGCCCAGCCCGGAGCCGAGCCAGCCACCCTGGCCCGCCTCGAGCAGCTGAGTCGCCAGTGGCGCGAGCGCTTGGGGGTGCCTCCCGACAACACCCCGCCCGACCCCTACGCCGCAGGCCGGCTGGTAGCGCGGGCCTACCCCGACCGCATCGCCCGCCTGAGGGAGGGTGAACGGCTGCGCTACCGCCTGGCAGGGGGGCGCGGGGTGCGGCTACTACAGGACGACGGACTGGGGGGCAGCCCCTGGCTTGCGGTAGCCCACCTAGACGCAGGCCGGGAGGAGGGCCGCATCTTCCTGGCTGCGCCGGTGCAGCCGCAGGATCTGGAACCCCTGGCCAGCACCCGCGAATTCCTGGCCTGGGATGGCCGGCAGGGGGTGCTGCTAGCCCAGCGCGAGCGGCACGTCGGGGAGGTGGTACTCTCCAGCCAGCCTTTGCGGGAGATTCCCATCCAGAAGCGCACCGAGGTGCTCTGCCGGGTGGTGCGCTCGGAGGGGCTGGGCCTGCTAGCCTGGAGCGAAGGGCTACGCCAGTGGCAGGCTCGCGTACTGAGCCTGCGCTGCTGGCGGCCCGAGGAGGGCTGGCCCGACCTAAGCGATGCCTATCTGCTGCAAACCCTGGAAGACTGGCTCGCCCCCTGGCTGGAAGACGTCTGGCGGCGCGAGGACTTCGCCCGGCTCGAGCTGGCCAGCCTGCTGCAAAGCCAGCTACCCTGGCCTCTTCAAGCCCGGCTGGAGGAACTGGCCCCCACCCATCTGCGGGTGCCCAGCGGCTCACGCATCCGGCTCCGTTACGCCCCCGATGGCAGCCCTCCGGTGCTGGCCGTAAAGCTGCAAGAGTTGTTCGGCCTGGCCAAGACACCGTGCGTCAACCAGGGCCGAACACCCGTCCTACTGCACCTGCTCTCCCCCGCCCAGCGGCCCATCCAGGTAACGCAGGATCTCGAAAGCTTCTGGAACCACACCTACCCCGAGCTGCGCAAGGAACTGCGGGGCCGCTACCCCAAGCATCCCTGGCCCGACGACCCCTGGAAAGCAGAGCCCACCCGAAAAACCAAGCCCAGATCATCTTGATCTATAACGCTTTGCCGGTTGCACCGGGGTTATGCCAGATTCGGTTAGTCCTTCACCGTATGGTGGCCTCGCCTCGCTCACGCCACCCTGGCGGGGCGCAGAGGCGTCCGACAGAAGGTGTCCGCGTAGCGGAGGGCAATACCGGTTTTTTACGTCACGGGAACGCAATACCGGTTTGTTACAGCATTGGAGCACGATACCGACCCTTTGTAGGGAGTCGTGTTCTTCACCCACCGACAGGGTGACGCTGATCTCGTCGTCCGGAGGGAGGGGCGACGCAAGTTACGCCGACCGGAGGGAAGGGTGGGGTGGGCTCTAAGATTCAAAAGGTAGTCAAGCCAAATGCCTTCGGCGGCTTGGCTGCGCTGCACAGTGCAGCCAGACGTCGTCGGGGGGGTTTGTCTTTTTCACCAACCACCACAGAACATCAGTTCCGGCTAACCTTGCGGTTCAAAAAATCCATCAACACATACCGCCCGATATTTCCAGGCGTGGTCAGGTAGGCCTTGCCCTTGGTAATTTGGGTGAGCTTTTTGACAAAAGCCAGCAGCTCGGGCTCGCGGGCCAGCATGAAGGTGTGGATGGGGATGCCCTCCTTGCGGGCCAGGGTGGCCTCCTTGAGGGTCTCGGCCAGAATCACCGGGTCGAGACCCCAGGCATTTTTGTAAATTTGCCCCGAGGGCAGCGTAAGCGCCGAGGGCTTGCCATCGGTAATCATGATGATCTGCTTCATCTCCCCGCTCATCTTCCTGAGCATCTTGCGGGCCAGCTTGAGGCCCTCGGCTGTGTTGGTATGGTAGGGCCCCACCTGCACGGTGGGCAGCCGGCCCAGCGGCACCTCCTCGGCGCTGTCGTGGAACACCCCAAAGCGCACCTGGTCGCCAGGGTACTGGGTGCGGATCAGGTGGGCCAGGCCCAGCGCCACCCGCTTGGCGGGGGTAAAGCGGTCTTCGCCATACAGAATCATCGAGTGCGAGCAGTCCAGCAGCACCACCGTATTCATGGCCGCGGTGTACTCGGCGAGCTCGATGGTCAGGTCACGCTCTTCGATATTCTCCAGCCCCTTCATCACAACGCTCTTGAGGGTCTCGCCGATGTTGATGTTGGGCTGGTCGCCGAACTCGTAGGGCTTGGTCTCGCCGCTCGACTCCACGCCCGAGGCATAGTGCCGGGTGACATGGGCACCCGGGGCATTTTTGCCCAGCGAGCCCAGCAGGGTGCGCAGGCTCTTGAGGCCCAGAAAGTCCACCGACTTGTTGGTGAGTTCCAACCGCGTGTCTTGGGCCTCGCCCTGCATACCCTGGCCCTGGGGGTCGGTGGGGTCGTTGCCGGGCAAGCGAATATAGCCCTCATCCTGTAGACGCTGCATCAGGCGCTGCAGCTCCTGCCCGAGCCGGGTGTCCTGGAAGTTCTGGGCCTGGCGGGCCTCTTGCAGCCATTCTTCGGGGATGCGGTCTTGCTCCAGGAGGGCTTGCAGCAGGGCATCCATCAGGTCTTCGGCGGTGGGGGCGCGGCCGGGGTCGGGCTGATAGCGGTTGTAGGGGTCGCTGAAGCCAGAGTCCATCAGGAAATCCTGGATCATGTCCATCAGGTCGGCGCCGGTCAGGTCGTCGAAGCCAGGCTCGTACTTGGAGTACCGCACGCGCATACAAGCTCCCTCAGTTCCCGCTTCCCCAACGCTCCCGTTCGCGCTCGAGGGGGGCGCTATAGCTCTCCTCGCCCCTGGCAATCTTGCGGCGACCCGCCAGTCCTTCCAGAATAAACTCTCCCGCTGCAACCAGGGCCTCGGGGGTGGTTTGGGGCTCGAGTTTTTGGGCGGCAGCAAGAAGACCCGGCACCTTTCCCATCTCCTTCAGCACCGCCACGGCGCTGCCCTCCGGCAGAGTAAGCAGGTTGCCATCGGCAAAGTACTGCACGATCTCATCCACCTGTAGGCCCCTGGCCCGCTCGCCGTAGGCCAGGCCAAAGGCTTTCGTGAGCAGGTCTCGGGCCACCCGTTCGGCCCCCTGGAGTTCGCCCTCGTATTCCAGCTCAATCTTGCCGGTGATGGCCGGGAGGGCCGCATAAAGGTCGAGGGGCCGGGCTACCGGGCGTTCCCCCAGGCGCAGCGCCCGGCGCTCGGCATTGGAGGCCACCAGCTCCAACAGGCTAATCGAAAGCCGCTGCGAGACCCCTGAGGTTTTGTCCACCCGCTTGTCCTCGCGGGCCACGAAGGCGACGGCTTCGGAAGCTTCAGCCACGTAGGCCGGCACGTACATGCCTTCTTCACGGGCAATCCAGGCTTCTTGCTGGGTAATGATGAGGCCCTCCTCCAAAGTGCGCGGGTAGTGGGTGCGGATCTCCGAGCCGATGCGGTCTTTGAGGGGGGTGACGATCTTGCCGCGGGCGGTGTAGTCCTGGGGGTTGGCGGTGAAGGCGATCCAGACATCGAGCTCGAGGCGGACCGGGTAGCCGCGAATTTGCACATCGCCCTCTTGCAGGATGTTGAAGAGGGCTACCTGGACCTTGGGCGCGAGGTCGGCGACCTCGTTGATACCGAAGATACCCCGGTTGGCCCGTGGGAGCAGGCCGTAGTGGACGGCCTCGAGGTCACCCAGCCCGGTGCCGCGCTTGGCGGCCTTGATGGGGTCGATGTCACCCAGGATATCGGCCACGGTGGTGTCGGGGGTGGCCAGCTTCTCCACGTAGCGCTCGCTTCTGGGAATCCAGACGATGGGGGCGTCGTCGCCGGCCTCCGCAAGCAGGCGCTTGGCCTCGGCGGAAAGGGGGAAAAGGGGGTTATCGCGAATCTCGGTGGGCAAGGCAGGAATTTCCTCGTCCAGAAGCTCGGTCAGCTGCCGGAGGATGCGGCTTTTGGCCTGGCCGCGCAGGCCCAGCAGAATGAAGTTGTGCCGGGCCAGGATGGCGTTGACCAGGCTGGGAATCACCGAGTCGTCGTAGCTCTGGATGCCAGGGAAGAGCTTATCGCCCAGACGCAGCTTCGCTATGAGGTTTTCGCGCGCTTCGTCTCGGACGCTGCGGCGGAGTTTGTCTAGGGGATAGGTACGCTTGAGTTCGCCAAGGGTCTGGGCTTTGCTCATTCCTCAAGTGTAGTCCGGCCTGGAGATGAATGTGTAAATCAGGCTGGGTTCTGCACCACCGCCACCACCAGACGCCCTGGCCCATGCACCCCCTTGACCATGATCTGGCCGATGTCGGCGGACTTGCTGGGGCCCGAATGCAGCCCGATGGCCGAGGGTAGATCGGGTTTCAGCGCAGTAAGGGCCTCATACAGGGTTGGGTAAATTTTCTCCTGCAGCACAAAAACCAGGTGCGCCGGGGGCAAAAGCTGAACCCGGCGGCCCTCCTGGCTGCTCAAGAGCACCGTGCCGGTCTCGGCCACCGCGCCCAAGGCCCAGGATATGCCCAGCGGGGCCTGCTCGGGGGGTTGGTGGGGCAACTCAGGGTGCAACGCTGGGGGAAAGCCGGCGCCCAAGGCCACCCCGCCAAAGGTGTGGGCAAACTGACCCAGCCAGGTGCGGGCAGCTTTTAGGTTCTCCAGCCGCACCACTTCCCCCCCGCTCTCCTGCAGCCGCTGTATAAAGAGCGCCAGGGCTTCCTCAGGCACCAGTGCGGCTGGGGCCAGCGGCTCGGGCAAGGCCGGGGAAGGGCGATGCTCGAGGGCCCTGCGGATGCGGGCCAGGATGCGTTCGCGCATACCGGCAGTATACCTACCCACTGGGGGGGCCGGTAGATGAGCGCAGTACCAGCCGGCTGGGAAACTCCTGCACAAATTCGCTCAGGCGCTCCCCCTCCAGCCCGCGCAGAAGAAGCTCTACAGCCAGCTGGGCCATGGCCTGTACTGGCTGGGCTACGGTCGTCAGTGGAGGGCTAAGGTGGTCGGCAATGGGGATATCATCGAATCCCACCACAGAGAGCTGGTGAGGGATTTTCAAGCCTCGTTCCCGCGCTGCTTCGTAAACCCCCAGGGCCGATAGGTCGTTTCCGGCAAAGATGGCGGTGGGGGCCTGAGCCAGGGCCAGAAGCTGGCGGGTGGCTTGCATTCCTCCTTCCTGGGTGAAACCACCGGGGCGCACAAGGTCCTCCTGCCACAAGCCCACAGCCTGCATCACCTCGCGGTAGGCACGCAAACGTTCAGCTCCCTGACCGGAGTGGGGAGCCCCGGAGATGTGGGCAATCCGACGGTGACCCAAGGCCAGCAGGTGGTGGAGCAGCGCGGTGGTAGTCTGGTAGTTTTCGGCCCGGATCACCGGCAGGTGGGTAGGCGGGCCAAAGTAGTTGATGAGCACAACCGGGGCCGGTACCTGCTCGAGGGCCCGCAAAAACTGCCTCGAACCACTGGGACCGACCAGAATCAGGCCGTCCACCAACCCTCCGAGGAGCGAGCCTACCCGTTCGCGCTCCCGATCTGGGCTGCGTGAGGTGGTGAAAAGCCCCAGATCGTAGCCCAGGCGCCCGGCCACATCGGCCGCTGCGCGGGCCAGCTCGGCAAAGTAAGGGCTGGCCATCTCCGGCACCACCATCCCCAGCATTCGGCTGGGCTTGCCCCGCAGACTGCGGGCTGCTGCGTTGGCCACATACCCCAGCCGCTCGGCAGCCTGGCGCACCCGTTGCTGGGTAGCCTGGGAGATGCGCCCCTGGTTGTTAAGCACCTTGGAAACTGTGACCGTCGAGACCCCCGCCAAGCGGGCCACATCCTCTAGGGTTACCTTGGGTCGGATCATGAAAAACGCTAACCCTTCTCCGAGATTATTCGGTTATTACGACTCACTGTCAATTCCTATTGACAAGCTGAGTTTTTGGCCACTATGATAACGGAGCTCAAGTAAGGTAATCGTTTACCCAAACGCCAACAGTGCGGGTACTCGTACGAAAGGAGATAGGGATGAAAAAGAGTCTGCTACTCGGTTGGATGCTTCTACTGAGCCTGGCCTGGGCCAGCCCCACCTACACCCTGCGCTACAACCACGTGCTGGGGCCTAACCACCCCTACCATGCCGGCTTCCAGCGCTGGGCGCAGCGGGTCTCGGAACGTACCAACGGCGACCTGCAGATCCTGGTCTTCCACAGTGCCCAGCTGGGCGTAGAGGAGGATATCATCGAGCAGCTGCGCCGGGGGGTACCGGTTGGGCAGAACACCGATGCGGCCCGGATGGGCAACTACGTTAGAGATATTGCGGTGCTGAACGGCCCCTACTTCCTGGAAAACCCCTTGCTGGTCGAGCGCCTGACCAAGCTCCCGGTGGTGCAGCAGTGGACCGACCGGCTGGCCCAGGAGTACGGCATCCGGGTGGTCTGTTTCAACTGGGTACAGGGCTTCCGCCACTTCATGACCAACCGGCCCATCCGCCGGCCCGAGGACCTGCGGGGCCTGCGCATCCGCACCCC
Source organism: Meiothermus sp. (assembly GCA_036845585.1). Classification (GTDB taxonomy): domain Bacteria; phylum Deinococcota; class Deinococci; order Deinococcales; family Thermaceae; genus Meiothermus. The sequence goes on along the minus strand of DAIUDO010000002.1, from coordinate 21,061 downwards.
ACCGGCCCCCATCTGGCAGGAGTCGGTGCGGGCCTTGGGAGCCACCCCCACTGCCCTGGCCTTTGGGGAGATCTACAGCGCCCTGCAGCAACGGGCCATCGACGGAGCCGAGCTGGTCTACGACAACATCCGCGACGCCAGCCTGTGGGAGGTTGTACGCTACGTCAGCGAAACCCGGCACTTCCTGCTGGTGAACTTCCAGGTGGTGGGTGAGGCCTGGTTCCGCCGCCTACCAGCCAACTACCAGCAGATTCTGGTAGAGGAGTGCAACCGCACCGGGTTTGAGGTCTCGCGGCAAATCCTGGACAACACCAGCCGGGTCAAGCAACAGGCCATCCAACGGGGTATGACCGTGGTGAGCGACGTGGACCTCGAGGCCTTCCGCCGCGCAGCCAACGCTGCTTACGAACGCCTGGGCCTAACCCCCATCCGCCAACAGCTCTACCGCGAGCTGGGGGTCGGCCGCTAAACCTTTCCTCATCCGCAAGCCCACCGCCGGCGCTGCGGCGGTGGGCCGGTTGCGGATCCGGCCTCGAACAGGACTGCTATGCTACTTACCTGGATACACAAAACAGAGGAGGTGCTGGCCCAGGTCTTCCTGGCCATGACCACCCTGGCGGTTTTTGCGGGTGGACTTGGACGGTTCCTGGGCTACCCGCTGGGCTGGAGCATGGATCTGGCCACCTTCTGCTTCGCCTGGGCGGTATTTCTTAGCGCAGATGTGGCTCTACGCCAGGAGCGCCATGTCTCGGTGGAACTGCTGGCCCGGCGGTTACCCCCCAAAGGCCAGCTCGGCCTAAAGCTGGTCAACCTGGGACTGATTGCCTTGTTCCTGCTGGCCTTGCTGGTGTACGGCCTCGAGCTGGCCTACAGCACCCGCTTCCGCACTTTCCAGGGTATCCCCGGCCTGAGCTACACCTGGGTCACCCTGAGCGTACCGGTGGGAAGTTTGCTTCTCCTGCTCACCACCTTTCAGCACATCCAGCAAACCTACCGCCGCCTGAAGGAGGCGCCGTGATTCTAAGCCTGCTGCTCTTTTTGCTGCTGCTTTTGATGGGCATGCCGGTGGTTTTTGCTATCGGCATTGCCGGGTTCGTTTTCTTTCTGCAGCAGCCCGAGCTTCAGCTCACCATGCCCACCCAGCTCATCCTCTCTGAGACCCAGGTCTTCACCCTGCTGGCCATCCCTACCTTTGTGCTGGCGGGAAACCTGATGAACGAGGCCGGGGTAACCCAGCGGCTTCTGCACTTTGCCTCGGTTCTGACCGGCCACCTGCGGGGGGGCCTGGCCCAGGTCAGCGTGGTGCTCAGCACCCTGATGGGCGGAGTCTCAGGCTCGGCTATTGCCGACGCAGCCATGCAGGCCCGCATCCTGGGGCCGGGCATGCTCCAGCGGGGCTACACCCGCGGCCTGGTGGCAGCGCTCCAGGGCTTTACTGGCCTTATCGCCGTAGCCATCCCCCCCAGCATCGGCCTCATCCTGTACGGCAGCATCGGGCAGGTCTCGGTGGGGCAGCTTTTCGCTGGTGGCCTAGGGATGGGGGTGGTGCTGGCCAGCCTGTACATGCTGGTGGTCAGCTTAATAGCGCGGGCTCGAGGCTACCAGCCCGAGCAGCCCCGCCCGGCCACACCGCGCGAGGTGGTGCTGGCCTTTTTAGGCAGTATCTGGGCCATTGTCTTCCCCATTGTGCTGCTTCTGGCCTTGCGGGGTGGGGTTTTCGTGCCGTCGGAGGTAGGGGCGGCTGCAGCGGTCTATGCCCTGCTGGTAGGCCTGCTTATCTACCGCGAGCTCGACTGGACCAAGCTGCAACGGGCTTTGCGAAACACCGTAGCCGACGTGGGCATGATCTCCTTTCTGATCGCCTGCTCAGCCCTGCTCAGCTACGGGATGAAATGGGAGATGTTCCCCCAAAACCTTTCCGCTTTTTTGCTGAACCTCAAGCTGCCCCCTGAGGCGGTGGTGGCTTTGGTGCTGGTGTTTTTGCTCCTCCTGGGCACCGTGCTCGACTCCACGGTGATGATCATCCTGCTCACCCCCATCCTGGTACCGGCCATGAAGGCCCTGGGGGTAGACCTGGTGCACTTCGGGGTACTGATGGTCATGACCAGCGCCATTGGGCTGCTTACCCCACCGGTGGGGCTTTCCATGTACAGCGTCTGCTCAATCCTGGGCTGTACCGTCCGGGAGTATATCCAGGAGGGCTGGCCCTTTTTCCTGGCTGCTTTAGGGGCTATTCTGCTGGCTTTCTTCCTGCCTGGGGTGGTGACCTTTCTCCCCCGGCTGCTCTTTGGAGGTTGAGGAATGCAAAAACGCGTAGCCATCGTCACTGGAGGAGCTAGGGGCATTGGCCGGGCCATCGCTGAGAGGCTTTCAAGGCAGGCTCGGGTGGTCGTTGCCGACCTGGATGAGAGCAAAGCCAAGGAAGCCGCTGCAGCCCTGCAGGCCCAGGGCGCCGAGGCCTGGGGCTGGGCGCTGAACGTTGCCGATTACAGCGCTGTAGAGGGCTTTATGCAGCGGGTCTATAAGGAGCTAGGCCGGCTGGACATCCTGGTCAACAACGCCGGCATCATCCGCCGGGGCAACCTGTTCAGCATGCAGGAAGCTGACTGGGATGCAGTTGTAGCGGTGAACCTCAAAGGTACTTTCAACTGCGCTAAGCACGCTGCACCTTACATGAAAGAGCTCGGCTGGGGGCGGATCGTGAACATCGCCTCCATTGCGGCCCGCTTGGGCGACATCACCTCGGCCCCCGGCTACGGGGCCTCCAAAGCCGGGGTGCTCAACCTGACCAAGACCCTGGCCCGCGAGCTGGCCCCTTTCGGCATCACGGTGAACGCGCTAGCCCCCCATGCCATCGAGACCGAGATGAGCGCAGAGTGGAGCCCCGAGACGCGCCAACGCGTGCTGGCGGGCATCCCTCTGGGGCGGCTAGGGCGAGCCGAAGAGGTTGCGGCTGCGGTGGCTTTTCTGGCCTCGGAGGAAGCCGGTTTTATCACCGGCGCCACCCTCGACATCAACGGTGGGGCCTGGATGTAAGTGAGGACGCTATGAGCTATCTACACCAACTCTTCGACTTGAGCGGGAAAGTGGCCCTGGTCACCGGAGGCACTGGGGGACTGGGGCTGGGGCTGGCCAAAGCCCTACGTTGCGCAGGGGCAAAGGTGGCCGTGCTGGGCCGACAGAAGGAAGCCCTAGACAAAGCTTTGGCCGAACTGGGGGAAGAAAGCCTGGCCCTCCAGGCAGATGTAAGCAACCCCGAATCGGTACATCAGGCCGTACAGGAGCTGGTCGAGACCGCAGGCGGGGTGGACATTCTGGTGAATGCTGCGGGTACGCACGCCATCCGGGAGAGCCTCGAGCTTTCCCTCGAGGCCTGGGAACAGGTGCTGCGGGTTAACCTGACCGGAAGCTTCATCTGCGCCCAGGCAGTAGCCCCCTGGATGCGCAAGAAGGGCTGGGGCCGGATCATCAACATCGGCTCGGTGATGAGCCACCGGGGACTGCCCCGCCGGGCGGCCTACGCCTCCAGCAAAGGGGGGGTTGTCCTGCTGACCCGAACCCTAGCCCAGGAATGGGGCCCCTGGGGCATCCGGGTCAACGCCATCGCCCCGGGCTTCTTCCACACCGCCATGACCGACCAGCTGTTCCAGGACCCAGCCTGGGTAGAGCGGCTAAAACAGCGGCTGGCGGTGGGCCGGCCAGGCCGGCCTGAGGACCTGGCCGGGGCCTTGGTTTACCTGGCCTCGCCTGCTTCCGACTACACCACCGGCCAGGTGCTCTACGTGGATGGCGGGTTTACCACCGGGGAGCCGTGGTAGTCGTGAAGGCAGGTCCTCTTAACCCAAAAGCCTTGCGTGACAAGGCCCTGGAAAAGCTTGTAGAGGTGGGCTTTGAGCCAGAGGATGCCTTCCTGATTGCCGATTCTTTGGTAGAGGCCGAGCTAAAGGGGCTGGCCTCCCACGGCCTGGTGCGGCTGAAGGTCTACCTGGAGCGGGCGCGCCAGGGTTCGATAACCCCCAAAGCCCGCCCCGCAGCGCTGCGGGAAGGCCCGGCCACTCTGGCCCTGGATGCCCAGAAGGGCCATGGGATTCCCACAGGGGTACGGGCTATGGATCGGGCCATCGAAAAAGCCCGGGTCTGTGGGGTAGGAGTGGTCACAGTACGCAATTCCAGCCACTTCGGGGCCGCGGCCTACTTCGTAGAACGGGCCACCCAGGCCGGCATAATTGGCCTGGCGCTCTCCAACGCCGACGCGCTGGTGGCCCCCTGGGGGGCCCGGGAGCGCTACCTGGGCACCAATCCTCTGGCCATCGGCATCCCCGCCGGCAAGGAACCCCCCCTCATCGTAGACATGGCCACCAGCGCCAGCGCCCACGGCCGCATCCTGCTGGCCAAGGAGCGGGGGGAGGCCATCCCTCTGGGCTGGGCCTTAGACAAAGAAGGCAGACCCACCACCGACCCCGCAGCGGCCCTCGAGGGGGCCTTGCTGCCCTTTGGAGGGGCCAAAGGCTCGGCCCTTTCTCTGGTGATTGACCTGCTGTGTGGCCCCCTGGCCGGGGCCCTGACCGGGCCTTTCATCACCCCCCTGTTCCTCCAGTTGGACCAACCCCAAGGCCTGGGCCACCTCTTTATGGCCATCGACATCAGCGCCTTTGCAGACCCACAGGCTTTTGCCGAGGAAATGGACAAAAGCTTGCAGCGGGTGCGGTCCTTGGCCCCAGCCGCCGGGTTTGAGCGGGTATATCTGCCGGGAGAGCTCGAGCGCGAACGAAAGAAGCAAAACCTAGAGCGCGGCCTGTACCTTGATACCTTCGTTTGGGAGCAGCTGGCCACCTAGCCAGCCTTACACTGTTGGCCTATGCGGAGTTTCTATCAACTGCCTAGCGAAACAGGTTACCACCCCCTTCAGGACTCGAGCTGCCGCCTTCTTTCCTTTGCTTTCCTTCGTCTGAGCCCAGAGCAAACATATCGGGGTGAGACCGAGGCTAATGAGGTTCTTCTGGTGGCCCTGGCAGGCCAGGCCGAGGTGCAGGTGGGTGAGTCTCGCTTCGTAGTGGGCGGGCGGCCCAACGTGTTTGCGGGCAACCCCCACAGCGTCTACCTACCTCGAGGCCATACCTACGAGGTTCGGGCCCTCAGCGCCTTCGAGGCCGCACTCCCCGGGGCCCCCAGCGACCTGGACACCCCGCCCTACCAGATCCGTCCCGAGCAGGTGCGCATCGGCCAGTGGGGGACCCTCAACTTCAGCCGCCAGTTCCGCGAAATTCTCGTAGAGCCCAACGGCCTGCCGGCCAGCCGGCTGATCGTAGGCGAGACCATCACCCCCAGCGGCAACTGGAGCACCTACCCCCCGCATAAACACGAAGTAGAAGAGGGCCCCGAGGTCTTCCACGAAGAAATGTACTACTTCCGCCTCTCGGCCCCCGAGGGCTGGGGGTTGGTGCGGCACTACAGCCCTGAGCGGGGTTATGACCAGACCCACCTGGTGCGGGACCACACCTTGCTGGCCATTCCCCACGGCTACCACACCTACGTAGGGGCTCCTGGCTATACCAGCTATTATCTGTGGTTCCTAGCCGGGCAGGGTCGTCGCCAAGGGGTGCGGCTTGACCCCGAAGTAGGCTGGGTACAAAAAGCAGTGGCCCTCTTCTAGGAGGCAGGGTGGAGCTTTTCTCGCTCAGAGGGAAACAGGCCTTGGTCACCGGAGGAGCCGTGGGGATTGGCCAGGCCATCGCGGTGGGGCTGGCCCAGGCAGGCGCCGACGTGGCTATCGTCACCCACCAGGCCGACCCCCGGGCCGCACAGCAGGCGGTGGAGGACGAGGGACGGTGCTTCGTAGCCCTTCGGGCCGATCTCTCACAGCCCGAGGCGGCCGCCCAGGTGATCCAAGCCGCCGAGGAGGCTTTAGGTCCTTTGGATATTCTGGTCAACAACGCCGGCATCATCCGGCGGGCGCCGGCCCACGCGTATTCCCCAGAGGACTGGCAGGCGGTAATCGAGCTTAACCTGAATGCCGTGTGGCGGCTCTGCCAGGAAGCCGGGCGGCGGATGCACCAGCGGGGCCACGGAAAGATCATCAACATCGCCTCGCTGCTCTCCTTTCAGGGGGGCATCCGGGTGCCGGCCTATACCGCCTCCAAACACGCTGTGGCCGGTCTCACCAAGGCTCTGGCCAACGAGTGGGCCGGCCAGGGTATCAACGTTAACGCCATCGCTCCAGGCTATATCGTCACCGACAACACCGCCGCACTGCGGGCCGACCCTGAGCGCAGCCGCCAGATTCTGGAGCGTATCCCTGCAGGACGCTGGGGAGAGCCCGCCGATCTGGTGGGCGCGGCCGTCTTTCTGGCCTCAGCGGCCTCGGACTACGTGCATGGGCACGTGCTGGTGGTGGACGGGGGCTGGCTGGCCCGCTAGAGGGGAAGTTATGGAGTTCGAATCGATTCTTCGAGAAACTCGCGTGCTGGGAATTCTGCGGGCCCCGGATGGGGAGAGCGCCTTGCAGGCAGCCCTGGCGGGGCTCAGGGGAGGGCTGAAGGTCCTCGAGGTCACCTTTACCGTACCGGAGGCCCTCGAGGTGCTCAAAGCGCTCAAGGCACAGCAGCCTGAAGCCCTGTTGGGCATAGGCACGGTCATGGACGCAGCCCAAGGGCAGGCGGCCATTGCGGCCGGTGCCGCATTCCTGGTCAGCCCCCACCTCGATGAGGAGCTGCTGCAGCTGGCCCAGGAAGCCCGGATCCCCTACCTGCCGGGAGTGCTCAGCCCCACCGAGGTGGCCCGGGCGCTGCGGCTGGGGGCTCGGGTAATCAAAATTTTCCCCATCGCCCCGGTGGGGGGGGTGGCCTACCTCAAAGACCTGCGCGGCCCCTTCCCTACCCTCCGCCCCCTGGTGACGGGGGGGGTAAGCCCGGCCGAGGTGGGCCGCTACCTGGCTGCAGGAGCCCTAGCCGCGGGGCTGGGCAGCCAGCTCTTCCCCCAAGAGGCCCTCGCCCAGAAGAACTGGGCAGCCGTAGAGCGAGCCGTGCGGTCGGCCTTGCAGTCCATAGGGGGCAGTTCGTGATCCTGGGCTTAGGCGAGTGCATGGTGGAATTCTTCGCCGAGGAGCCCCTGGCCCAGGCCCGTACCTTCACCCGTTCCTACGGGGGAGATGTGCTCAACGCCCTGGTGGTCGCCGCTCGGCTGGGCTCCCCCACCGGCTTCATCACCCGGGTGGGCAATGACCCCTTCGGCTCCGGTCTTTTGGCAGCCTGGCAGGCCGAGGGCATCGATACCCGGATGGCTCCGTTGGTCGAAGGAGAAAATGGGGTTTACTTCATTAGCCTGTTGCCCGATGGAGAGCGGGAGTTCACCTACCGCCGCCGGGGCAGCGCAGCCTCGCAGATAACCCCAGAGGACCTCGAGCCCACCTACCTGGCCCAGGCCCGCATCCTTCTCCTCTCCGGCATTACCCAGGCTATTTCTCCCAGCGCTCAGGCCACTGCCCTGGCCGCGGCCCGTATAGTGCATTCTGCCGGAGGCCTCGTGGCCTTCGACCCCAACTACCGTTCGCGGCTATGGGCCGAACGGGGTGGCCTCGAGGCCGCTCAAGCCGCTCTGGCCGAGCTAACCCCCTACATCAACCTGCTGTTGCCCAGTTTTCCAGCCGACCTCCCGGTGCTGGGGGTGGAGGCCTCCAGCCCTTCCCAGGCCCTGGCTAGCCTTGTACCCCGTTTTCCCATGCTAGCCCTCAAGGCCGGAGCAGCAGGGGCCTGGCTGGCCTTCCAGGGCCAGCTTCGCCACCAACCCCCTTTTCCACCTACAGCCCTGCGCGACAGCACCGGGGCGGGGGACGCCTGGAACGGAACCTTTCTGCACTTCTGGCTGAAGGGAACCGACCCCTTCGAGGCTGGCCAGGTAGCCAACCGGGTGGCTGCCGCCAAGCTGGCCTACCGGGGGGCCATCCCACCGCAGCCCTGGCCTTGGATTGAGGAGGAAAGCCGATGCAGTTAAACGGCTCCTGGGAAGAGGCCGGCCCTGGCCTGCTGCGCAGGCTGGTGGCCCTAGGCCAGCAAATGATGGCCGTACGGGTACGCTTTGCCGCAGGTGCTACAGGATCCCCTCACAGCCACCCCCACGAACAGCTCACCCAGGTGTTGAGTGGGCGTTTTCGTTTTCGAATAGGCTCGGAGGTGTTCGAAGTAGGGGCCGGGGAGAGCCTTTTAATTCCAGGGGGCATAGAGCACGAAGCCACTGCTTTGGAAGCAGGTGAGCTGCTAGACATCTTCGCCCCACCCCGCCAAGACCTGCTAGAGCCCCAGTCTTCCCACCCGGAGTAAGCCGTGCGCGTCTTCCCCAGCTTTCTAGATCCCATCACCCGGCGGCGCATCCTGCGCCTGACCGACCAAGGCAACAACGTACACCTCTACTTCACAGAAAATGCCTTCGTGCGGGGCCGGCCCGAGATTATCTTTCGCTCTGACCGCGCCTCAGGAAAAAAGTGTTTTCCACATGAAAACCCCCATTACAACCTCTTCCGCCTCAACTACCAGACCGGTGAGATCACCCAGCTCACCGATGAGGACGAGCCGGTAGGCAGCACCACCAAGACCCCCGATGGCCGCTACATCGCCTATCTGTGCGGGCGGCAACTCAGGCTGCTCGACACCCAGACCGGCGAGACCCGTACCCTCTACGAAGACACAGGGCAGTTCAAACTGTACTCCCCTTCCATCAGCCCCAATCTGCGCTACGTCGGGTTCGTGCGCAACGAGCGGGTCCAGACAGAAAACACCAATGTGAACTACGGGGGCTTCAAGGAGAACTACTACCAGATCAAAGATGGACGTGTTACCCTGGCCCGCATCGATGGCTCGGAGTGGTTTGACGTACACCGCGACACCTGCTGGCTAGGCCACTTCCAGTTCGCCCCCCACGACCCCAGCCTGGCCATGTTCTGCCACGAGGGGCCTTGGCACCTGGTCACCCAGCGTATCTGGCTGCTGGACCTAGCCAGTCGCCGGGTACATCCCCTCTTTCGCCAGGAAGAACAAGACAGCGTGGGCCACGAGTTTTGGACCCAGGACGGCTTAATCTTCTTCGACAACCGCGGCCCTAACCATGACGGTACCATCACCCGCGAGCGTACCCAGGCCACCGTACACCCCCCGGAGGCCTCCGCTTTTCAGCCCTACTTGGGCTTCCTGGATGTGGAGGGCCGCTTACTGCAGCGCTACTCAATGCCCTATTACTGCAATCACTACCACGCCAATCCCGACCACACCCTGCTGGTGGGCGACGAGGCCGACCGGCTGGTGCTGATCGACCTACGCCAAGACCCACCCCAGCTAGAGGTGCTGGCCTACCATGGCACCTCCTGGTACACCCAGGCCAGCCACTGCCACCCCACTTTTTGCTGGGATGGCCGGCACATCCTTTATGCCTCCGATGCTGGAGGGCAGGTCAACCTGTATCTGCTGGAGCTTTAGCCCGCTCCTCAGCCGGGGAAGCAGGCTGAACCTCGAGCCAGACCATAAGCCGCTCGGGCGGGGTGCCCAGCTCCTCGGCGAAGATCCGGCGCACCTCCTCGAGGAAGGCCTGGCGGGCCTCTGGGCTGGGCGGGGTGGGGGTGCGGAGCAAGACTTCCAAAAGCGGCATGGGTAGTCTCCTATGTGAACCTCAAGCTCAGGGGGGGAGCCCCAGCGGCCTCGAGGACGAAGAGCGCCCCCGGCGCTGCCGGCTGCACCGGGATCCAGGAGCCCGAGAGCACCACCTCCCCCGCCTCCAGCCCCTCCCCAAACCCGGCCAGCTTGTTGGCCAGCCAGGCCACCGCCCGGGCCGGGTGCTCCAGGCAGGCCGCTCCGGCTCCTTGGGCCACCAAGGCCCCGTCCTTGTATAGGGCCATGCCCAGGGTATGCAAGGGCTCAGCCAGAAGCTCCTTCTGCCAGGGCCCCAGGACCAGGGCCCCAAAGGAGGCGTTGTCGGCCACAGTGTCCTCGATCCGGATGCGCCAGTCGGCGATGCGAGAGTCCACGATCTCGAAGGCGTAGGCCACCGCCTCGGTGGCGGCCAGCACCTCCTGGGGGGTGAGGTGGGGGCCCCAGAGGGGCTGGCCCAGCAAAAAGGCCAGCTCTCCCTCGACCCTAGGCTGGAGGAAGAGCCCATAGGGCAGCTCGGCCCGGCCCCCTGCGGCCACGAACTGGCGGCTGGCCCAGATGCTGCCGAAGTCCGGCTGATCCACCCCGAACTGCTGCTGCACCGCCCTGGCAGTAAGGCCGATCTTCCGCCCCACCCTCCGCTCGCCGCGGGCCGCCATCCGCTCCCGCCAGTGCCGTTGTACGGCATAAGCAGCCTCTAGACCAACCAGGCCCTCCTCGGAAAGGGGGGGGATGGGCCGGCCCTCCAGGTAGGCCCGGTCCAGGGCCTGGGCCCAGGTCTCTATACGTTCGCGATGCATACGTTTTTGGTCTCGTAGTAGAACTCGTAGCCGTAGTGGCCGCCTTCCCGGCCCAGGCCCGACTGCTTGGCCCCGCCAAAAGGCACCCGGAGGTCGCGCACGAACCAGTCGTTGACCCAGACCGTGCCCACCTCGAGGGCGCTGGAGACCCGGAGTACCTGGCCCACGTCCCGGCTCTGCACCACCGCGTTGAGCCCGTAGGGCACCCCGTTGGCGATGGCGATGGCCTCCTCCTCGGTATCGAAGGGCAGCACCGCCACCACCGGGCCGAAGATCTCCTCCTGGCAGACCTTGTCCGTGGGCTTTACGCCTGCAATCACGGTAGGCTCCAGGAAGTAACCCCGGTCGAAGGGCGGGGGCAGCTCGGGCTGTCTCCCACCGGTGAGAACCTCGGCATGGGCCCGGGCCCAGTCGATGTAGCCCTGGACCTTTTGCAGGTGCTCCTCGGCGATCAGGGCCCCCAGGGTGGTGGCCTCGTCCAAGGGGTCGCCGGGCTCGAGGGCCTTGACCGCGGCCACCAGCTTCTCCAGGAAGGCCTGGTAGATGGGCCGCTCTACCAGGAGCCTCGAGCCCGCCAGGCAGACCTCGCCTTGGTTGAAGAAGGAGGCCCGCAGGGTGACCGCCACCGCCCGCTCGAGGTCGGCGCTCTTGAAGACGATGTTGGCCGCCTTGCCCCCCAGCTCCGCCGAGACCCGCTTGAGGCTGTCGGCGGCATTCTTGAGGATGATCTTGCCGGTGGTGGTCTCCCCGGTGAAGGAGATGAGCCGCACCTCGGGGTGGCGGGTGAGGTACTCCCCGGCGGAGTTAGGCCCGAAGCCCTGCACCACGTTGAAGACCCCCGGGGGCAGGCCCGCCTCGTGGGCGCAGCGGGCCAGCAGCCAGGCCCCCAGCGGGGTCAGCTCGGCCGGCTTGAGCACCGCGGTGTTGCCGAAGGCCAGGGTGGGGCCGATCTTCCAGGTGGCCAGCATGCTAGGCATGTTCCAGGGGGTAATCAGGGCCCCCACCCCCACCGGGAAGCGCTGCACCACGTTCCAGTAGCCGTTCTCCATGGGGTAGGCCTCAGAGCCATGGGTCACGGCAAAATCGGCGAAGAACTCCAGGTTGTGGGCCATCCGCTCCACATAACCCTGCCGGTTTTCCCGGATGGGCCGGCCCACATCGAGGCTCTCTACCACCTCAAAAACCGGCTTATACTCCCGCACCTTGGCGGCAAAAGCCCTAAGGTAGCGCCGGCGCTCGCTGGGGGCCAGGCGGCTCCACCCGCGGAAGGCCCGCGCAGCGGCCTGCACCGCCCGGTCTACCTCCTCGGCCTGGCCTTCATAAGCCTGGCCGATGGCCTCGCCGGTGGCCGGATAGACGATGGGGAAGGGTGTTCCGCTCTTGACGAAGGCCCCGTCGATGTAGTGGGGGGCCTCCAGGGGCAGCGCAAAGGGAAAGCCTAAAGCCTCGAGCTGAGCCTCCAGATGGCTTTGCGTCTTGGGCATCCTCATACCTCCTTGATGCGGGCCAGAAGAAGGCCCGCCTGGCTCCACACCTCCAGCACCCCTGGCCGGGCCGGCTGGGCCGGGGCCGGGGAGCCTAAAAAGATCAGTTGACCAGCCTCCAGCCCCCCTACCTCACCGGCCAGCCAGGCCAGCTGGGCATAGGGGTCGCCCAGGGCCTCCACGGGCCCTTGGGCCAGCAGCTCGCCATTTAGATACAGGCGCAACTCCCCCCTAGGAGGGGCTTGCAAAAGGGTGCGGCCCAGCAAAAACCCCCCGCCGGAGGTGTTGTCGGCCACCACCTCCGCCGCGCTAAAGCGGTAGTCGGCCCAGATGGAGTCCAGCACGTCCACCGCCAGGAAGAATCCGCCCACCGCCCGGGCGGCCTGGCCCAGGCTGGCCCCAGGGGGCAGGGGGTGGCGCAGCACCACCGCCAGCTCGGGCTCGAGGCGGGGCTGGACATACCTAGCCAGGACCACCTCTTCTTCCAAGAGCATCCCCGGATGCACACGCCCCCAGATGGGCGAGGCCAGGCCCATCTGGGCCTGCTTGGCCGGGGAGACCAGGCCCAGCTTGTACCCCTTGAGGGGGCCCGGGAAGAGGGCAGCCTGGATGGCGTAGGCCTGCGGCAGCCCTACCCCCCAGTCCTGCTGGCCGGGGCGGGGCTGGTGGGCGGTGCGGGCCTCCTGGACCGCGGCCTTCAGCACCTCAGCGTCCATCTGGCTCCTCCAGGGAGACCCCGCCCACCATCCAGTGGGCCCGGGGTACCTCGTATAGGATCAGCCGGATGGTCTCGGCCCGTTCGCCCAGGTGCCGGGCGGCGGCCTGGGTGAGCCTCCGGGCCAGGATCTGCTTTTGTTCCTTGCTGCGTCCTTCCAGTAGGGTCAGCTTCATCACCAGCATACTTACTCCAGGGCAACGGCCTGCTTCTCCTTGAGTTCCAAGGCTACCCGCAGGATCCAGTCTTCCTGGCCGGCCACGGCCTGGCGCCGGCCCAGCTCGAGGAGAATCTCCAAAGGATCTACCCCCAGCTCCACCCCGATCCGCTTGGCATGGAGCAGAAAGGTGGAGTAGACCCCAGCGTACCCGATGGCGATGGCGTCGCGGTCGGGGAAGGGCTGGAAGTGCTGGATGGGCCGGAGCACGTTTTCGGCCGTCTCCAGCAGGCGGAAGACCGCCAGCTCCCCGGCCAAGCCCAGCCGGTCCAGCACTGCGGCCAGAACCTCGGTGGCGGCGTTGCCCGCCCCGGCCCCGTAGCCCCTGAGGGTGCCGTCCACCCAGTCCGCCCCGGCAGCCAAAGCGGCCAGGGTGTTCCCGATGGCCAGGCCCAGGTTGTTGTGGGCATGGAAGCCCACTCTGGCCCGGGAGAGGGCTTCCTTGAGGGCCCGGACCCGCCGGTAGGCGTCCTCGGGCAGCATGGCCCCGGCGGAGTCCACGATATAGACCACATCCGCCCCGTAGGACTCCATGAGCCGGGCCTGCTCGGCCAGGAACCCCGGGGGGCGCATGTGGCTCATCATCAGGAAGCCCACCGCCTCGAGGCCCATCTCCTTGGCCATGCCGAAGTGCTGCTCGGAGATGTCCGCCTCGGTGCACTGGGTGGCGATGCGCACCATCTGGATCCCGGCCTCTACGGCCTCTTTAAGCTCCTTGCGGGTCCCGATGCCGGGAAGCAGCAGGGCCGCCACCTTGGCCCGCTTGACCGCGGCGCGGGCCTCGGCGATGAGCTCCATCTCGCTTACCCAAGAAAAGCCGTACTGGATGGAGCTACCCCCCAGGCCATCCCCGTGGGAGACCTCGAGGGCGTACACCCCTCCCTCGTCCAGGGCCTGGGCGATGGCCCGCACCTCCTCCCGGGTGTACTGGTGGCGGTGGGCATGGGAACCATCGCGCAAAGTGGTATCCACCACTACCGGAGGCTTGGCGTTCTCGAGATTCCAGCTCATGCCGCCACCCCCAGCAGCTTCTGGGCAAAGAGCTCCCCTACCCGCCGGGCCGAGGCGGTCATGATGTCGAGGTTCCCGGCGTACCTGGGCAGGTAGTCCCCCGCCCCCTCCACCTCGAGGAGCATCGAGACCACCGTGCGCTCCCCCCAGGGGGTGGGCAGGCGCTCAAAGACGGGGTCGGCCTTGAGCCGGTAGCCCGGCACGTAGGCCTGGACCTCGGCCTCCATCCGGCGCACCGAGGCCACCACCGCCTCGCGGTCAAACTCCTCCTCTGAAGGGATGGCCCGTACGGTGTTGGTCATGAGGATGGGCGGATCGGCGGGGTTGAGGATGATGATGGCCTTACCCAGCCTGGCCCCGCCGATGGCCTCGAGGCCCCGGGCGGTGGTGAAGGTGAACTCGTCGATGTTCTGCCGGGTCCCGGGGCCGGCGCTCCTGGAGGCTACGGTAGAGACCATCTCGGCGTAGCGTACCGGGACCACCCGGTGCACCGCGTAGACCAGGGGGATGGTGGCCTGGCCCCCACAGGTGATGAGGTTGACGTTGAAGGCGTCCAGGTGCGCCCCCAGGTTCACCGGGGGCACCACGTAAGGTCCCCGGGCCGCGGGGGTCAGGTCGATGGCGATCTTTCCCGCCTCTTTGAGAAGCTTGGCGTGGCGGACATGGGCCTTGGCGCTGGTGGCATCGAAGACCAGCCGGATCTCTGGCCGGGCCAGGATGTAGTCGATCCCTTCCGCACTGGCCTCCAGGCCCAGCGCCCGGGCCCGGGCCAGGCCCTCCGAGCCTGGGTCGATGCCCACCAAAGCCACCAGCTCCATCAAGCCCGGTGCCTTCAGGAGCTTGTACATCAGGTCGGTGCCGATATTGCCCGAGCCCAGGATGGCTACCTTGACTTTTTCCATGCCACCTCCTCCACAAAGCCCAGCCGCTCGGAGACCTCCGCAGCGGCCTGCAAGACCGCCTCGCGGTAGGCCTCTTTGCGCTCGCGGAAGCGGTAGAAGGGCACCGAGAGGCTGAGGGCCGCCACAACCTCCCCGGTGTAGTCGCGGATGGGCGCGGCCACGCAGCACAGCTCGGGCATGGCCTCCTCAATATCGTAGGCGCAGCCCCGCTCGCGCACCCGCAAAAGCTCGGTTTTGAGCTCGTCCGGGGTGGTGATGGTGTTGGGAGTCAGGGCCGGCAGGCCCTTCTCGGCCACGATCCGCTCGACCTCCGGCCAGGGCCGGAAGGCCAGCAGCACCTTGCCTACCCCGCTGCAGTGGGCGTACAGCTCCGCCCCTATCCGGGTGAGGTTGACCCGCACCGCCCGGGTGCCCTCGAGCTTGTCCACATACACCACCCGCCCGGCCTCCAAGGTGGCCAGGTGGGTGGTCTCACCGTAGCAGGCCACCAGCCGCTCCATAGCCCGCCGGGCCTCCAGGCGCCAGGCATTGGCGCTGAGCAGCACCTGGCTCAAAGCCAGCACCCGCCAGCCCAGCCGGTAGCGCCCCTCTGGGGTTTTGTGCAAAAGGCCTATCTGGGTTAGGGTGGCCAGCAGGGCATGGGCGCTGGACTTGGGTAGGCCCAGGGCCTGGGCCACCTCGCTCACGCCCCATTCCGGCTGTTCCTGGGTGAACAGCTCCAACACTTCTCCAACCTTTCGGATCGTTCCGAGCATGGGCCTTACCTCCTAGGCTAGTCGGTGGGGCCGGTGAACTGGAGGGGGTTGTTCCAATATACCGAACGGGGATTCCGTTTTATATTGTTGACAATCTTGTAGATGATAGTGTAGCTTCGAGGTGAAAGGAGTTCAAAAGTCCATGCAAGACAGCCCCTGGTGCGATGTTGCCCATCTGGCCCACGCAGAGCTCCTCACCCCCCGGCTCGAGGAGAGCCTCTGCTTCTTCACCGAGGTCATGGGCCTCTACGTCAGCGCCCGCCGTGGCGACTCGGTTTACCTGCGCGGCTGGGACGACTACGAACACCACACCCTCAAGCTCACCGCGGCCCCCCAGCCCGGCCTGGGCCACCTGGCCTTTCGGGCCCAGGGCCCCGAGGCCCTGGCCCGGCGGGTGGCCGCCCTGGAGGCCTCCGGGTGGGGCCTGGGCTGGCATGAAGGGGAGCCCGGCCACGGCCCGGCCTACCGCTTTACCGATCCCGATGGGCACCTGATCGAGCTCTACTACGAGACCGAGTGGTTCCGCCCCGACGAGCGCAGCCGCCCCGCCCTGAAAAACCAGGCCTCGCGCTTCCCCGCCAAAGGGGCCAACCTGCGCCGCCTCGACCACCTCAACCTGCTGGTCTCGGACGTGGCCACCAACCGCCGCTTCTACCAGGAGTACCTGGGGCTGCGCCTCAGCGAACAGATCGTCTTCCGCGACGGCAGCGAACAGGGGGCCTGGCTCACCCCCAACAACAAGACCTACGAGCTGGCCATGACCCTGGACCACACCGGGGCCAGAGGCCGCTTCCACCACCTGACCTACGCGGTGGACAGCCGCGAGGAGGTGCTAAGGGCAGCGGACATCTGCCTCGAGCACGGGGTCTACATTGAGACCGGCCCCCACAAGCACGCCATCCAGCAGACCTTTTTCCTCTATGTGTATGAGCCGGGGGGCAACCGCTTTGAGGTCTGCAACCCCGGGGCCCGCCTGCTCCTTGCCCCCGACTGGCAGCCCATCGTCTGGAACGAGGAGGAGCGCAAGCGCGGCCAGGCCTGGGGCCTCAAGACCATCGAGTCGTTCCACACCTACGGCACCCCACCGGTATAAGCCCCCCGATTCACCCTAGCGATATGAAAACCACCGAAGCCCAAGACGCCTACACCCGCTTGCGTAAAGCAATTCTGGAAGGCGAGCTGCTGCCCAACGAACGGCTGGTGGAGCTCGAGCTGGCCCGCCGCTTCGAGCTAGGCCGGGCCGCGGTGCGCACCGCGCTGGCCCGGCTGGAACAAGAAGGCCTGGTAGAGAGCGAGCCCTACCGGGGGGCACGGGTACGCCTGGTGGACGAGGCCGAGGCGGTGGAGATCCTCGAGGCCCGCGCTGCTTTGGAGAGCCTGGCGGTGCGCTACGCCGCCCGGTACATCACCCCAGAGGAGGTAGTCGGGCTAAAAAGGCTACTGGAAGAGATGCGCCAGCGACGTGAAGCCGGTGATCTGCTGGGGGTCTCGGAACTCAACAGCCAGTTCCACCAAGCCCTTCTGCGCATCTCCCGCCATAAGACCGCTGCCCGGCTCATCGAGAGCCTGCAGGCCCAGAACGTGCGGCACCAGTTTCGCACCGTGCTCCTGCCAGGCCGGGCGGCCCGTTCGCTCGAGGAGCACCGGCGCATCCTGGAGGCCGTAGCCGCCCACGACGAGGCCGGCGCGGCCCAGGCCATGCTCGTCCACCTCACCCAGGTGGCCGAGGCCCTGCGCCAGGTCAAAGGCTCAAAACCCTCCGGAGGCCCCGCATGAACGCATCCCCTCCCCCCTCTGCCCAAGCCCTGGCCCTGGTACGCGGAGCCTTTGACCTGCACGTGCACGTAGAACCCGACGTGATTCCCCGGCGCATCGGCGACCTCGAGCTGGCCCGGCGCTTTGCCGAGCGGAGCCTGGCCGGCTTCGTGCTCAAATCGCACTACTTCCCCACCGCCGAACGGGCCGCGGTGGTGCGCAAGGCGGTGCCTGGGGTGGAGGCGCTGGGGGCTTTGGTGCTCAACCACGCGGTAGGCGGCCTCAACCCCCTGGCGGTGGAGCTGGCCGCCCGCAGCGGGGCCCGCTTTATCTGGATGCCAACCGTGGACGCGGCCAACGAGGCCCACGAGGCCCAGGCCAGTCCGGGCCGCAAACTGCCCCTGTGGGCCAAGCTCCAGCTCGAGCTACACCAGGCTGGCTTAGCCCAGCCCCCGCTGGGGGTTCTGGAGGGGGGGCGGGTCCGCCCCGAGGTGCGCCAGGTGCTGCGGGTGGTGGCCCGGCACCGGCTGGTGCTGGCCACCGGCCACCTGGGGCGGGCGGAGATCCTGGCCCTTTTTGAAGCCGCCCGGGAGGAAGGGGTAGGGCAGGTGGTCATCACCCACCCCGACTACCCCACCCAGGACCTTCCCTTAGACGAGCAGCGCTACCTGGCCCGGCAAGGGGCCTTCCTCGAGCGCTGCTTCGCTCCTTCTTACAGCGAAAAGGTGCCCTGGGAACGCCTTTTTGAAGGCATCCGCGAGACCGGGGTGGCCCAGAACTTCCTCTCCACCGACCTGGGCCAGCCGCAGAACCCCCCGGTGGAGGACGGCCTGGCCCTCTTCGCCGACCGGCTGCTCCAGGCGGGCTTCACCCCCGAGGAGGTGCGCACCTTAGCCGTAGACAACCCCCGCCGCCTGGCCCGGGGAGGTACGGCGTGAAACGGCTGCTGGTGGTCAGTGCCCACGCCGCCGACTTCGTCTGGCGGGCCGGAGGGCTCATCGCCCGCTTCACCGCCGAGGGGGGCCAGGCCCGGGTGGTGGCCCTGAGCTACGGGGAGCGGGGGGAGTCGGGGGAGTTGTGGAAAGAACCCGGCCAGACCGTGGAGCGGGTCAAGGCCATCCGCCACCGGGAGGCCAGCCAGGCCGCTGTGGCCCTGGCGGCCTCCTTCGAGTGCCTCGATCTGGGCGACTACCCGCTGCGCCCCGGCCCGGCCGCGCTGGAGCGGCTGGTGGCGATCATCGTGGAAACCGCCCCCGATCTCCTGGTCACCCACACCCCCCAGGACCCCTTCAACCCCGACCATCCCGAGGCCTACACCCTGACCGAGAAAGCCCGGCAGCTGGCCACCGGGGCCGGGGTGGCCAGCGCCTTCCGCACGGTGCGTCCCCCGGAGTTCTGGCTGTTTGAGCCCCACCAGCCCGAGCTGTGCGCCTTTGTGCCCAACGTTTTCGTGGACATCACCCCGGTCTGGCCGCAAAAACAGCAGGCCATGGCCGCCATGGCCGCGCAGGCCTACTTGCAGCAGTACTACGCCGAGCGGGCCGCCCACCGGGCCAACCATGCCCGGCGCATCCGCGGCCACAAGGGCATCGAGCGGGCCGAGGCCTTCCAGCGGGTGCTGCCCCAGGTGGTGCACGACCTGAAGGCTCTTTTTGGAGGTGAGGCATGACCGCAGAAGCGCTGCACACCCTAGCCCAGCTAGGGGTAGCTACCGTTTACGAGGCCAGCGGACGGGAAGGCCTGGTAGACCTGCCCCTGATCCAGCTCACCCCCCATAGCCGGGTGGCCGGCCCGGCCCGCACGGTGCTGTGTGCCCAGGGGGATAACCTGATGGTGCATGCGGTCATGGCCGTGGCCCAGCCCGGCGAGGTGCTGGTGATCGGCATGCCCCAGCCCGAACCGGTGGCCCTGGTGGGGGAGCTCCTGGCCACCCAGGCCAAGGCCCGGGGGGTGGCAGGGCTGCTGGTAGACGCAGCGGTGCGCGACGCCGAGGAGCTGGCCGCCCTGGGGGTGCCGGTCTGGGCCCGCTACATCCGGGCTCGAGGGGCCGAGCGCAAAACCCCAGGCCGGCTGGGGGTGGCCCTCGAGGTGGGCGGCGCCGTTATCCGCAACGGCGATATTGTGGTGCTGGACGCCGACGGAGCGGTGGCTATTCCCGCCGAACGCGCCCCAGCGGTGCTGCAAGCGGCCCTGGAGCGGGCCCGGCGAGAGGAAGGGCTGCGGGAGGAATACCGCCAGGGGGTGCTCTCCATCGACCGCTACGGCCTGCGAGGGCTGGTTGAGGAGGAGCTCAGGCCATGAAGCCTACCGTGGCGGTGCTGGGACTGGGCGAGGCCGGCAGCGCCCTGGCTGCCGACCTGGCGGCCCTGGGCCTCAGGGTGCGGGGGTACGACCCCATCCCCCAGCGCAGCGCGGCCGGGGTGGAACGGGTGGGGAGCGAGCTCGAGGCCATCCAGGGAGCCCAGGTCATCCTCAGCGTAAACTGGGCCCGGGTGGCCCTGGAGGTGGCCCAGACCCTGGCCCCTGCTTTGCAGTCTGGCCAGCTCTTCGCCGACCTCAACACCGCCGCCCCGCGGCTCAAACAGCAGCTTGCTGAGGTGGTGGAGCCTACTGGGGCCCTATTCGCCGATGTGGCCCTGATGAGCCCGGTACCCGGCAAGGGACTGCGTACCCCGGCCTTGGCCGCGGGCCGCGGGGCCGAGGCCTTCGCGGCTGTTTTCGCTCCCCTGGGGATGCCCCTCCAGGTGGTGGGCCAGCAGCCCGGGGCAGCCGCCGCCCGCAAGCTGGTGCGCAGCGTCTTCTTCAAGGGGCTGGCCGCTGCGGTCGGGGAAGCCCTCGAGGCCGCCCGTCGGCTGGGCCTCGAGGCCGAGACCCGGCAGAACATCGCCCAAAGCCTGGAGGAAGCCAACGCCGCCCTCATCGACCGGCTGATCGAGGGCAGCCAGCGCCACGCCCGGCGAAGGTGGGAGGAGATGAAAGCCGCCGCGACCATGCTCGAGGAGCTGGGCCTGACCCCGCACATGGCCCGGGCCAGTTCCAACTGGCTGCGGGATATTGCCGGAAATATTGTTGACAATATTGACGGAGATAGTGTAAACTACAAAGCGTCCTATAAACAGCCATGAAGATGGATTTTTTCCGCTTGCATAGGCAGCTTGGGCCGCTTTTCAGAAAAGCCGCCCGCAGTGTTCAGCTATATCGAACACTCGGCTTGCCCCCCGGCCTCCCCTCGCCTAAGTTAGCAACTAGCACAAGGCAACCAGTCGTTTTCTACGGAGGCATATAGATGAACCAGCCCCTGCCCGATTACGCCATGGAGGCTCCGGAGCTCGAGGCCCTGCGCCAGCGCTACCGCGAGCTCATTGGCTTCGTGCCCCCCCGCATCGAGGCCCGCACCGACCTTCTGGCCCGTCTGGACCCCGAGACCCTTCGCCTCCAGGAGGCCTTGCGGGCCCGGCTGATGTACCCCTCTTGCTTCGACGTCAAAACCGCCCAGCTCTTGCTCTTCGGGATGCTGCTGATGGACCTCTCCGACGCCGCCCGGCTGCACGCCATCGCCGCCCGGCGGGCCGGGGCCAGCTACGAGGAGCTTTCCGCGGTGGTGGGGCTGGCCTTTCTCTTCCGGGGCCTGCCGGCGGCCAACCGGGGGGCCGAGGTGATCCAGGAGGTAGCCCGGCTCGAGCGCGAAGGCCGGCTCGAGGAGGTGGCCCGATGAACCCGCCTGCGGTTACCCAGCTGGCCCACGTGGAGCTTTTCACCCCCAACCCCGAGGGCAGCCTGTGGTTCTTCA
>DAIUDO010000001.1:7939-42542 GCA_036845585.1 Meiothermus sp. | reverse complement strand
GGGACAGGCCTACGAGTTTCGCTACTGGGTCAACGGATGTGAATGGCACAACGACGATTGCTGCCCCCAGATACCCAACCCCTTTGGCAGCCACAACAGCGTGTTCTTCGTGTCAGAAGAGGACAAACACCCCTTGCCAGTATTGCCCTAGGGGGCTAGCCTGAAAGAGCAAGAAGGCGGGTCGGAAACGGCTTCCCTTCTTCCCGCCTCAGCAGCCTCTTCCCGCCGGAAAGGTCGCTGAGGTGTTTGCTTGACCTGAAAGGAGGTGGGTATGTATCGGCGCATTTTGCTGCCCATAGATGGTTCACCCCCCAGCGAGCATGCCGCAGCGGTTGGGCTGGCTCTGGCCCGGCGGTTGGGGGCTACGGTGGTGCTGGTGCATGTGATAGAGCCGCAACGCTACCGCGAACTGCGCGATTATCAGGAGGCCCTCGAGCGGGCTCGTACAGTGGGTCGGGCTTTGCTCGAGCAGTGGGAGCGCAAGGCCCAGCGCCAGAAGGTGTCCTGCACGACCCAGCTCACCAGCACCGAGCCGGAAAGCCGTCCGGGGGTTGCCGAAGCCCTGGTGGACGCCGGGATAGCCCACGGCTGCGACCTGGTGGTGATGGGTACCCACGGGCGCACCGGCCTGCCCAGGGTGCTGCTGGGCAGCGTGGCCGAGCGGATGGCCCGACTGGCCCCCACGCCGCTCCTGCTGGTGCGTGGCGACGATACCAGGCCCACCTTGTTCAAGCGCATACTGGTGGCCTTTGACGGCAGCGCTTACAGCGAGCTGGCCCTGCAACACGCCGACGCCCTGGCCGGAGCCCTCGAGGCCAGGCTCTCGGTGGTGTATGTGGTGCCCGATCTGAGCCAGTTGTACCTGAGTGCTGGGCGGGCCTGGATGTTTGCCGACCAGCAGCAGCTACAGGCTCAACTGGCCCAAGAGCAACAACGCTTGCGTGAACAGGGCGAGTTTATTCTTCAGGAGGCTTTGAAGCGCTGCGAGCATTGCAAGCCAGCCCGTACTGTGCTGCGTGAGGCCGGGCGGCACCTGATTGGCGAGCGCATTCGCGAGGTTGCTGATGAAGAAAGCGCCGAGTTGATCGTGATGGGCACCCATGGGCGTACCGGGCTACGTAAATTCTTGCTGGGCAGCGTGGCCGAGGATGTGGCCCAGCAGGCTCGCCAGCCGGTTTTGCTGGTGCGCAACCCGGCCACCCTGACCCCCCCCGACGAGCGACACCTACCCCCTCCAGGGGAGCGCTAATGGGAGGCTGTACATTTTAAACTGGTTCTTGAAGGGCGATGCCTGAAGAAAGTCGGCCAATCAGCACGTAGGAGGAGCGTATGTACAAGCGGATTTTGATCCCTACCGATGGCAGCGGCCCCAGCGAGGCCGCTGTCAAAGCCGGTCTCGAGCTGGCCAAGAGCCTACAGGCCGAGGTGACCCTGCTCTACGTGGTGGAGCCGGTGATGGCCCGCATCTTTATCGGCCCTGAGACGGTGCCCTACTATCCCGAGCTGAGCCGGGACCTCGAGGTCTCGGGCAAGCAAGCCCTGGAACGGGCGGAGGGGTTTGCCCAGTACCTGGGTGTTCCGGTCAAGCGTGAGCTCAAGCAGGGCAGCGCGCCCCAGGTCATCGTGGAGGAGGCTAAACAATACGATCTGGTGGTGATGGGCACCCACGGGCGCAGCGGGCTGGATCGACTTTTGCTGGGCTCGGTGGCCCAGAAGGTACTGCAAAAAAGCACCACGCCGATCCTGGTGGTGCGCCATCCTGGAGAGGAGGCTTCATGAACCGCCTCGGACTCCCTCAGTCGGAGGCGGCGCAACGGCTGGCCCGCTATGGTCCCAACACCCTGCCCGAGCAGCCGCCAGAACCCCTCTGGCGGCGTTTTTTTCGCCAGTTCAAAAGCCCGCTGATTTACATCCTGCTCGTAGCCCTGCTGGTGGATTTGTCCTTGTGGTTCTATAAGGGCAGCCAGGGGGTTCCCTTCGAGGCGCTGGCCATTCTGACCATCCTGCTGTTTAACGCTGGGCTGGGAGTGTGGCAGGAACGCCGGGCGGAAAACGCCCTGGCTCGGCTCAAGGCCTTGGCTGCACCCCAGGTCTGGGTGCTGCGCGATGGGGTGCTGGTTCGAATTCCTAGCCAGCATTTGGTGCCGGGGGATCTGGTGCGGCTGGAGGCCGGCGAGCGGGTGCCTGCCGATGGGCAGCTCCTGGAGGGCCAGGGGCTGATGATTGACGAGTCGGTGCTGACCGGCGAGAGCGTGCCGGTGGACAAGGGTCAGGGGGAGGAGGTTCTGGCAGGAACCCTGGCGGTGCGCGGCAAGGGCTGGCTCGAGCTGACCCGCACCGGCCCTCAAAGTGCTATGGGCCGTCTGGCCGAGATGCTGGGCCAGATCAAGATGGAAAAGACCCCCTTAGAGCGCCGCCTAGACGTGTTCGGCCACCAGATCGCCCGCTGGGTGGGTCTGCTGGCACTGGCCCTGCTGGTCGGCATTCTGCTGGTCGACGGCACAGCCCACTTCTCCGAGATGTTTCTGTTCGCGGTAGCGCTGGCCGTGGCGGCGGTGCCGGAGGGCTTGCCGGCTGTGCTGACACTGGCCCTGGCCCTGGGGGTAGAGCGCATGGCGAGGCGCAAGGCGGTGGTGCGGAGGCTCTCGGCGGTGGAGGCGCTGGGCTCGGTGACGGTGATCGCTACCGACAAGACCGGCACCCTGACCGAGAACCAGATGGAGGTGCGGGCCGCCGACCTGGCCGATCTATTGCGGGGTCATCGGGCCATGGCCCTGGCCTCTGAGGCCGAGCCGGGCAGCCCCGCTGGAGACCCCCTCGAGCTGGCCCTGCTCGAGCACGTACGCAGCGCCGGAATGGATGTGCCCGCCCTGCGCCATGCCCACCCCCGGCTCTCGAGCCGCCCCTTCGATAGCGCCTGGAAGTTCATGCGGGTGACGGTGGAGGAGGAGGGCCAGCCGGTGAGCTATCTCAAGGGGGCTCCCGAGGTGCTGCTGGCGCGCTGTGCCCTACAACCCCACGAGCGGGCCTTGTGGCAGGAGAAAATCGAGGCCTATGCCCGCGAGGGCTACCGCCTGCTGGCCTTTGCCTGGGGGCCAGGGGAGCGCGAGGAGGGTCTTGTCTGGCTGGGTCTGGCCCTGCTTTGGGATCCGCCCCGGCCCGAGGTGCCCGAGGCCATCCGCCGCGCCCAGACCGCAGGCATCCGGGTGCTGATGATTACCGGTGACCACCCCGCTACCGCACTCACGGTGGCCCAGCAAATCGGCATTCCCGGTGGGCAGGTTCTGACCGGCGAGGACATCGAGCGCTACACCCCGGAGGAGCTAAAGCAAGCCCTGGCCGAGGTCAACGTGTTTGCCCGAGTCTCACCCGAACACAAGCTGCGGCTGGTAGAGCTGCTCAAGGCCCAGGGCGAGATCGTAGCCATGACCGGTGACGGCGTGAACGATGCCCCGGCGCTCAAACGGGCCGACGTGGGGGTAGCCATGGGGCAGCGCGGCTCTGACGTGACCCGTGAGGTGGCCGACCTGGTGCTTCTGGACGATAACTTTGCCACCATCGTGAACGCGGTGGAGGAGGGGCGCAGCATCTACGAGAACATCCGCTCCTTCATCCGCTTCCTCTTCTCCACCAACGTGGCCCTGGTGCTGCTGGTGGCAGGCGGCATGATCGGAGCGGCCCTGCTGGGGATGCGCGACGCGGTGGGGGCGCTGCTGGTGCCGCTCACAGCGGTGCAACTGTTGTGGATTAACATCATTGCCGACGGCCCACCCGCGCTGGCGCTGGGTCTAGACCGGCACCCGGACGTGATGCGCCGCCCGCCCTACGACCCGCGTCAACCCCTGCTGGATCGGGTTTCGCTGGCCTTTATTCTGGGTACTGGGGTGGTCAAGGCCGGGCTGGGGCTGGCCCTGCTGGTGGTGTTGCCGCTGTACCAGCTAGCCCCGGTGACGGTGCGCTCGGCCCTCTTCATCTACGAATCGCTGGCCCAGTTGCTGTTCGCCCAGCCCTCCCGTCTGGTCTCCAGCCAGCCGCTGGCCAATCCCCTCCTGCTGCTAATCTTGCTGGCGAGCGCCGGGTTGCAGATTCTGACCATCGCCCTGGAACCCTTGCGGGTGGTGCTGGGCCTGACCCCATTGCCCTGGCTGGCCTGGGTGTATGTGGGTGCAGCCCTGTTGCTTAGCTGGGCCTTTGCCATGCTCTTTGTGGCCTGGTTACGCCGGCACGGTGGAGCATCAGCCCGCCTGGCAGGCTCCGTACAATAAGCCATGCTGCCCGCGAATTTTCCTACCGTAGATGCAAAAGAGCTCGAGCGCGACCTCGAGCTGCTGATGGGCTGCCTGCGCGAGATGCTGCACGAGGCAGGGGAAACCGAAATAGCCCAAAGCCTTGGGGAAAGCGCCCCCCTCGCCATCGGACCACTCGACTCTGACAGCCAGATTCGGGCGGCCTCGATTGCCTTTCAACTGCTGGGGGTGGCCGAGCGCCACGCCGCCGCCCGGCAGCGCCGCAAGGTTGAGCGGGAGCAAGGGTTGGCGGGGCTGCCCGCGCTGTGGGGTGATGCGCTCCACCAGCTAAGGTCGGCGGGCCTGGAAGAGGCCGAAATTGCCGCTCGACTGGATCGCATACAGGTGGAGGTGGTGCTGACCGCCCACCCCACCGAGGCCCGGCGAGCCACCGTGCTCGAGCACCACCGCCGCCTAGAGCAACTGCTGGAGATGCTCGATGACCCCCGTCGCTCACCCTCGGAGATCGCCGAGGTTCGTGAGTCGCTCAAGCTGGTGCTGGCCCTGCTGTGGCGGACTGGACAGGTGCAGTTCGAACGACCCAAAGTAGCAGCCGAGCGACGCTCGACCCTTTACTACTTGCGCCATGTCTTTCCCCAGGCCCTGCGCCAACTGGACGCACGTTTGCGGAGGGCCTGGGCCGAGGCTGGTTTTGCCGACCCCCTGGTCGAACTGCCGCGGCTGCGCTTCGGGACTTGGGTGGGCGGCGACCGCGATGGGCACCCCTTCGTGACCCCTGAGGTGACCCAGGAGAGCCTGCTCGAGCTGCGCTTGCAGGCCCTCGAGCGTGTGCGAGACGACCTGTCGAATCTGGCCGGCCTGCTGAGCCTATCCGAGCACCTGCAACCTGTTCCGCAGGGTTTGCGGGATTTCCTCGAGGTCGGGGGCTGCCTGGGGGAGCGCGGCAAAGCTGCCCTGGCGCGCAACCCTGGCGAACCCTGGCGGCAGGCGGTCAATCTGATGCTGGCCCGACTGCCGCTCGAGGGCGGTGAACTTCGTGATGACCCCGAGCGCTACCGCCTGGCCGAGGAGCTCCAGGCCGACTTGCAGGCCCTGCGGGGCTGGCTGACCGAGGTTGGGGCTGGGCACGTCGCCGCCCAGGCAGTTGGCCCGGTGTTGCGAGGCCTGGAAGCCTTCGGGTTCCACTTGGCGGCGCTGGACGTGCGGCAGAACAGCCGTGTGCACGAGCTGGCGGTGGGCCAGATGCTCCGCGCGGCAGGCTTTGCCGAGGCCGACTACGAGAACTGGAGCGAGGAACGGCGGCTCGAGTTGTTGGAACGCGAGTTGTCCTCACCCCGGCCCTTGGTGCGCCTGGAGGCCGGAATTGGCCCCGAGGCCGACGCGGTGCTGGGCAGCTACCAGGTTCTGGCTCGTCACCGCGAGCGCTACGGCCTGGCAGGACTGGGGGCCCTGATTGTGAGCATGACCCGCAGCTGCTCGGACTTGCTCTTGGTCTATCTCTTCGCCCGCGAGGCCGGTTTGCTGGAAACTACTCCCCAGGGCCCGGCCTGCCCGCTCCCGGTGGTTCCGCTGTTCGAGACCATCGAAGATCTTCAACATAGCCCTGGCATCCTCGAGGCCTTCCTCGCGCACCCCCTGACCCGGCGCAGCCTGACCCGCCAGCCCCAGCCGGTGCAGCAGGTGATGATCGGCTACAGCGACTCCAACAAGGACGGCGGCCTGATGGCCAGCCTGTGGGGCCTCTACCGCGCCCAGGAGGCCCTGACCCGCGTGGCGGATGCCCAAGGGGTGCGCCTGCGCTTCTTCCACGGGCGCGGGGGCACCATCAGCCGGGGCGCGGGCCCCACCCACCGCTTTATCAAGGCCATTCCCCCGGGGGCTTTGCGCGGCGACCTGCGCCTGACCGAGCAGGGCGAGGTCATCGGACAGAAGTACGCCAACCCCACCAGCGCGACCTTCCACCTCGAGCTGCTGGTGGCCGGGACGGCCCGAGCCACGCTGCTGGAGTCGGCCCCGGTGAAAGCCACCCCCGCGCCTCAGGGTCTGCCTGAAGCAATGGACAACCTGGCCCGCTGGAGCCGCCAGCACTACGCTGCGTTGCTGGGCGCGGAGGGCTTCCTCGACTTCTTCCTGGGCGCGACCCCCATCGATGCCATCGAGGAAAACCGCATCGGCTCGCGCCCACCGCGCCGTACCGGGCGGCGCTCCATCGCCGATCTGCGGGCCATTCCCTGGGTGTTTAGCTGGGGCCAGTCGCGCTTCTTCCTGTCCGGCTGGTACGGGGTGGGGTATGCCCTCGAGCAGCTAAAGCAGCAATCTCCCCAGGGCTTTGCCGCCCTGAAGGAACACCTCTATACCTGGGCGCCGCTGCACTATGTCCTGAGCAACGCTGCGACCAGCGTCGCGCTGACCGATCCCCTGGTGATGCGCGACTACGCTGGCCTGGTTGAAGATAATGCCCTGCGCGAACGTTTCATGGAGCCCATCGAGGCCGAGCTGCACCGCACCCGCGCCCTGCTCGAGCAGCTCTACGGCGGCCCCCTCTCGGAGCGCCGCCCCAATATTCATAGCCTGATCGAGTTGCGGCGGGAACCGCTGCGTCGGCTGCACGCCCAGCAGCAGGGGCTGCTCCTGCGCTGGCGGGCTGCTCGGCGCGATGGCGACGAAAAGAGCGCAGGGCAGCTTCTGCCCCAGCTGCTCTTGACGGTCAATGCTATTGCCAACGGCCTGGGGGCCACCGGCTGAGTGGGTTGAAGAAGGGTCACAACGGACACCGGGGAGGTAGGGGATGAAAGCCAAAGAGATCATGGTCAAACCCGTCGTCAGCGTGCTGCCCAGGACACCATTGCTCGAGGTGGCCCAGAAGATGCTCGAGCACCGCATCGGCTCGATGCCGGTGGTGGACGATGCAGGCCGCCTGCTGGGTATCATCACCCAGGGCGACTTCTGCCGCAACCCAGGCCGGATGGTGCCCTTTTCCCTGTTCGAGAGCGCCAATGTACTGGGCAACTGGCTCTACCCCGACCAGGTCGAGAAGGTCTTCAAGGCGGCCCGCAACCTGCGGGCGCAGGACATCATGCGCAGTCCTGTGGTTACGGTCTCGCCCGAGGCCTCGCTGGGGCGGGTGTTGGCCCTGATGCTCAAACACGACATCAACCGCATCCCGGTCGTGCGGCAGGGTAAGTTGGTGGGCATTATCTCCCGCTTCGATCTGCTCAAGTGGATGCAACAGGAACGCGCCTGATGAACCGAAAGCAGAGAACTGCAACAAACATCTGGCATTGGACAGCCCTGGGTTTGGGGCCGTTGCTGTGCGCAGGGGTCGCTCTGAGCCCGCCACCCGCAGGGCTGAGCCTTGAGGCCTGGCGCCTGGTTGGGCTTGCGACCTGGATGGTGTTGTGGTGGACGGCTGAGGCAGTGCCGCTACCGGTCACGGCGCTGTTGCCCATCCCGATGATGCCCCTTCTGGGCATCGCGCCGGAGGCCCCTGTGGCCGCGCAGTTCGGTCATCCCCTGATCTTTTTGTTCCTGGGGGGCTTCCTGATTGGGCAGGGCCTGCAAAGGTGGGGCCTGCACCGAAGGATTGCCCTTGCGCTGGTGTTGCGCCTGGGGCATAGCCCTGCCGGGTTGCTGGGTGGGTTCATGCTGGCCACAGCTTTTCTTTCGATGTGGATTTCCAACACCGCTACCGCTGTGATGATGTTTTCGGTAGGGCTGGCTGTAATCAAGTCGCTGGGGGGTGTAGCGACCGAGGCCCAGACCCGGCGCTTTGGGGTTGCCCTGATGCTCGCCATCGCCTACGCCTCTTCGATAGGAGGGGTGGGCACCCTCATCGGCACGCCGCCCAATGCGCTGCTGGCCGCCTATCTGCGCGAAACCCAGGGCTACACCCTGGACATGCAGGGCTGGTTCTGGATCGGACTACCCTTTGTGGGTCTGATGCTGCCGCTGGCCTGGTTCTGGCTCTCCCGACCCTTGCAAGCCATGCCCTGGGGCGATCTTTTGGGCAGCGTCCGCCAGGAGTACCGGACTCTGGGCCCTTTGCGCCGGGCCGAAGGCTACGTGCTTGGGGTCTTCGTGCTGGCTGTGCTGGGCTGGATACTGCGTCCGCAGCTAGTGGCCTGGCTGGGCATCCCCTTGTCCGATTCGGCGGTAGCCCTTTCGGCAGCCCTGCTGATGTTTGTGATCCCGGCACCGGGCGGGAGCCGTCTGCTGGACTGGGAGAGCGCCTTGAAGCTGCCCTGGGGGGTGTTGCTCCTCTTCGGGGGTGGACTGGCTCTGGCCTCGGCCTTCGAGGCGACGGGCTTGTCGGCCTGGATTGGGAGTACTCTGGCGGGTCTGGGTAGCCTGCCGCCGTGGATGCTGGTTCTGTGCGTGGCCTTGGTGGTCATCTTCCTAACCGAACTCACCTCCAACACCGCCGTGGCGGCTACCTTTTTGCCGGTGATGGGCGCGTTGGCCGAAGGGCTGGAACTGGACGTCCGGCTGCTGGCCATCCCGGTTGCAGTGGCGGCCTCGGCGGCGTTCATGCTGCCGGTAGCTACCCCACCCAACGCCATCGTGTTTGCCTATGAGGGGCTGCGCATCCCGCATATGGTGCGGGCTGGTTTTGGGTTGAACCTGGTTACGGTGCTGATTATCGTGCTGATCCTGCTGACCTTTGGACGATGGGGGTTGGGGATTAGCCTGTAAGCGAAAGGAGGCTTATGCTCAGCAAAGCGCAAATTAGCTACCTCAAAGGGACTGTCGCGCCGCACCCGGCTCCGCTGCTCTCCTTGTATCTCGATGTGAACCCGGCCAACCCTGATAACAGCGGCAAGGCCTATGTGCTGCGGGCCAAGGAAGCCCTGGAGCGTTTGGAGGTTCCGTCAGCCCTTGCCAGGAAGGTACTCGAGCGACTTCAGCACTACATCCCCCAGGGCCGCACCCGTGCCCTTTTTGTGGCTGAGGACTTGTTTGAAGACTACCACCTGCAGGTCGAACTGCCCCTGCTCGAGCCCCTTGCCGGGGTGGAAGCCCACTGGGGCGCGCCCTACCTGGCCCCTTTGCTGTTCGCCCTCGATGAGTACCAGCGCTATGGCGTGGTCCACATGGATCAGGAGCGCCTGCGGCTGTTCGAGGTTTTCCTGGGCGAGATCGAAGAGGTGGCCGACGCTTTCCGGCCACTCGACCCCCACAACTGGCGCTACCTGGGCGAAGACCGCACCGGTACGCCCGGACGGAGTGCCTCACCGGCGACCAGCCATGTAGGGGTGGCTGCCCGGGGTGGTTCGGGCAAGGACAGGTACCAGCGACGGGTTGACGAGTGGAGCCAGCGCTTCTTCCGCGAGGCTGGCGCCATCCTGCAGCAGCAGGGGGCCGAACGGGGCCTCGAGCGGCTGATTTTGCTGGGCGCGCCCGAGGAGGCCCAAGAGAGCCTGCCCAGACCGGTGGCCGAAAAAGTGGTGGCCGTCCTGCCGCCCTTGCACACCTCCACCCCCAGTCCAGCAGAGATCCTCAAGATGGTATCGCCCACGATCGAACAGGTCGAGCGCAGCGAAGAAGATGCCTTGATCGAGGTGGTACGCGAGAAGGGGGTGGGGGGCCTCGAGCAGGTGCTGAGCCTGTTGCAAGAAGGGCGCTTGCAGTACGTGCTGGTGCCCTGGCATCTTCGGGACAAAGCCTGGCGCTGTGCGGATGGCTGGGTGGGCAGCAGCACCCGGGCCGCCCAGGTGCACTGCCCCGGTCAGCCGCTGGAGGAGCTCGAGCTGAAGCGGGTGCTGCCCGAACTGGTGGCCCGGTATGGTACCGAGCTCGAGTTCGTGCGGGGCAATGCCGAGCAGCGCTTGCAAAACGAACTGGGCGGTATAGCCGGTATGCCTCGCTGGTAATCCTCTGGTAATGCCTGGGCACTAGCCTCAAGACGAGGAGGGTCGCCATGACCCAGACCGTGGTTCCCAAGGCGGAGGTGGCCACAACCCAGCAAGGCAACGCCCTCGAGATGCGCGGCATCTTCAAGCGCTTTCCGCTGGTGCTGGCCAACCAGAACGTGGATTTTTCGGTGCGCTGGGGCGAGGTACACGCCCTGGTCGGCGAGAACGGTGCGGGCAAGTCCACCCTGATGAAAATTCTTTACGGCATCCAGCGCCCCGATGCGGGCGAGATCTGGATAGACGGTGTGAAGCAGGTTTTCCGCGACCCCCACGATGCAATTGCCCTGGGCATCGGGATGGTGCACCAGAACTTCACGCTGGTGGAGCCTTTTACGGTGGTGGAGAACGTGATTCTCGGCCACGAGCCTGCCTCGTTGCTGGGGCTGGATAGGGCCGAGGCCCGCCGCAGGGTAGAAGCCCTGATACGGCAGTTTGAGTTTCAGCTCGACCCCGACCGCCGGGTGGAGGATCTGCCGGTGGGGCTGCGGCAGAAAGTCGAGATTCTCAAAGCCCTGTATCGGCAGGCCCGGATTCTGATTCTCGACGAACCGACCGCTGTGCTGACCCCACAAGAGACCGAAGACCTGTTCCGCTTTTTGCGTGAATATGCGGCGGGGGGCAACGCGGCGGTTTTCATCTCGCACAAGCTGCTCGAGGTCATCCAGGTTTCCGACCGAATCTCGGTCATGCGCGATGGTCGCATGATTGGAACGATTCCCACCCCAGGGGCTACCCTGCCTCAGATTGCCCGCATGATGGTGGGGCGCGAGGTGGAATTGAGGGTCGAAAAAGGCCCGGCCAGCCCGGGCGAGGCGGTGCTCGAGGTATCCCACCTGACAGTGGCCCGCGCCAAGGAAAAGCCACAGGTGTTCGATGTGAGCTTCACGGTGCGGGCGGGGGAAATTGTGGGGATTGCCGGGGTGCAGGGCAATGGGCAGTCCGAGCTGGTCGAAGCCCTGACCGGGCTGACCCCCTATACCGGCGAGGTGCGCTACCTGGGCCGTTCGCTGGACCATGGCGGGGCACGCCGGGTGCGCCGGGCGGGGGTTTCGCACATCCCCGAAGACCGCAACCAGCGGGGGTTGGTCTTGGATTTTTCCTGCGCCGAGAACCTCTTTCTGGGCGACCAGAACGAACCACCCTACACCGGACCCATGGGGTTTCTAGACCAAACCGCAATTGAACACAACGCTCTGCAGCGCATCGAGGCGTTTGATATCCGGCCCCGCTCCACCACCCTCAGCGCCAACCGCTTCTCGGGGGGCAACGCCCAGAAAATCATCGTGGCCCGTGAGCTCTCCCGCAATCCCCGGCTCCTAATTGCTGCCCAGCCCACCCGCGGCATCGACATCGGAGCAACCGAGTTTGTGCACGAGCAAATTGTCAAAGCTCGAGACCGGGGTGTGGGGGTTCTGCTGGTCAGCGCCGACCTGGGAGAGATTATGGCCCTCTCGGATCGTATCCTGGTCATGTACGAAGGGCAGATCGTGGGCGAGCTGACCGCCGAGGAGGCCACCGAAGAGAAACTGGGTCTGTTGATGGCCGGCGTAAAAGCCTGAAACCTCCGTCATAAGTTGCTCGTGATGAACGCATAATATCACCCAAGAGCCACGTCCAAAGCCATCATCACCACAAAACCCAGCATCAAAGCCAGGGTTGCCAGGTCGGCGTTGCCGCTCTGGAACATTTCCGGCACCACTTCCTCCACCACCACAAAAATCATGGCTCCAGCGGCAAAACTTAGCGCATAGGGCAGCAGGGGTTGGGCAATCAACACAAAAGCTGCCCCCAGTACCCCGGCTGGAATTTCGACGGTAGCCGATAGTTGGCCAAACCAGAAGCTCTGCAAGGGGGAAAGCCCCTCGCGTCGCAGCGGCATGGCCACTGCCAATCCCTCGGGAAAGTTTTGCAGCCCAATCCCGATGGCCAGGGCCACAGCACCGCCCAGGGTAGCCTCCGGGATACCGGCAGCCACCGCGCCAAAAGCGACCCCTACGGCCAGCCCTTCGGGGATGTTGTGCAGGGTGATGGCCAGTACCAGCAGGATGCTGCGGTGCCAGCTGGTTTTAGGACCCTCGGCGGCCGCGGTGGGCTCTTTGAGGTGCAGGTGGGGCAGGGTTTTGTCGGCGCTCCACACAAAGGCCCCGCCCAGCAAAAACCCTGTAGCAACCGGAATCCACTGCCCCTGGGTCATCTCCAGGGCCGGGGCCAGGAGCGACCAGTAACTGGCCGCCAGCATGACCCCACCGGCAAAACCCAGCAAGGCATCGAGCAGGCGGAGGTTGAGCGTTTGGGTCACAAAAACCGTGGCCGCCCCCAGAGCGGTAATGCCCCAGGTGAACCCGGTGGCGAGCAGGGCTTGCTGGATGGGGGATAGGGCTTGCAGCCAGCTCCACATACCGAATCCTCAGCGCCGGGTGCCTACTACATACACCGCACCCCAGGCTTGGTAGCGGCTCTCGAGCACATCCTGCCGGGTCTCCCCCTGCAACAACCGAACCGTCCGATAGACCCGTACCAGCGCCCCCTCGGCGGCGAAGTCAATCTGGCGGCGGTATCCGGCCGGCAGGCTGGCATCGTAAACGTAGCGGGTGGGCCGGGCTGGGGTGCGCCAGAGGATGACCGGCCCCCGCCAGGTGACCTCACGGTCCTTGGTGCCAAACAAGCGGAAGATCAGGTTTTCGCCCTGAATGGAGGTCTGGATGAGCAAGTGGCCGGGGGTATCGTTTTTGAACCGCAAGTCTTTGGGTGGGGCAGTAGTGGCGTCCAGGCCGGTGGGTTTGTAGTAGCCCACCTGGTAGCTGTGGGGGTGGCGCTCCACAATGGGCAGACCGGCAAAATAGGCTGCCCGAAAGAGCGTCGTGCAGACCTGGCAGACCCCGCCCCCCACATCCCACACCGTCTGGTCGCCGCGGATGACCCAGGCTTTTTGATAGCCGGTAGCAGGTGTCACCGGCCCCAGGGTGCGGTTGAAGGAGAACACAGCTCCAGGGGGAATTTGAACCCCCTCAAACCTGGAGGTGGCCAGATAGATGTTGTGGATCCGGCTGGGCAACGAACCGGCAAAGCTGGTGCGCCCTTCGCCCACCAGCTCCACGATGCCGCGCTGCCACAGGTCGTGGACGCTGGGCTTGGGCTGTTCGAACTGCACGGGCAGCACAAACTCGCGCTTGCCCGCCTCGAGGGCAGCGCGGTAGGCCTTGCGAACCGCCTCGGCATCGAAGCGATAACCCAGCTTCTGCACTGCAATCCAACCCTTCTGGGCATCCAGGACAAACCGGGCCGGGCGAGGCGGGCGGCTGAGTTTTTGGATGATTTGATCCAACTGCCCTTCATCCCGGACAGGGAAGCGCTGGGTTCCGACATAGCTCACCACCCGGCCTTTTTCCAGCACCTGCTCGTGAACCACCAGCACCGCCTCAGGCCCCGCCCAGGCCAGCGGGAGCAAGAGCAAGCAAAGGAAAACGGCCCAGCTTCGCATGATTCCCTCCAGTCGGTCTGGGTCACCCCAGGGCGTTCCTCGATGCTCAAGATAGGTTCCGACGATTACCAAGGCATTACGCCAGGCTGGCCGGTAATTGCCTGGTAATGTTGTCCGGCTAGCTTGGGAACTGGAGGGGGTGTTATGGCAAAAGTAGTGCTCGAGCACATCACCAAGCGCTTTGGCAAGGTGGTCGCGGTGAGGGATTTCAGCCTGACCATTGGCGATAGGGAATTCATCGTGCTGGTAGGGCCCTCGGGCTGCGGCAAGACCACCGTGCTGCGCATGATTGCGGGCCTCGAGACCCCCACCGAGGGGCACATTTACATTGGCGACAAACTGGTCAACGATGTGCCCCCCAAAGACCGCGACATCGCCATGGTCTTCCAGAACTACGCCCTCTACCCCCACATGAGCGTCTACCACAATATGGCCTTCGGCCTCGAGCTGCGCCGCACCTCGAGGGCCGAGACCCAGAAGCGCGTCGAGGAGGCCGCCAGGATTCTGCAAATTGGGCATCTGCTGGACCGCAAGCCCCGCGAGCTTTCGGGTGGGCAGCGACAACGGGTGGCACTGGGCCGGGCCATCGTGCGCAAGCCTCGGGTTTTCCTGATGGATGAGCCGCTTTCCAACCTGGATGCCAAGCTGCGGGTGGAGATGCGGGCCTCGCTGGCCGAACTGCATCAGGCGCTGGGGGTCACCACCATCTATGTGACCCACGACCAGATCGAGGCCATGACCATGGGGCACCGCATTGTGGTGATGCGCGGCGGTGCCATCGAGCAGGTAGACACCCCCCTCGATCTCTACAACAAGCCGGTCAGCAAGTTTGTGGGCGAGTTTATCGGTTCGCCCGCCATGAACTTCCTCAAAGGTACCGTGCAGCAGGGCCATGTGGTGAGCCCCCACATGGATATCACCCTGCGCAGCGAGCTTCTGACCGCACTTCGCAGCTACGAGGGCCAG
Source organism: Meiothermus sp. (assembly GCA_036845585.1). Taxonomy (GTDB): domain Bacteria; phylum Deinococcota; class Deinococci; order Deinococcales; family Thermaceae; genus Meiothermus. The sequence goes on along the minus strand of DAIUDO010000001.1, from coordinate 27,936 downwards.
GAGGTCTGGGTGGGGGTTCGTCCGGAGAACCTCGAGCTGGCCCGGCCCGACTCGAGGGAAAACCTCATTCGTACCACCGTCAAGCTGGTCGAACCTATCGGGGCCGAGACCATCATCATCGGTACCGCTGGGGAAGCCGGAATCACCGCCCGGGTCGAGGCCGAGGAGACTGCAGCGGTGGGTGAGGCCATTCTCTTGAGGGCACGGCCCGACAAGGTGCATGTCTTTGATCTGCACACCGAGCACAACGTGCTGTACATCGGCCAGCCGGTGGCTGCGTAGCCGGCTGTGGCGGGGTTTATTTGTGCCGCTCGGGCTTCGATTGAGGTGGCAAAGCATCAAACCGTATTCGGTAGGTTCGTCACCTTGCGATGGCGAACGAACCCGACCGAAGTTGCGACAGGCCGCGCTGCTGGGGGCCAGGTAATGTTTTGGTAACAGACCTGTCCTATGCTCGATTCTGGAGACGCTATGGTAGCCCAGGTGCCCTATTGGGAGCATTTCTACCACCAGGCCGATGTGGGGGTGCGGGGGGTGGGGGCTACCCTGGCCCAGGCCTTCGAACAGGCCGCTCTGGCCCTGACCGCGGTCATCACTGACCCTGCCAGGGTTCGGGCCAGCCACCAGGTCGAGCTCGAGTGCGAGGCGCCGAGGGCTTCTTTGTTGCTGGTGGACTGGCTCAACCGGCTGATCTTTGAGATGTCCACCCGCAAGATGCTCTTCAGCCGCTTCGAGGTGCACCTGGCCCCCCCCGACCTGGGCGGGGCGCTCCACCTGCACGCCCTGGCCTGGGGTGAGCCGGTGGAGGTAGCGCGCCACCAACCGGCCGTGGAGGTCAAGGGGGCTACCTACAGCGAGCTGCAAGTTACCCAGAACCCCCAGGGCCTCTGGGTGGCCCAGTGCGTGGTGGATGTGTGAGGGGGGTTTATGGACACAACCCGTTTGGAGCAGAAATCGGCCTATGAATGGTGGCTGATGCCCACCCCCCCCATGCGGGTGCCCGGTGTTCTTTATGCCAGCGAGGCGCTGCTGCGGGAGATGGACGACAAGGTGCTCGAGCAGGTGGCCAACGTAGCCAGCCTGCCGGGCATTGTGCAGGCCTCCTACGCCATGCCGGACGCCCACTGGGGCTATGGCTTCCCCATCGGTGGGGTGGCGGCTTTTAGCGAGTCCGAAGGAGTGGTCTCGGCGGGCGGGGTGGGCTTCGACATCTCTTGTGGGGTGCGCACCCTGCGCACCGGGTTGACCGTGGCGGAGATCGAGCCGGTGAAGGAGGCGCTGGCCCAGGGGCTGTTCCGCCACGTGCCCGCAGGGGTGGGTAGCACGGGCCGGATTCACCTCGAGCCCGACGAGCTCGATGCCATGCTGCTGGGTGGGGCTGAGTGGGCGGTACGGCAGGGCTACGGTCTGCGCGAAGACCTGGAATACATCGAGGAGAACGGACGCATGGAGGGTGCCCAGCCCGAGATGGTCTCGGCCCAGGCCAAACGGCGGCAGCAGGACGAGATGGGCACCCTGGGTTCGGGCAACCACTACCTCGAGGTGCAGCGGGTGGCCGAGATCTTCGACCCGGCCGTGGCCAAGGCCTTCGGTATCGCTGTGGACGATGTGGTGGTGAGCATCCACTCCGGTTCGCGGGGCCTAGGACACCAGGTAGCCACCGACTACGCCCGGCGCATGGTAGAGGCCGCCAGCCGGTACGGCCTTTGCCTGCCCGACCTCGAGCTGGCCTGCGCCCCCATCCGCTCGGAGGAGGGCAAGGCCTATCTGGGGGCCATGCGGGCGGCCATCAACTGCGCCCTGGCCAACCGCCAGATCCTGACCCATCTGGCCCGTGAGGCCTTCGCGTACCTGCTGCCCAAATCCGATTTGCGCCTGATTTACGACGTTTCACACAACACCGCCAAGCTCGAGGAGCACCGAGTCGAAGGCCTGCCCCAGCGGCTTTATGTCCACCGCAAGGGGGCCACCCGCGCCCTGGGCCCTGGCCACCCGGCCCTGCCCAAGGCTTACCAGGCGGTGGGGCAGCCGGTGCTGATTGGCGGCACCATGGGCACTGCTTCCTATATCCTGGTGGGTACCGCCGAGAGTGAGGTGCGCTCCTTTAGCTCTTCCTGCCATGGGGCTGGGCGGGCCCTCTCGCGCCACCAGGCCCTCAAGCAGTGGCGTGGGCGGGAGGTGGTCAAGGAACTGGCCCAGCGTGGCATCATCGTGCGCAGCCCCTCGCCCCGTGGGGTGGCCGAGGAAGCCCCCGGGGCCTACAAGGACGTTTCTGCGGTGGTGGAGGCGGCTCACCTGGCCGGGCTTTCGCGCAAGGTGGCCCGGCTCGAGCCGCTGATCTGCATCAAGGGTTGAGGAGGCGCTATGAACCAGCAACCCCTTCGTTTCCTGATTGCCACCGACGGCAGCCTTTGCAGCGAGAAGGCGGTGCGGGTAGGCCTCGAGCTGGCCGCAGCCCTGAGGGCCAAGGTGGACCTTTTGAATGTGCTCGAGCCCGGCGAGGAACCCGCCGGCCCTGGCCTGCGTACCCGCCTGACCATGCTACGCGATATCGACCGGCACCACGGCAAGCTGGCCCTCGAGCACGGTACTGAACTGGCCCAGAAACTCGGGGTCGAGTATAAGTCCTTACAGCCCACGGGCCTTCCCGAGCAGGTGATTGTGCAGAAGGCCGCCGACTTCGATCTGGTGGTTCTGGGAACCCATGGGCGCAGCGGCTGGAGGCGCTGGGTAATGGGCTCGGTGGCCGAAGCGGTTCTGTCGCGCAGCCCCAAGCCGGTGCTGGTAGTGCACGAGTCCTTTACGCCGTCTGCGGTGAAGGGCCAGGTGGCCCCGTACAAGCAACTTCTGATTGCGACCGATGGTAGCAAGTGTAGCCAGCAGGCCACCCGCTTCGGTTTGCAACTGGCCCAGGTGCTGGGGGCCGAAGTCACCTTTTTGTCGGTGGTGAGTAGCCTGACCCGCCCTCAGGGGGCAGGTCTCCCGCTGTCGCAGGCCCTGAGCCTGATGGAGGAAGATGCCCAAACCCAGGCCGAGGCCATGCTAGAGCAAGTGCAAACCCAGGCCCAGCGAGCCGGGGTGTCCGCACGGGCCAAGCTGGTGAAGGGCCGGCCTGTCGAAACCATTGTCAAACAAGCCCTGCTGCACGACCTGCTGGTGATGGGTACCCACGGGCGCACCGGGCTGGACAAGCTGATGATGGGCTCAGTTGCCGAGGGGGTGGTGCGTCGCAGCCAGATTCCGGTCTTGGTGGTGCCGTGTCCTGAGGTACCCTGAAGGTAGAACGCGCAACTGAAACAATGGGCTGAAGGGCGACAGTCCCCGACTAGACCTAAGTTTGCTTGGTCGGGAATGAATAGCCCCACGCTGCCGAAGACGGCTGTCTAAAGCTGGCATTGGTCTGACCTACCGGTACACCGGTAACGTGTATCCCCATAGATACACAAACCCTTGGGAACCAGGGGGCGGGGAGGGGCCAACCAACTCCAATGAACCGCGAAACCCCGGTCATCCCGCGATAGCGGTTGGTCGTAGGTAGTTTACTAGGCTTACCTGGAGACCGGCGGTATCGCTTGTGGCTTCGCAATCAGCTTTGGTGCCGAACCGGCCGAAACTGGTGCATGGGGGGCTTACAAAGGGGCGGTTCGAGGTCGGGTTTACCGGACTGTCGTCGGCAGGATGCCTAGTTAAGTTGCTTCAAAAGCTGCTCGAGCTGGGCCCGGTTCACCGGCCCCATGTGACGGGCCAGAATTTGCCCGTCTGAACCGATCAGCAGCGTGGTGGGCAGTCCGCTAACCTGAAAGGCCTGCTGCAGGTTGCTGTCCATAAAAATGCGGGCTGAAAGGCGGGTCTCTTGCAAGAAGGCCCGAATGGCCCCGGCATCCTCGCCGGCATTGAGCAGCACAATAGGATAGCCTCGCTGCTGATACTCGGCCAGCAGCGGCATCTCGGCGCGACAGGGGGGACACCAGGTAGCCCAGAGATTGACCAGCATGGGTTTGGGCAGGTCGCTCCAGCGCACCTGACCAGCCTGGGCCTGGCCCGGCTCGAGGTACATCAGCACAGTCTGATCGAGCGCCTGGCCGGTTTGGTTCTGGGTAGGTCGGGATAGCCCTTGTTGTATACCCAAGGGCAGCAGTGCCATAGCTCCGGCAGCCAGTGCCGGAATCAGCAGCGCCGTAGCTTGCTGGCGCAGCAGGATGCCCGCCACGGCCCCGCCCCCGGCCAGGCCCCAAAGCCAACTCCAGCCCCCACTGCGAATGTCCACTATTCCGAGCAGGGCCGACCCCAGGCTGGGCCAGGTCTCGAGGTGCTCGAGCGCATAGCCTATCCGGGCACCCAGCAAGACAGCCAGCAATACCCACCCGCCCTTGCTTTCCAGGCCCCGCCTGGCGGCCAGGCTGGTGAAGACCAGAATGCCCAGCAGCAGCGCCAGGTTGGGCCAGCTCAGGGCCAGCGGCCCCAGCAACAAAGCATCCGGGGTCAGCTTCACAGCGGCCTCCAGACCAGCCAACCCAGCAGCGCCAGGGCCACCCAGGGCATGGCCCGGCACAGCGAAAAGCCGCGCACCCGACAGGCCAGCCAGTTGCGCAAAAGTTCTGTTTCCTTCAGCATACGTACCCTCGGGTCTCAGTATATCCCCAGGGGGTATGTTGGGCAAGGGCCGTTAGCGCATCTGGGCGGGTAGGGTGAGGGTTAGGCTAGTCCCCCCCTCCAGCTGCAGGGTCAGAGATACCTTCTGCCCTTCCTGGAGGGGCTGGGGGTTTTTTTCCCGCAGGCCGTAGAGCATCAGGTGGTACTTGCCCGGTAGCACCAAGAGCCGACCCCGCGGCGGCACCTCCAGAAAAGCCACCCGCTTCATGGCCGAAATCTCGCTGTGGTCGTGGGTGTGTGCGCCACCAGGGAGGGTCTGGTGGAACTCCACCCGGGTGGCGACAGGGGTGCTGGCCCCCACGATGCGCACCGGCTTAGGGCCGGGGTTGTAGAGCACCAGATAGGCTGCGGTGATGTTGCCTGGCACCCGCCGTACCCAGCCTTCCTTGAGCTCGAGGGCCGGCTGGGCCCAGGCCAGGCCCAATACCAGCCACCAACCAAGCCAACGCATAAGCACCTCCCTAACGGTCGCGTCGGGCAAAACGCCAGCCCGCGCCCACCAGACCCATCCCCACCGCCAGCACACCCACGCCCACCGCCAGCAGGCCCCCAGTGTAGCCCAGAACCTCCTTCAGCAAATACCCCGTAGGCCCCACCAGTACGGGGGCTTCCAGCGCGTACAAAAGACCCACTCGAAAAAGCTCCAGCGGGTTGAGCAAGACCGCCGGCAGTACCAGCCCCTCCAGGGGGTAGTCGCGCAGCGCCACCGCCAGCCCTACCACCAGGGGGTCGTAGGCCAGCACCAGCAGCCCCCAGAGCAGAAGCCCCAGGCCCAGGGCCCGGGAGGGCTCGAGGCCCGCCGCCACCCAGCCCGAAAGCCCCACCCACAGCCACAGGAGGCCCAGCCCGCTGAAGGCCAGAAGCCCGGCGGCCTTAAGGCCCAGCCCCAGAGTGCCCGCCGCCAGGGCCAGTCCGGCCAGCAGCGGTAGGGAGAGGCCCAGCCCCACCCCCAGCACGCCGCCCAGGTAGAGCCCTGCGGGCGAACGGGGCATCCCGGCCCAGAAGGCCCAGTCCTCCCGGGCAGCCAGCAAAGGGGCCGAAAGAGCCAGCACCAGCGGCGGCAACAGCAGCGAGAGCGAAGCAAACAGCGAGACCACCGCCACGGCCTCCCCACGCCCAGCGAAGGCCACGGCCAGGAGGGGCAGCAGCAGCGCCGGAGCCAGCGCCCAGGGGTTGCGCAGCACCGCTTTGGCATAGAGTCCGAGCATGGCTTCCACAGCTACCTACCATAGCCCGGCACCCAGGCCTGCTGGCGTCCCCGCGTAACCACCTCGTTCCAGCGCAGGATCGAGCCCTGGTGCTGGGGCCGCTCGCGCAGGTAGGCTTCCACTGCGGCAGGGCCGCTGAAGGCCAGCAGCCCGACCCCCATGGGGGTGCGGATGCGCTCGCTAAAGAGAAAGACCGCCTGGTTCACCGGCAGCAAACGGGCCTGCTTGCGCTCCGAGGCGGTATAGTCGGCCACATAGAGTTCTTTCGGCGTGGCTTTGGGCCCACCGTAACCCAGCAGATGATCGAGCAGGCAGCCCACGTCGTCGTAGGCATAGACCTTGCCGGTGGTGGTGATCATCTGGGCGGCGTAGCGGGCGTCCAGGATGGTCATGTTGCAGAACGGGCAGACATCCACCCCTACCCGTAGGGCCCTGGGGGCGGCCAGGGCCGGCTGCAACAACCCCCAGCCCAGCGGCAGGGCCAGCAATCCTTTGAGCAGCTTGCGTCGGTTCATGCAAAACCTCGAGGGGAGGGCCGGGGTAAGACGCCCCGGCCCAAGCAGTGCTCTACTTGAGCAGACCCGCGTGTCTGGCCAGCAGGCTCACCAGATTCATCTCCGGCAGAGGGGCCAGATCGAGGAGGGTCTGCCAGTCCAGCACCCGGGTGCGGCCCAGGTCGGGGTTGGCCCGGGCGAAGGCCATGGCCGCCTCGGCGCTGCGGAAGGCCGCGATCTTGGCATCCATCACCACCCAGCCGCGCTTCTCGCCCCACAGGTAGACTGCCTGGCGAGCCGGGATCAGGTTCACCGCAGCAGGGCCCCTGGCCGGATCGTAGGCCCCCCGGTCGGCCACGTAGAAGGTGGTGCTCACCCCGTCCCTCAGGCCATAGACGTAGGCGTAGTTGACCATGCAGGCAATGGACTCGAAGTGCAGAGCCTCCCGGCCCTTCTGCGGCTCCTTGAGGGCAATCTGGCTGTAGGTCTGTTCGAAGAAGCCCGGGCTGAAGGTGCGGCCCTGCCAGGCCCCAGGGGCCGGGGTCTTGAGGGGCATCTCGCAAAACTCGCACTTCCCCTCGTCCCAGGGGATGCTCTTGGCCGCGATCATGTCGGGGCCTACACCCGAGGGGGCGGGCATCTGCATGTGCTGGGCCAGCACCGGGCCGAGGGCGCCAGAGAGCCCTAAGGCCGAAAGCATCTTCACTACCTCACGACGGTTCTTTGACATGGTTGTTCTCCAGGATTCCTTGATCGATTACCTGGCCGTGTTCCAGACGCACATAGCGCTCGGCCAGGCGCGAGACTTCTTCTTGTCGGTGGGCCGATAAAACCACCATTCCACCGGTACCGAGGTGGGCCAACAGCCAGCTTTGCAGGCGCGCCAGACCTTCGGCGTCGAGCGCGGCGGCTGGCTCGTCCAGCAGCCAGAGTTCCGGGGAGCCCATCAGCCCCGCAGCCAGGGCCAGCCGTTGCCGCCAACCCCCCGAGAGCTGGGCTACCGGGCGCTTTAGATGGGCCTCGAGGCCCATGCGCCAGGCGGCCTCGGCTTTTTCCTCGAGGGTGGCTTGTTTGAGCTTCTGGGCTGTTTGCAGCACCTCGGCTACCCGCAGCGTGGGTGGAAAGGCAATCTGTTGGGGAATGTAGGCCCGCCGCCGGGCGGCCTCCGGGCTGCGGGGGAGGTGGCCGAAGAGCCGTACCGAACCGCGATCGGCTTGCAGTCGCCCGGCCAGTACGCCCAGCAAGGTGCTTTTACCGGCCCCGTTGGGGCCCAAGAGGGCCAGGCTGCCCCCCTCGAGCCGCAGGTTCACCCCGTTCAGACGGCCTTTCTTGTAAAGTTCTACCACCTCAACCATAGGGCTCCCAGCAGGCTCAGCAAGGCCAGTCCCCACAGCGAAGGGTTGGGTGTGGTCTGGGGTCTGGGGGTCGGTCGGGCCTCGGCGTCGGCCAGCGCGAGCAGGCGCAGGCCGGGCACCCGGGCCTCGGCAGCCTCCCACAGCAGTACCCCTGGGGAGAGGGCCAGCAGGCTCAGGTCGGGCTGGCGGGTGGCCAGCAGGGCGAAGCTCGAGGAGGGCAGATAGGGGATGGGCAGGGGGCTGGCCCGGTCGAAGGCGTTGCCCCGCAGGTGCACCTGGGCCTTGGGGTCGTCCACGGCCAGGTCGTAGAGGTTGCCCGCAAAGGTGTTGGCCTCGGCCCAGAGGGTGTTCTGGTCGCTGTCGCGGGCAAAGAGCAGCGCGGTGCCGTTGCCCTCGAAGCGGTTGTGGGCCAGCCGGGTCTCGCGGCTGTCCAGCGAGAGCAGCCCGATGGTGTTGCCGGCAAAGCGGTTGCCTTTTACCTTGCTCTTCCACTCCTCTTGCAGCAGCAGCCCGTAGCGCAAGGGGCCGACCTCGTCGGCGAAGATGTTGTGTAGTACCCGGTTCTCGGCACCGTGCATGAGGGCCGAACCCACCCGGTTGCGGTGGGTGTGGTTGCCGCTCAGTTCGGCCCGGTACGTGAACATCAGGTGCAGCCCATAGCGCCCGGCCCCGCTCGAGCGGTTGTCCCTGACCTGCAGACGCTCGCCGTACTCGACGTAGAGGTTGTCCAGAAAGCCCTCCAGGGTGTTGCCGACGATGTGCACATCGTCGCTGCGGAAGGCGGTGATGCCGGGGGCCCGCCCGTTTCCGGTAAACCGGCTGCGTAGCACCTGGGCGCCCGGCGACTGCTCGAGGCGCACCGCGCTGGTAAGACCCGTACCCTCGAGGCCTTCCAGGCGACATGCCTTGCACTTCCATAGCCAGACGGCTGCGTCGGGCTCATAAAAATCGTCTCCTGGTCCGGTGTTTTGAATGCGTAGCCCCTCCACCACAATGCCCTCGGCGGAAAGCTGCAGGGCGCTGCCCCGCCCGCCGCCATCCAGCACGGCGCCCGGTCGGGCCACCAGCCGCACCCCTGGGGTGGTAATGGTCCAGGGGCCTTGGTGCATGCCGGCCTCGAGCACCACCGTTTGTCCGGGGTGCAGCGGCGGCAGGGGGGCCGGGGGAACAATTAGCACAAACACTCTCCAAGAAAATTCATTTGTTCCTTGGGGCAGGGGCACTGGCCGCCAGGCACGGCCAATCTCGGTATCGCTGCTTCGATACGGCCGGTCTCGGCAATGATGCCTTCAAAATCGAGGCCTGGATCTAGGCCAGGGTTGGAGCCGCAGGTACGTACCCAGGCAGGCCGAAACCTTGCAACCGCCCGGGTGCCTTCACCTAGACTGGCTTCCCACCCACAAAACCCATGTGGGCGCTGAGCGACGGCTGGCGTTGGCGCCTTGGTGGGAAAACCAGTTCAAACCGCGCTGGGTGGTCCGCGAATCTGCAGCGTAAAGACCGGGGACAGGAACGGCCTGGGTAAATAAGCAGGGCTTGGATGCCCCAGCCAGCGCTGGCTGGGCGTTCCCTGTGCTTCCGGCAGCCCCACTGCGCCGTCGCTGAACCCGCCGATGATGCACAGGGGGCAGTGGGGCTGCGAGGTGTGGCTATGCTTGGGGGACGCAGGGGCTGGGTGTTCGGCACGGCACACGTCGGGGCCGGGCAGGAAGCTGACCGGCAGCACCTGGGTGCGCGGGTCGCGCAGGGCGTACTGGCTCGAGACCAGCCCAATCAGCAGGGCCAGCAACCCTCTCAGTAAAAGCGACGCGGGCCAGTCTCCCCTCATCTCAGGCCATTGTGATAATCATAGCAGGGACAGATGTCCTGCTTTATATATCCCCTGGGGGTATAGTATACTGCAGCTGGTGAGGGAGAGGAGCAGCATGAGTACAACCTACGACGTCGTGATTATTGGTGGGGGTCCGGCAGGGCTGACGGCAGGAATTTATACCGGACGGGCCAACCTCAAGACCGTGATTCTAGAGAAGGGCCTGCCGGGGGGCCAGATTGCCCAGACCGAAGAGGTAGAGAACTACCCTGGCTTCCCCGAACCCATCAGCGGGCCCGAGCTTTCCGAGCGTATGGTGCAGCAGGCCAAACGTTTCGGTGCAGAGATCATAATGGAAGAGGTGCAGGGTTTGGAGAAAACCCCCCAGGGCTTCGTGGTGAAGGGCTATGAGCAGGAGTACCCGGCCCGCACCGTGATCCTGGCCACGGGGGCCAACCCCAAGAAACTGGGGGTCCCTGGCGAAGAGAAGTTCTATGGGCGCGGGGTCTCGACCTGCGCGACCTGCGACGGCTTTTTTTACCGCGGCAAGGAAGTGGTGGTGGTGGGCGGGGGCGATGCCGCCGTCGAGGAGGGGCTTTTCCTGACCAAATTTGCTTCTAAGGTCACCCTGGTGCACCGGCGCAACGAACTGCGAGCCAACAAGACCGCCCAGGCCCGGGCCTTTGCCAATCCCAAGATGCAGTTTATCTGGGATACGGTGGTTGAAGAGGTGCTGGGCGAGGAAACGGTGCGCGGGGTGCGGCTGCGAAACCTCCAGAGCGGAGAACGCTACGAATACCCGACCGATGGGGTGTTCATCTTCATCGGGCACGAACCCAACACCGGGTTTTTAGGAGGCCTGGTAGCGTTGCGGCCCGATGGGTACATAGAGGTGCGGGAGGAGATTTTTACCTCGGTACCGGGGGTTTTTGCGGCGGGTGATGTGGCCGACCCGATCTACCGGCAGCTTTCGACCAGCGTGGGGGCGGGAACGCGGGCGGCGATGATGGCCGAGCGCTACCTGGCCGAGCACGCTACGCCGGTGGCAGGGTAGTTCCGGAGGCCTCGAGCTCAAGCAACCGAGGAAGGCTTTTCAGGAGATGCCTGTATGGAACCTGCAACGGTAGCGCAGCCCCGACCCAGCGCGCAGTTTTTCAACCCAGCCTGGTTCACCTCGGTGATGGGTACCGGGGTGGTCTCGGTGGCTTTGTGGCAGTTTGGTCAGGAGTTTGGCTGGCTCAGGCCCTTGGGCCTGCTGGTTTATGTGCTGACCCTGCTTATGCTGCTGGCCCTCTTGGCCGTGTGGCTGGTCAAAGCGCTGCGGTTTCCCCAGGCGGTGGTCAAGGACCTGCACCACCCCCTGCTCTCCCAGATGCTTCCGACCCTGCCCATTGCCCTGTTGGTGGCCGCTTTTGCTTCAGCCCAGGTGGGGCCGGCCTTGTGGGGCGAGACCACCGCCACGACGCTGGCGCAAGTGCTGTATCTGGTAGGCGCACCCTTGATTTTTGTTGTGGGGGTGCTGGTGGCCTTTGTGGTGTTCAACCGCCTCGAGCTCACCCTCGAGCAGGCCAGCGGCGCCTGGTTCATCCCGCCGGTCTCAGCCCTGCTGGTTCCGCTGGTAGGGGGGCTTTTATTGCCGGGTTTTCCACAGACCTGGCATAAGGAACTCTGGCTATGGAACGGGCTCTTCCTGGGGGTCGGGCTATTGCTCTTCGTCTTCGTGCTGACCACCTTTTTGCAGCGTTTGTACCTGCACGGAAGGCTGAGCCCCCATTTTCTGCCGTCTGTCTGGATTGGACTGGCCCCGGTAGGGTTGGCGATTCTGGCTCCCTGGCGGTGGCTCGAGGGGGGTGCAGCGGTAGGTCTGGTGCCGGAAGCCTGGCTGGCGGCCCCGCCGGTGCTGGGGGTGGCGCTATGGGGTCTGGGGGGCTGGTGGTTTGTGCTTAGCCTGCTGTTGCTACTGGATACCCTGCTGATAAAAGAGCGTCGTGCCGAGTTTCACTTTGTGCCCGGCTGGTGGGGTTTCGTATTCCCCCTAGGGGCTTTCGCGCTCACGACGCTGGCGCTGGGCCGGGCCTGGGATTCGACGCTATTCTGGGTCTCGGCCTGGGTGTTGCTGGGGCATTTGATGCTGTTCTGGTTTTGGGTATCTTATCGCTCCCTCCGTGCCTGGACGGGCCTGGTTGCTTTGCACCCACCTAAGTGATACCGGATGCAAAATGCTCTGTTGCAAGGCCTGCGATAGTGATGCGCAAGAAGCCCAGCACAGGGTCACGGGAGGGCCTGCACCTGCATGTGGCCCGGATGCGGTCTTTCCCGGGTACAGCCACCCCAGTAGCCCCAAGCGATGCACCCTTACGAGCGGCCTGCGTTCTGTCAAGATGCGCTACCCTGACTTTTAGGGTGGTGCTGCAACGGATACCACCCGTACGGTGGGGTGGGGTGCTGAAGGGGGCTTTGCGCAGGGCACAGGCCGAACGGGTATGGCAGGCCAGGCTGGATGGGCTATTCGGGTCACACTGGAAGAGCGAGACGGTTATATCGGTGCTCTAGCGCAAGTTGGGTGAGGGGGTGCGTCCCGCAAGCACCACCCGCAGATGCGGGCATGGCTGGGTCAAGGCGTGGGTCTACAATGCCTACCGTTGGTGGGCTTTCTGGATTGAGGTCACTTTGCAACAGAGCAGGTTCAATTTGTTCACCACCATCCGGTGTCGAACCAACCGAATCTGGCATACGGGGTTTGGATGATAGTCGTTGCGAAGCCGCTACTGACTACTTTAGCAGTTGAGCTTGAGCACAGCCCGCACGGTGGTACCCGCGCCGGGGCTGCTCTCCAGCCAGAAGCTACCCCCCAGGCGCTCGATGCGCTCGCGCATCGAGACCAGGCCCAGGTGGCCGGGGTACTCGCGCTGCGGGTCGAAGCCCACCCCATCGTCGCGCACCTCGAGCCGCACGGTGCTGCCATTCTGTTGTAAGCACAGGTGAACCTTGTGGGCCCCGGCATGCTTGACCGTGTTGTGAAGGGCTTCCTGGGCTACGCGGTAGAGGGCTTCCTTGGCTTCCAGGCTCAGGGCCGGCTCGGGACATAACTCGATCTCGAGTTGAAGACCTGAGCGTGCCCTAACTGCTGCGGCCTGTTTGGCTAGAGCCGCTACCAGTCCTTCTTGCTCGAGCGACTCCGGGCGCAGTTCGAAGATCAAGGCCCGCATCTCGGCGGTGGCGGCCTCGGCCAGGCTCATCACAAAATCCAGTGCGGCAGGAGCCTGTTCGGGGTGGCGGGCCAGTTGGGCCCTGGCGGTGCGCACCCCCAGTACGATGCCATAAATGGCCTGGGAAACCGAGTCGTGTAGGTTTCGGGCCAGCTTTTGGCGCTCTTCCAGGGCTGCCTTTCCCTGGGCCTGGGTGTAGAGACGGGCGTTGCGGATGGCGATGGCGGCACGCCGGGCCAGCGAGGTGTATACCCGCTGCTCTTCGGGGCCCAGGGTGTTGGGGTGCAGGTTATTTATGCTGAAAACCCCAAATACCTCGCCATTGAGACGGATGGGCATGTGCATAAAGGCCCGGATGCCCTCGAGGTCGGTGATCTCGCGGGCCACGCGGGTGTCCTGGTGGGTGTCCTGCACCACCACCGTCTCGCCGCTGCGGGCCACGTGGGCTATCAGGCCGCGCCCGGAATACTCGTTCATAACCTGAACAAAGTGCGCGGTGAACCCCCGCTGGGCCCGCGTTGTCAGATGCCGGCGGGCATCATCCCAGATCAGGATGCAGCTCTTATCGGCCCCTAGTAGGTCCACACAGACGTCGGCCAGGGCCTGCAATACCTGATCGAGCTCGAGCGAAGCATAGAGCTTTTCGTCGGCCTGGTAGAGGGCCTCCAGGCTGCGCAGGGTTCGGCGGGTCTCGGTGACGTCGTGGACGATGGCGGCACCGTAGACCTGCCCCCCAATCTCCAGATACAGGATGGAATAGCGCACATGCCGCCAGCTTCCGTCCTTACGCACGAAGGCAATCTCGTAGATGCCGGGCTCGGCGCTGCGGTTCTGCCGGATGCGCTCGGCCACCCATTCGCGGTAAGGTGGGGCAATCCAGTCGAGTACATCCATCTGCAACAGCTCCTCCAGGCTGTAGCCCAGCAAATCCTGGGCAGCGCAGTTGGCATAGACCAGCCGGCGGTCTGTGGAGGCAATCAGGATGGCATCGCGGGTAGCCTCTAAAAACCCCGCCAGGATCTTGGAGTCGAGCTGGTGCAGAAAATCACTCAAGCCCGATCAGCCCCTCCTTGATAGCAAACAGGGCTGCCTGGGTGCGCGAGGACAGGCCCAGTTTGGAAAGCAGGTTAGAGACATGGGTTTTGACGGTCAGCTCGGAAAGCTCGAGCTGCTGGGCGATACGTTTGTTGGACATCCCTCGCCCCAGCAAGCGCAAAATTTCAGTTTCCCTGGGGGTCAGGGCTTCGCGCATTTCCGGGGTGCGCACCTCCCGGGCGAGCCGCTTGGCAGCCTCGGGGTGCAGCCGCACCTCGCCCCGCCCTGCGGCGTGGATCGCCTCCACCAGTTCTTCGGGGTGGGTATCTTTGAGCAAAAATCCAGAGGCCCCCGCGTGCATGGCTTCGACCACCCATTGATCTTCCAGTACGCTGGTCAGGGCAATGACCTCCACCTCGGGAAAGCGCGCTTTAATCTGGCGTGTGGCGCTTACCCCGTCCATCACCGGCATCAGCAGGTCCATCAAGACCACATCCGGCCGCAACCGGACTACTTGCTCGAGGGCTTCCTGGCCGTTTTCAGCCTCGCCCACCACGTGCAACCCCTCGTCGGTAGCCAGAAACATTCGGAGCCCCTGGCGCACCACGGCGTGGTCGTCGACCAGCAAAACCTCTAGGCTCGCTTTTGAGCTGGGATGGCTCATGGTTTCAGGCTACACCTTGCCCGATGGGCCCGCCAGGGACATGGGTTTATTGCGTCAAGGAAGTGTACAATTCACCTCTAGAGCCGAAACCTAATGCCAGACTCGGTTAGTGCGTCACCGGGTGGTGGCCTCGCCTTGCCCGCGACGCGCCAGGGCGCGGCGCAGAGGTGACCGACCGAAGTGATCCGCGTAGCAGACTGGGATACCGATTTATTGCATCATTGGAACGCGATACCGGTCTATAGCGCTATCGGAAGGCGATACCGCACCTTGGAAGGGCGTCGTTTTCTTCGCCGACCGTAGGGAGGGGCGGGGTGTGCTTGAGGATTCTGGGTACCCGCACGCGGCGCAACCGTGCCTCTGAAGGTATTGCTTTGGATGAATATCTTTATTGAATCCGGTATGACTGGCTGCTCAAGAGCCAAAGACCCTAGTCCCCTGTTTCCTACCTACGGATAAGATAGCCTTTGTGCAAAAAGGTTCTCCCAACACCCAAATTCCCATCTTGGGCCCAGCCCGCTTCCAGAGCCCTCTGCAAAGCCAGCGAGATGTCTTCGTGGAGGACGGCAGCGGGGTGTTGCTGGCCTCGATGCTGGATGAGTTGCAAGACCCGCCTGCGACCTTCGAGCTGGCTGGCCCCCGCCGCATGATTTTTTTTAATCCAGCAGAAATTGCTTGCGGCATCGTGACCTGCGGCGGGCTGTGTCCCGGCCTGAACGACGTGATTCGCTCGGTGGTGATGACCCTCAGCTACAGCTATGGCGTGGGGCGCATTTATGGGTTCCGCTACGGCTACGCTGGACTGGCAGCCAGCCAGGGGATCGAACCCTTAATCCTGACCCCAGAAGTGGTGCAAGACATCCACGACGACGGCGGAACCCTGCTAGGTTCCTCGAGAGGCCCCCAGGAACCCGGAGACATGATTGAACGCCTGGTGCAACTGGGTGTGCGGATTTTGTTTGCGGTGGGTGGAGACGGCACCCTGCGCGGTGCCTCGGCTTTGGCCCAGGAGCTGCACATGCGCAACCTGCCCATCAGCGTGATCGGGATTCCCAAAACCATCGACAACGACATTGAATGGATCGAGCGCAGCTTTGGCGTGGCCACGGCGGTCGAGGAGGCTACCCGGGCCTTGGAAGCCGCCCATACCGAGGCACGCGGTGCCTACAACGGCATTGGGCTGGTCAAGCTGATGGGACGCCATAGCGGCTTCATCACGGCCCACGCCACCCTGGCCAATGCCGATGTTAATTTCTGTCTGATTCCCGAGGTGCCCTTCAGCCTCGAGGGATTCCTAGCAGCCCTTGAAGAGCGCCTGCGAACCCGCCGCCACACGGTCATTGCCCTGGCCGAAGGCGCCGGACAGGACTTGGTCGAAGGCGAAACCGCCAAAGATGCCTCAGGCAACGTCAAGCTCAAGGATATTGGGCTTTTCCTCAAGGAGGCCATCGCCCGACATTTCGACCGGAAGGGCATGGAAACCACCATCAAATATATCGATCCCAGCTACATCATCCGCAGCGTCCCGGCCAACGCAGTGGACTCGGAGTACTGCCTGGCGCTGGGGCAGCATGCTGTTCACGCAGGCATGAGCGGGCGTACCAACATGATGGTCGGCTACTGGAACCAACACTTTACCCACGTGCCTCTTGCAATGGCTACCGAGAAACGCAAGCAGATTGACCCCCAAAGCGAGCTCTGGCAGCAGGTTTTGGGGGCCACCGGGCAGCCCAAGGGAATGTAGCTCACCGGTCCCCGAGAAATTCGGCCACTGGGGGTCGAAGCTAATGAGGTCAGCTTGGGGAAACGTGTTTACTTCCAAAATGTACCCTGGCTATCCAGAGTCAAGCCTTGAGCCGCACCGCTGTTAGCTACTCCTGCGAATCAAGCCAAGCTAGGGCTGCACCTTCCAATGGTAGGCGTGCTGGTTACCTTCCTGAAGCTCGATGAGACCGCACAAGGCTCGCCCTCGCAAACGATCAGGCTCTCGAGGCCAGATTCAAAACCACCACCCCCACAATGATCAAGCCAATGCCCAGGGCAATTGCCCCGTTCATGGGCTCCTTGAGCACCAGCCAGCCCAGCAGCGCAATCAGGGCCGTGCCCAGACCCGACCAGACCGCATAAGCGGTGTTGAGTGGGATGGTCTTGAGTGCCAAGCTCAGAAAGTAGAATGCGCTAGCATAGCCCACCACCACCACCACCGAAGGCCCAAGCTTGCTAAAGCCCTGGGAAGCCTTAAGACCCGTCGAGCCGATTACTTCCGACACAATTGCAAGCAGGAGCAAAGCCCAGCCGTTCACGAAACCTCCTTGGCCGGTGCGGGTTTGCTTTCGTCCGGCGAGACCAGTTTGAGGCCGATTACTGAGCCTACCAGCAGCACCAGGAAGACGGTTCGTCCCGCGGTGACGGGGTCACCAAAAAAGAGAATCCCCACCAGCGCGGTGCCAAACGCCCCTATACCCGTCCAAACAGCGTAGGCCGTGCCCAATGGGATGTGCTTGGCAGCAACCACCAACAGCCCAAAGCTGATAGCGCCGCAGACGAAAAAGCTGATTGTATAGGGCCAATTGCTAAAGTTTTCCGAAAGCTTGAGGCTGGTAGCAAAGCCTATCTCAAAGATTCCGGCAATGACCAGATAGACCCAGGCCATCACGCACCCCCGAATACCCGCAGCCCGATCACCGAAAGGATCAGGGTGGTCAGGAAGAATAAGCGCCCCCTGTTCACCGGGTCTTTGAAGAAGAAAATGCCCACCAGCGCCGTGCCGAAAGCGCCAATCCCGGTCCAGACTGCGTAGGCTGTGCCAACCGGGATGGTCAACAAGACGTGCGAGAGAATCCCCAGGCTCAGCGGCGCAAAAACGAAAAACCCCAGCGTGGGGAGCGGTTTCTTGAAACCATCGGAGAGCTTCATCAGGGTGGTAAAGGCCACCTCGAAGAGCCCCGACAAAATCAACAAGGCCCAGGCCATCAGACACCTGCCAGTTCCAGCATCCGCCGCAAAACTTTTCGCTTGCATTCGCCCTCTGGCACTCCCAGCTTGAGGATATCGGCCATGAAGATGCCGTCGGTAGCCAGCATCGCCACCATCACGTCAGGGTTCTGAGGAATCTGGGCATACCAGCGCTGCCAGCGCTCACGCACTACTTCCAGCAAACTGGGGTTCAGGGCTAGAGCCGCCATCATGCCCAGCAGCAGACCCTGCGAGCCATCGTAGGAGCCGAGCTTCACATAGGCCTCGGCAAAAGGCAGACCGCTGGCTTGTAGGCTCAGCTCAAATGCATCAAGCTGGTATTCCAACAATCCCCGCACCAGCGCGTCTTTGCTGGGAAAATGGTAGAGCAGCCCTCCTTTGCTAACCCCAGCTTCCTTTGCTACTGCATCCAGCGTCAGGGCCATCGCACCCTCCTGCCGAATCACCTTGGCAGCGGCCTGCAAAATCCGCGTCCGGGCTTCTATGGCTGGGTTTCTAATCTCGGTCATGCTTACACTCCGCAAATTAACTATACCGTCCAGCCGGTTTATAGTCAACCGTCCGGACGGTATAATTGAGACTTAAGGCCTTGGAGGGTTTAGAGCCATAGAAACAATAGGAATTAGGCTTGGGCGTTGCAACTAAACAGCTTGGGGAAAGCTTCCGCCACCAGTCCCCCCACTTCCCATGCTCGTTCTCGCTCGATAAAACCCTGGCTGAGGCGATACAATACGCTGCAATGATTCGCATCTTGCTTGCCGACGACCACGCACTGTTTCGTCAGGGGCTCAAGAGCCTTTTGGAGGCCGAGCCCGACTTCAAGGTGATGGGCGAGGCCAAGGACGGGCGTGAGGCCCTGCGCCACGCCCTCGAGGCCCACCCCGATATTATCCTGATGGACATCCAGATGCCCGGCCTGGACGGGGTCCAGGCCACCCAGGAAATCCTCCGAGAGTGGCCCCAGGGCAAGGTCATCATGCTCACCATGTACCGCCAGGATGGCTACGTCTTTGAGGCAGTCAAGGCTGGAGCCCGGGGCTACATGCTCAAGGATGCCGACGCCAAGGAGCTGCTGGATGCTATCCGCCGGGTCTACCAGGGAGAGGTTCTGCTCGATGCCGAGATGGCCGAGCAGATCATCCAGGACTTCAAGTCCAAGCAAGAAGCCACCCCCAAAGAGCATGCCGAACTCTCCGAGCGCGAGGTGCAGATTCTGAGACTGGTAGCCCAGGGCTACACCAACCTCGAGATTGCCTCCGAGCTTTCCCTCTCGGAAAAAACCGTGCGCAACCGCCTGAGCGACATCTTCCAGAAACTGCACCTGAACAACCGCACCCAGGCCGCACTCTACGCGCTGCGCGAGGGCCTGGCAGAAAAAAGCGACGAGCAGTAACCTGTTAGCCGCCCACCAACGCTCCGACAATCAATCAGGCCGTTAGCTGCGCGAGGGGTGAACGCCCACCGCTGTACACTGGGGCCAAAGCCGGTATCATCAAGCCCAATGACCGACCCCGCGACCAAAACCACCCTCGATCCCGTGATGCTGCTTGCAGAAATCGCCGAGATTGCCGGCGATGGCGCCCGTGGCGCCTGGGTCGGCCAGCAGTTGCAGGCCCAGGGACTCCAACCCCACACCGACGAACTGGGCAACGTATGGGCGGGCAGCGGCCCGACCCTGCTGGTAGCCCATATCGACACCGTGCTGGTGCCTGCGCCCCTGCAACGCGAAAAAAACCGCTGGTGTGGCCCGGCGGTGGGGGATAACTCCTCGGGGGTGGCCGTGTTGGTGGCCCTAGCATCGGAACTGGTTGCTCAGGGCTGTACTGTGGCCTTTAGCGTGGGTGAGGAGGGGTTGGGCAACCTGCGCGGCGCCCGGCACCTGGTCCAGCATCTGCAACCCCGGCAGATGGTGGCGGTGGACGGCTACCTGCCAGGTGTGGTGAGCCGCTCGGCGGGCTCACACCGGATGCGGGCGCGTTTTGTAGGCCCCGGAGGCCATGCCTGGGGTGACCGCGAGGCCCCCTCGCCGGTGCCGGCGCTGGGGCAGGCCCTCGCCCAGATGTACGCCCTCGAGCGCCCCGGCGATACCAGCCTGAACGTGGGCAGGCTGTGGGGTGGCGAGGCCATCAATGCCATCCCCCGCGAGGTGGGCCTCGAGCTGGATTTGCGCGCCCTGGAAGCCTCGGTACTGGGTCGCTTGACCCTCCAGACACGCGAAATCCTGATGGAAGCGGCCCGCCGATTCAACATTCGGCTGGAAATGGAAGTTCTGGGTGAGCGCCCGGCAGGCATGACGGCGACCCAGGCCATGCTGGAAGCGGCCCGCCAGGCCTTTGTGGAGGCTGGCCTCGAGGCCCAGTTCACTGCCGGCTCCACCGATGCTTCGGCAGGCGTGGAAGCGGG
This sequence comes from Meiothermus sp., assembly GCA_036845585.1. Lineage (GTDB taxonomy): Bacteria > Deinococcota > Deinococci > Deinococcales > Thermaceae > Meiothermus. Next base: position 8,129 of record DAIUDO010000001.1, on the reverse strand, counting down.
CATCCCCGCTATTACGCTGAGTGTGTACCGCGGCGGTGGTGCACACACCCCTGAAGAATGGGTCGTGCCGGAATCGCTGTACCAGGGCACCCGGGCTCTGCGCGGTTTTGTCGAACGCCTCATGGCCAGTGGTTTGCCAGACATAGCGCCTACATAACGGCGATTCGGTTATGCCTGGGTCCAAGTGGAG
>DAIUDO010000001.1:0-7839 GCA_036845585.1 Meiothermus sp. | reverse complement strand
ACTCGGTTACTTCCCGAACCTCCGCTCGCGCTTCTGGTATTCGCGCACAGCCCGCAAAAAGTCGACCTTGCGGAAAGCCGGCCAGAAGGCATCAAAGAAATAATACTCGCTGTAAGCAGCTTGCCACAGCAAGAAGCCAGAGAGCCTAATTTCGCCGGAGGTGCGGATGATGAAGTCGGGGTCGGGCACGCCGGCAGTGTAGAGCCGCTCGGAGATGTGCTCCATGTCCAGCTCGGCAGCCAGCTCCTCCGGCGACTTGCCGGTTCGGGCAGCCTCGAGCAACAACCGCTTGACCGCATCCACAATCTCTTCCCGCCCCCCGTAGCCCATAGCGATGTGCAGAAGCATTTTGTTGTGGTGGGCGGTGGTTCTTTCCAGTTCCTCTAAGGCCTCGAGCACCTTGGGGGGAAAACGGTCCTGCCGTCCGATCACCTTGACCCGCACCTGGTTGGCATGGATGCGGGGGTCCTGGGCCATGCGCCGGGCCTCCTGTACGAACAGGTGCATCAGGGTTTCCACCTCGGTCTGGCTGCGGTTCCAGTTGTCGGTGGAGAAGACCCAGATGGTCACGGTGGGGATTTTGACCTCGAGGCACCACTCCAGAACCTCGTAGGCTTTCTGTACCCCAAAGGCATGCCCCTGGTGAGGTTCCAGGCCCAGCCCCCGCGCGAAGCGGCGGTTGCCATCCAGGATCAGGCCCAGATGCCGCGGTACTGGGCCTTGCCGTACCTCGGCCTCTACGCGTTTTTCGTACCACCAGTAAAGCGGTTTCAGGGCGATGCCGAAAAGCTTTAGCAGCTGTTGCAGGGATGTGTCAGGAATTCGCGCTGGAGAAGTTACCGCCATGAACCACCTCGACCGCCCCTATCTTACTTCAGCGCTTTGAGGATGGCGTTGGCACCTGGCCTTACCCCCCATGCCCTGGACGCCCGGTATGCTTTGGGGCATGAAGATCACCACCATCGTGCTGGACTCGGTGGGGCTGGGCTACCTGCCGGATGCTCATACCTTTGGTGACGAGGGGGCCGATACCCTCGACCACACCGTGCTCAAGACCGGAATTGAGCTGCCCAACCTGGCTGCGCTGGGGCTGGGCCACGTACCGGGGGTGCACACCCTGCCCCAGGTGGCCGAGTCCAAAGGGGCTTTTGGCCGGATGGTGGAGGTCAACCCTGGTAAAGACACCTCCACCGGGCACTGGGAGTTTGTGGGAATTCACCTGGACAACGCCTTTCAGGTTTTTCCCCAGGGTTATCCACAGGATTTTCTGGCGGCTTACTGCAAGCGTATCGGTGTAGAGGGGTATCTGCTCAACCGGCCTTACTCGGGCACCGAGGCCATCCGCGACTACGGGGAGGAGCACCTGCGCACCGGCTGGCCCATCGTGTATACCTCGGCCGACTCGGTTTTTCAGGTAGCGGCGCACATCGGCAAGGTGCCCTTGGAGACCCTCTACCACTGGTGCAAGGTGGCGCGGGAGATGCTGGTGGGGCCGCTGGCCTGTGCCCGGGTCATCGCCCGCCCCTTTGAGGGGGAGCCGGGGGCCTTTTACCGGCGGGAAGACCTGCGCAAAGACTTTGCCTTAGAGCCTCCCCCCAATGTGCTGGATGTGATAAAAGCCGCAGGGCTGGAGGTGGTGGGGGTGGGCAAAATCCCCGACATCTACGCCCACCGGGGCTTCACCAGGGAGGTCAAGTCGGGGGACAATGCCCAGGGCATAGCGCACACCCTGGAGCAGATGCGCAAGGGCTTCTCCGGCCTCGTCTTCACCAACCTGGTGGACTTCGACGCCAAATACGGCCACCGGCGCAACCCGGAGGGCTACGCCCAGGCCCTGGCCGACTTCGACGCCCGTCTTCCAGCCCTGCTGGCTGCTTTGGGCCTGGAAGACTACCTCTTCATCGTCTCCGACCACGGCAACGACCCCACCTACCGCGGCACCGACCACACCCGCGAGTACGGGATGCTCTTGGCGGTGGGGCCGGGGCTGGCGGGCCGGGACCTGGGCACCCGGGCCACCTTTGCCGACCTGGCCGCGACCTGGGCCCACCTATTCGGCCTGCCCTGGGCCGGCCCGGGGACTTCCTTCCTTTAGCCGTTGGCCCGCACCTCTTCCCAGGTGTAGCGCTTTAGGATCTCCCCGTCTTCGAAGACGGTCTGCAGGATGCTCTGGGGGTGGGGGGTAGGGCCTTCCAGCTCTACCGTGCGGATGCCGCGCTCATCTTTGATGACGTCTAGGTAGCCTTTCTTGCTGGCCTTGCCACGGTCGTCGATGGGGCTTTTGCGCACCCCGTAGGTCTGGCCGTCTACCGTGACCAGGTGCAGCTTCTGGGCGAACTTCTGGGTGTCGCGGTGGGGGTGTTGCAACAGGGCCCCGCCCATGCCGAAGGCCACGTTGGAGGCGCTGTAGCCCCACTGCTCCAGGAGGAAGAGGATCTTGCCGATGGTGTGCTTGTTGATGCCATCGCCCTGGATGACCCGCACCCCCTGGAGCACCTTGTAGCCCTTCCGGTTGAGGGTGGCGCCGAAGTGGGCCTCGAGGGTCTGCACGGTGCGCAGCACCACGTAAGGGGGGTCGCCGGAGTCGGGGCGGATGACCGCGGTGGCTCCGGAGCGCGCGATCAGGTCGCGCAGCTCCTGGCCGATGATCTGGCCCACGGCCTGCTCGCGGTTGTAGGAGTCCACCACCATGGCGAACAAAGCCCCCGGCTGGCTGAAGGTCTCGATCATCTGCCGGTAAGCCCGGGCCTCCCCCTCGAGGCCAAAGCTGGTCACGGTGCTGTGTTCCATGGCCGGGATGCTGTAGCCGGCCATCTCAGCACCGTAGTAGTTGCGGGCGTAGATGAGGGCGGTCACGGTGTCGGTGCCCTGGAAGTTGACCAGGTGGGCCATCCCGCCCAGGCCGGCGCTCTCCAGGCTGCTCACCCCCCGAGCGCCGAAGTCGTGCAGCTTGAAGGGCAGCTCGGCCTCGGGGTCGTCGGCGGTTTTTTCCAGGTATTCGCGGATCAGGTTGCGGATCTCCCAGGAGACGGTGCAGACCGTGGTGGGGTACCAGACCGCCCGCAGCAGGGCGGTCTCGAGCCAGCCCGGCAGCCAGGGTACCTTGGGGTCGGTGCTCTCAATGATGACCAAAGGGTTGTGCACCGGCACCACCATTCCCTCCGGCACGGCCCGGATGCGGATGGGCAGCCGGCCTTTTAGCTCCCGGGCGATGTACATCCAGCCCTCGTAGGGGAAGGGCAGGCCGTGGGCCCGGAAGACCGCCTGGGCCTCGTCTACGTCCTGGGGGCTTACCCCTGGGGCCAGGTACTCCATCAGGAAGGCCTGCAGCCCAAAAAAGCGCACGAAGTTGGACTCGCCGCCCCGGCTTTCGATGTACCAAGAGCCATGGGTCATGCCTTTGGGAAACTGGGCGAAGTGGCTGGCTTTGTAGCTGTCGGTGTTGAGGATTAGGTTGCTGGGGTTGAGGGGTTGCATGAAGGCTCCTTTCTCTCCAAAAACCAGCGGATCTGCTGGTAGTGGTCCTCGAAAAAGCGGGCCTGGTGCTGGAGGAGTTGGCTCAAGGGGAGCCAGAAGGCCCTCGAGGCATCGTCCTGGCCGCGGACGGGCGGGGGCGGGGTGTCGCCCAGATCGAAAAAGTGGCCGTGGCTGATGACCCGGCCGCGCAGGCTGCGGCTAGGGTAGTCGAAGGCTTTGGTGGCCTTGAGCAAAGGGGGTTGTAGCTCCAGACCCGTTTCCTCACGTAACTCCCGCAAGGCCGATTCCAACAGCGTCTCCTTGAGTTCCACGTAGCCCCCCGGTAGCGCCCAGGCTCCCTTGCTCAGCGATCCGCCGCGCTCGACCAACAAGACCTGCCCCTGGGCCAGCACCATCGCGTCAGTGGCGACGTGCAGGATGGGGTAGGGGTAGCGCTTATCAAGGGTGCGGTAGTGCTGGATGGTTTTCCACTCGGCCTGCAGGCGGGCATACTCGGGGTTCTGGGCGAACTGCTCCAGGTAGTGCCGCACCGCCCCCGGCACCATGGCCTTCCAGGCCTCGCCCCCGGAGAAGTAGCTCTCCCGTACCTCGGTGGCGTTTAGGGGGCTCACCACCCCGCTGGGCTCGAAGGGCCAGCCCGCGAAGCCGTGCAGGTAGTAGCTGCTCTCGTCCTTGTTGTAACCGGTAATACAGAGTTCGGCATCGGTGCCTGCAATGGCCTCTACCGCAGCCCGCACGGTGCGGAACCAGCGGGGATCGTCGTAGTAGTCGTCGGGCACCGCCACAAAGTGCAGCCGGTTCTCCAGTTCCGGGTTTTCCTCCCTCAGAGCGGCCCGGATCATGGCCTCGCGTTCTTGGGCGCTGAAGGGGTTTTTGGGGGTAGGGTAGCACAACGCGCTGCCCAGCACCACCACCAGCCGGGCATAGCGGCTCAGCGAATGCTGAATGGTTTGCAGGTGGGCCCGGTGCGGCGGCTGGAAGCGCCCTATGAATACCGCGGTTTTCATCTTTCTCTCCGGAAGCGGTACAGCTCAGCGGGGCGGAAGCCGGTGCCTTTTTCCAGCTCCCCGGTGGCCTCGAGCAGGCTCGAGGCCAGCATCTTGCGGCGGAAGGAGTCTTTGTTGAGCCTCTTTTGCAGTATGGTCTCATATACCGCTTGTAGCTGTCGCAGGGTGAAGCGTTCGGGTAAGAGTTCAAAGCCTATTGAGGTGTAGCCCAGCTTGCCCCGGATGCGCTTAACGGCTGTGACCAGAATTTCGGCGTGGTCGAAGGCCAGGGAATACTTTTTGTGCTTGCCGTCGAAGATTTCTACCGTGCTTTCATCTGCGGGGATGCGCAGCTTGAACAAAGCGGTTTCGTCGGCAATCTCACGAATTTGGCTGGCTTCTACCAAGGCGTAGTAGGCCACGCTGATGACCCGGGTACGGGGGTCGCGCTGTGGATTCCCAAAGGTGTACAGCTGCTCCAGATAAATTGGGTTTCGGTCAGACGCTTCGGCCTTCCAGTTGCCTGCTACGCTTTCCAGGCCCGCTTTCTGCCGCAATACCCTGGCAGCGGCTTCATCCAGCGACTCGTTCATCTGCACGAACCCCCCTGGTAGACTCCAGTAGTTCATAAAAGGGTGCTCCTTGCGCTTGACCAGCAGTGCCTCCAGGTGTCCCTCGCGCACGGTCAGAATGGCCACATCCACCGTCACGGAAGGTCGCTCGTACCCAGAGGCGTCGTAGCTTTCTAAGTAGCCTTGCTCATCGGGGGTGCGTCGATTCATCCAGACCTCCTCGAGGCCAGCCCGCATATATGCAAAAAGCATATATGTAAATAGTAGATAAGTCAATGTTCGATTAATGAAAGCCCGAAGCGGGCTTTTATGCTGGCAAAATGTACACAAAACATTTGACATTTGACCACATAAAGCCCAAATAGGGTATTGACTTTTGCAAATTTATGGTAATGTGTTCAAGTAGGCGGACGTTGCCAAGTGTGCGGACTCAAGGCTAGTTAGATGCATCAGGTAGCTAAGCGAGACCATCTACCACCGGACGCCGCCCCAATGGAGGAAATGTGAACCACGATTTCGATGTCATCTCGGCTGCCAAGAACTGGCGATTCAAAGACGTGCGTAAGGTTTCCAGCGATATAGCGGGTGAGGTTTTCGCCAGCGATGTACTGGATATGGATGAGCTGCGCGAGCTGGTTTCCAAGCCGGTTTGGAAATCGCTCCAGGCCACCATGGAGAAGGGTACCCCGCTCGATCCCAGCATCGCCGACACGGTGGCGCTGGCCATGAAAAAATGGGCCCTGGCCAAGGGGGCTACCCACTACACCCACTGGTTCCACCCCCTCACCGGTTACACTGCCGAAAAGCACGACAGCTTTTACACCCCAGTCTCCGATGGTAAGGCCATTGCCTCCTTCAGCGGCAAAGAGCTGATCCAGGCCGAGCCCGATGCCTCGTCCTTTCCTTCTGGCGGACTGCGAGCCACCTTCGAGGCCCGCGGCTACACCGCTTGGGACCCCACCTCGCCAGCTTTCATCATGCGTCACTCCAACGGTGCAACGCTGTGTATTCCTACTGCTTTTGCAAGCTGGACCGGCGAGGCCCTCGACCTCAAAACCCCCCTGTTGCGCTCCATAGAGGCGCTCAATAAGAGTGCCCAACGGGCCCTGAAATACTTTGGAGTGGAGGCCAGCAAGGTTTCCTCGACGCTGGGAGCTGAACAGGAGTATTTCCTCATTGATGAGGAGTTCTACTACCGCCGCCCCGACCTGGTTATGACCGGGCGCACGCTGTTTGGGGCCAAACCGCCGCGCGGCCAGGAGCTCGAGGACCACTACTTCGGCTCCATCCCCGATCGGGTACTTTCCTTCATGAGCGATGTGGAAAACCAGCTGTATGCTTTGGGCATCCCGGTCAAGACCCGCCACAATGAGGTAGCCCCCGGCCAGTACGAAATTGCGCCTATCTTTGAGCCCTCCAACATCGCCGCCGATCACCAGCAGCTCATCATGCAGATCCTGCGCAACACCGCCCGTCGCTATGGAATGGTTGCGCTGCTGCACGAGAAGCCCTTTGCCGGCATTAACGGCTCGGGCAAGCACTGCAACTGGAGCATGGCCACCGATACGGGCATCAATCTTTTGGAGCCCGGCGATACCCCGCACGAAAACCTGCAATTCTTGTTCTTCTGTGCCGCCGTCATCAAGGCTGTGGACGTGCACCAGGACTTGCTGCGTATCAGTGTGGCCTCGGCCTCCAACGACCACCGCCTGGGGGCCAACGAAGCCCCCCCGGCCATCCTTTCGATCTTCCTAGGCGACCAGCTGACCGATATTTTTGAGCGGCTGGCCAGCGGCAAGGGTGGTTCGGGCAGGAAGGCCGGGATCCTCGAGCTCGGCACCCCGGTGCTGCCCCCCCTGCCCAAACACGCTGGAGATCGCAACCGCACCTCGCCCTTCGCTTTCACCGGCAACAAATTCGAGTTTCGTGCGGTAGGCAGCAGCCAGAGCATCTCTTTCCCCATCACAGTGCTCAACACCATCGTGGCCGACGCAATTGACGCCCTGATGGACTCGGTGGAAGCCAAGATGAAGAAGAAGATGAGCTTCGAGCAGGCTGCCTTGGAGACCATCAAGGAGACCTATAGCCAGCACAAGCGCATCGTTTTCAATGGCGACGGCTACTCAGCGGCCTGGCACAAAGAAGCCGCCAAGCGTGGGCTGCTGAACCTGCGCACGGCCATTGATGCTATCGAACACTTCACCGATGACAAAAACCTCAAACTCTTTGGTCGCCTGGGGGTGCTCAACGAGCGCGAGATCCACGCCCGCCAGGAGATCATGTACGATATCTACTTCAAGCAGGTCAATATCGAGGGCGAGACCACCGAGTGGATCGCCCAGACCCAGATTCTGCCGGGTGCCCTGAGCTACCTGGCCGAACTATCGGAGATCGATGTGAAATCGCGCGCTGCCGAGCGCACCGTCAAGCAAGTGGTGGAGGCCACCGATGCCCTCTCGGATGCCCTGGAGAAGCTCAAAGCCCAAAATGCCGAGCTGGGCGGCGACGAGGTGCACGAGAAGGCCCACCATATGCGCGACAACGTGCTGCCCGCAATGGCCGAGGTGCGCAAGGCTGCCGATGCTCTAGAGCGCATCCTAGCCGACAAGTACTGGCCACTGCCCAGCTACCGGGAGATGCTATTCGTTAAGTAAAAACCGACATCCTTTGCCGCGAACACCTCCCCAGATGGGAGGTGTTTTCGCTTGCTCAAACTGCTGCTCGACTTGGTGCGAGATGTGGTGAGGGGTCATACCGGATTCAAAAAGACACTCACCTCGTCTGCTACCTGACAGTAACAAGAA